>CANQVN010000082.1 GCA_947627315.1 uncultured Clostridia bacterium | reverse complement strand
GGCGGATAAAGGCGCTTCACATCCACGACAACAGCGCGGACGGAGACAGGCATCTTGTCCCCTATGCCGGCACGATTTTCTGGGATGAGTTTTGCGACGCGCTGCGTGAAATCGGCTACGACGGCGACCTCAGCTTCGAGTCGTTTATGCAGACAAGTCCCCGCCGTATGCCGCGCGAGCTTGTCCCGAGCTGGCTGAAGCTCACCTACGACTGCGGCGATTATTTCAGAAGCCGCATTACCGGCAAGAGCGAGAAATGACAGAGCGGCTTTACGATACCGACTCTTACCTCAAAAGCTTTAGGGCGCGCGTTTTAAGCTGTGAAAAGACAGCGGGCGGCTACCGTACCGTTTTGGACAAAACCGCGTTTTTCCCCACGCAGGGCGGGCAGACGTGCGACACCGGCAGTATCGCCGGCGCGCGGGTGACAGACGTTTTTATCGACGGCGACGGCGTTATCACCCACCTGACCGACGCGCCGGTTCAGGGCGAGTGCGAGTGTGAGCTTGACTTTAACGAGCGGCTTTATAAAATGCGCTGTCACACCGCCGAGCATATCCTCTGCGGGGTCATTCACAGGCTGTACGGCTATGAAAACGTCGGCTTCCACCTGGGAAGCGACGAGGTGACCTTTGACGTGGGCGGGACGCTGAACGGTATGGACCTTGACGAGGTCGAGCGGCAGGCAAACGCCGCCGTTTTGAAAAACCTGCCCGTTTTTGCGTACTATCCCGACGGGTTTAAGCTCTACAATATGGAGTACCGCTCCAAGGGCAAAATAACGGGACCTGTGCGCATCGTCGAAATCGAGGGAGTGGACATCTGCGCCTGCTGTGCGCCGCACGTCGCGCGCACGGGGGAAATCGGGCTTATCAAGATAACCTCGGCGGAAAACTACAAGCGCGGCGCGCGGCTGCATATGCTCTGCGGTATGGACGCGCTTGCGGATTACCAGCAAAAGCAGAAAAACTTGGATAAGATAGCGGCGGCGCTTTCGTCCCGCCCGAACGAGGCGGCGGAGCATTTCGACCGGTTTGCGGATGAGGCGGGCGCACTGCGCCGGCGGCTGAGCGAGCTGAGGCACGACGCGCTGTTTTATAAAATGAACACCATCCGGCGCACCGACGGCAGTATTCTGCTGTTTGAGCAAAACGTCGACATGGGAACTATCAGGCTGATGATGAACCTGCTGGAGGGCAGGTACGGCACCGAGTGCGCGATATTTTCCGGCTCGGACGACGGCGGCTACAACTTCGCCGTCACCTCGGAGGTCAGAAGTCCCGGCGATATAGCCGAGCTTATGCGGCGGCGGTTTTCGGCAAAGTGCGGCGGCGGCAGCATCGTTCAGGGCTTTGTAAAAGCCACCCGCGCGCAGCTGGAGGAATTTTTCAAATAAAAAACGCGTCCCTTACGGGGCGCGTTTTTCGCTTTTACTCGTCTTCGTCCTCTATACCGAACTGTTCCTTTACGTCCTCTGTCATATCGTCCGGCGTTACCGCCTCGGTCGCCCGCGGCAGCTTTTCAACGGACATACTGTCAAGCACCGCGTTATTATAGGTGACGCCTATCCGCTCCTTCAGCTTGTCAAGTATCTTGTTCGACTCCTCACTCATCATATTTTCCAAAAGGGTGGTGATGTTGTCGGGCGAATAGATATCGTCCTCCGAAAATGAGTATTTCTTTATAATGTGGTAGCCGAGGTTTGACTGAACGAGCCGCACCTGCCCCGGCTCCATCTCAAACGCCGCGTTGTAAAACACCCGCGGGTAGGAGCTGTCCTCCGACGAGAAAATATACCCGTTTGGGCTGGACGCCATACCGGGGTCCTCGTTAAACTCGTCCAAAAGCGCCTCGTAATCCTCCCCCGCCATTACGCGGTCGTAAATCCGCTGTGCCTTTTGCCCCACCTCGTCGCGCCGGGTCTTGCTCATCTCGTCGCCCTCTTTTGTCTTGGTGGAAAGGAAAATGTGCTTTACCTTGACGTAATACTCGTCGTAATACTCGTGCAGGCTCTGCTCCGACACCGGCTGCTCGGTACTGTCGGGACCGAAATAGTACATAATTATCGCCTTGCGCTTCGCCTCGTCGTAATACTGCTTTACAAACTCGTCGTAGCTGTACCCCTGCTCCTTCAGCGCGGCGTCGAGGTTTTCCCTGCTGCCGTACTGATTTATAAGCTCCTCTATCGAAGCTTTAATCTCCTGCTCCGTCTCGCTGTCAAGCGAAAGCCCCAGCTCGTCGAAATGTATCGAATAGAGGTTGGACGATATGATGTAGCTCTGTATCATCGCGTTGAGATATTCCTTCATGGTAGAGCTGTAGGTCGTATCGACGTACTTGTCCCAAAACCCGTCCGTCTCCTCCAGTCCGTTTTCGGTGAGGTATTGCTTTTTGATGCTGACCGCCGTCACGCGGTACTGCTCCGGCGTTATCACAACGTCGCCCACCTTCATCGCGTAGCTCTTGGAGCAGGAGACGCCCGATATCAGCATCACCGCGGCGCCGAGCAGCGCGGCGGCTCTTTTTATCACGCTCATTTTTTTCCTCCGCAGCTTTTTCTAACATTATATATTCCCCGCCGCCCGTTTGTCTATATATAAAATGTAAAAAATATATAAAAATATGTTTTACAGAGGGCGTGCGTTATGGTATAATGGCGGTGGATACTGTGATTTTATGGATAAAAACGACATTCTGGAAGTGAATATTATCGGCTACACGTCGGAGGGCTACGGCGTCTGCAAGCCGCAGGGGTACGTTCTGTTCGTCCCGGGGCTTTTGCGGGGCGAGCGGGCGGTCGTGCGCGTGGTAAAGGCGGGCAGGAGCTTCGGCTACGCGCGGGCGGAGAAAATTATCGAGCGTTCCCCCCGGCGCGCCGAGCCGCGCTGTGAGACGCACCGCCTTTGCGGCGGGTGCGGGCTGTGGCATATGAGCGAGGACGAGGAGCTTGAGTTTAAGCGGCAAAAGGTGAAAAACGCGCTCTATCACGCGGGGTACGATATCGACCCGGGTACTCCGCTGTGGGACGGGCGGGTAGACGGGTGCCGCAACAAGGCGCAGTACCCCGTGCGCGAGCAGGGCGGCAGGGTCAAAATAGGCTTTTTCCGCCGCGGCAGTCACGATATCGCGGAGGGGGACTGTATCACCCAGCCGCGGGTGTTTGGCGACGTTGCCGACACGGTGCGGGCTTTTATGCTTGAAAACGGCGTTCCCGCCTATAACGAGACCACAGGCGGCGGCGCCGTCCGTCACATCTTTCTGCGCGGCGCGCGGGATATGTCTGAAATTATGCTCTGCCTTGTCGTAAACGGCGCTTTTTCAAAAAAGGCGGAGCTTGTAAAAACGGTAACGGCGCGCCACCCGCAGATAAGCTCCGTTTTACTCAATTACAACGACAAGAACACAAACGTCATTTTAGGGGACAGGTTCGAGACGCTGTACGGGCGCGGGTATATAACGGATACGCTGTGCGGTCTGCGCTTTGAAATCGCCCCGAGCGCGTTTTATCAGGTAAATCACGGCTGCTGCGAGCTGCTTTACGGAGCGGCGCGGGAGTTTGCAAACGCCGGCGGGCTTTCGGCGCTTGATTTATACTGCGGGATAGGCACGGTGGGGCTGTGCGCGATGGGAGACGCGCGGCGGCTTGTCGGAATCGAGACGGTGGCGGAGGCTGTAAAATGCGCCGAAAAAAACGCCGCCCGGAACGGCTTTCAAAACGCCCGGTTTGTCGCGGGCGACGCGGCGGACGCCGCAGCGCTTGCCGGAGGCGGGTTTGATATAATCGCCGTCGACCCGCCGCGGAGCGGATGCGACAGGCGGACGCTTGATTTTCTCTGCGAACAAAAGCCGAAACGGCTTATTTATATATCCTGCGACTGCGCGACCCTCGCTCGCGACCTTAAAATCCTGCGGGAGGGCGGGCTGGAGCTTGCGGCGGCAAAAACGGTGAATATGTTCCCCCGCACCGCGCACATCGAAACGGTAACGCTGCTGAAAAGGCGTTAAAGATAAAAATCAGGAGAAACCACATGGAAAAACAACCGAAACGACACTCGTTTACAGGCTCGCTCGGCTTTGTACTGGCGGCGGCGGGCAGCGCCGTGGGACTGGGCAACATCTGGCGCTTTCCCTACCTTGCCGCAAAGGACGGCGGCGGAATGTTCATCGCCGTTTACATAGTGCTCGCCCTCACCTTCGGCTTTACGCTGCTGATAACGGAGGTGGCAATCGGGCGCAGGACAAAGCAAAGCCCGCTTACCGCCTACGGCGTGCTTTCCCGCAAATGGAACTGGCTTGGAATAGTCTCCTGCCTTGTCCCCGCGATTATTATGCCCTATTACTGCGTGATAGGCGGCTGGGTATTGAAGTATTTTACAAAATACTTAACGGGCGGCGGCGCCGCCGCGGCGGGAGACGGCTATTTTTCCTCGTTCATATCGGGCGGCTTTCAGCCGATACTCGTTATGACGGTATTTATGCTCGCGACCGCGTTTGTCGTATACAGGGGCGTCAACAGCGGCATCGAAAAGCTGTCTAAAATACTGATGCCGGCGCTGGTGGCGCTGGTTTTGGTGATAGCCGGCTTTTCGCTGACCATAACTCACACCGACGGCGACACGACCCGCACCGGGCTTCAGGGGCTTGCCGTCTGCCTTATTCCCGACTTTAAGGGGATGACGCTCGGCAAGCTTGTCGGCGTCGTGCTGGACGCGATGGGTCAGCTCTTTTACAGTCTCAGCATCGCGATGGGCATTATGGTGGCTTACGGCTCATATCTGCACGACGATGCGAGCATCCGCCGCTCGGTCAACAGAATCGAGATATTCGACACCGCCATCGCTATACTGGCGGGCGTTATGATAATCCCCGCCGTTTTCGCCTTCGAGGGCAGGGCGGGTATGGACGCATCGGGACCCGAGCTTATGTTCGTGTCGCTGCCCCGCGTGTTTTCCGAAATGGGCGCCTTGGGCGGCTTTGTCGGCTGTATCTTTTTCGCGATGGTGCTGTTCGCCGCGCTGACAAGCGCGGTGTCGATAATGGAGGCGGTCGTCTCCAGCTTTATGGACAAATTCAAAATGTCCCGCGCAAAGGCGGTGGGCATTGTTTTCGGTCTGTCCTACGCCGCGGCGATTTTGGTCTGCCTCGGCTACAACGCGCTCTACTTTGAATTTTCATTCTCCACCGTAAGCGGCGGGCAGATACTGGATATTCTGGACTTTGTCAGCAACAACATACTGATGCCGGTCGTCGCCGTCGCGACCTGCATACTGATAGGCTGGATTGTAAAACCAAAGACCGTTATTGACGAGGTGGAGAAAAACGGAGAAAAGATGGGCAGGCGCGGCTTGTATATCGTCATGATAAAATATATAGCCCCCGCGCTGCTTATCCTGCTGTTTTTGAAGTCGATAGGACTGCTCGGATAAAATGAATGTAAAATCGCGGATAATCGAGCTTCTCACCCAAAACCGCGGCGCGGATTTGTCCGGTGAGGAGATGGCGCGCAGGCTCGGCGTATCCCGCAGCGCGGTGTGGAAGGCGATAACCTCGCTCAGGGAGGACGGGTATGAAATACTGTCCTCCACCAACCGCGGATATCGGCTTTGCGACGGGTGCGACATTCTGTCCGCCGAGGGGACGGGCGCGCTGATGCGCCGCCCCCTGCCCGTTTACGTTCAAAAGACCGTCGATTCGACAAACAGCTTTGCCAAGCGGGCGATAGCGTCGGCGGGCTGCAAAAGCGCGGTGTTTGCCGCAGAGAGCCAGACCGGCGGCAGGGGCAGGCAGGGGCGTGCCTTTTATTCGCCGCCCGGCAGCGTGTATATGAGTTACGTCTTTTCACCCAACGCGCCGCTTGAAAGCACGCTTCACGTCACCGCCGCCGCCGCTGTCGCCGTCGTGCGGGTAATAGACAGGTTTTTTAATGTAAGACCCATGATAAAGTGGGTAAACGACGTATACGTCGGCGGAAAAAAGGTGTGCGGCATACTCACCGAGGCGGTGAGCGACTTTGAGACAAAGACGGTGTCCCACGTTATAATCGGTATCGGCATAAACCTTGCCGCCGGCGGGATACCGCGGGAGCTTGAAAATACCGCCATCGCCCTGCCGCAAAACGGGATTACGCGAAACGAGATTACAGCCGCTCTCTCGGACGAGCTTTATTCTCTCACGCGCGATTTGTCCGACAGGTCGTTTTTTGCGGAGTACCGGGCGCGTATGCTGTGGATAAACGAGAAAATCGCGTATATCGAAAACGGGATAAAGCACCCCGCCACGCTGCTTGGCGTCGAGCCGGACGGCGGGCTTGCCGTTATGGGAGAGGACGGGGTCAAAAAAATCCTGCGGTCGGGCGAGATTTCGCTGCGAAAGGAGAATGACGATGACTGATTTTGTTATAATCGCGCTGCTTTGCGTCACGGCGGCTCTGGGCGCGCTGTGCGCCGCGCTTATCATCAAAAGCGGGGCGAAGGACAAGACGGAGGGCAGGCTTTTTGACCAAAAGCTTGATATGCGCGCCGACGAGACGCGCCGCTCGCTGCGTGAGATAAGCGACAGGATACAGAATATGTCGGACAAAAACTACGAGCAGCTGATAGCCATCAACAAGTCTGTCACCGACAGCGTAAACTCAATGCGGGAGGGCAACGAGAAAAAGCTGGAGGAGATGCGAAAGACGGTGGACGAAAAGCTGACCGAGACGCTGAACCAGCGCCTCAGCTCCTCCTTCAAGGCGGTGTCGGACAGGCTGGAAAACGTATACCGCAGCCTCGGCGAGATGAAGTCGCTGTCGGAGGGGGTAAACGGGCTTAACCGCGTTTTGACAAACGTCAAGGCGCGCGGAACGTGGGCGGAGGCACAGCTCGGCAACATTCTGGACGAGACGGTGGCGGGTATGTACGAGACAAACGTGCAGACCAACCCGAAATACAACGG
>CANQVN010000081.1 GCA_947627315.1 uncultured Clostridia bacterium | reverse complement strand
ACGTCGGCTACTTTACGGCATCCATAAAAAACGTTGAAAACACGCGGGTCGGCGACACGGTGACAAACGCGGCAAGCCCCTGTGCAAGCCCGCTTGCGGGATATAAGGAATGCACGCCGATGGTGTTTTCGGGCATATACCCGGCGGACGGGGCGAAATACGGCGACTTGAAGGACGCGCTTTCAAAGCTGAAGCTTAACGACGCGTCGTTTATGTTCGAGCCGGAGACCTCCGCCGCGCTCGGGTTCGGCTTTCGGTGCGGGTTTCTGGGGCTTTTGCACATGGAGATAATACAGGAGCGCATCGAGCGGGAGTTTCTGCTGGATATCATAACGACAGCTCCCTCCGTTTCCTATCTCGTGGAGTATACCGACGGACACAGCGAGTATATCTCAAACCCGACAAACTTCCCCGACGCCGGCGTTATCGCGCAGACAAAAGAGCCGTATGTGAGAGCGGACATAATATCGCCGGAGGAATTTGTCGGCAACATTATGGAGCTGTGTCAGGACAGGCGCGGCATATTTAAAAATATGACCTATATCGACACCGGCAGGGTGAACATTCACTATGAGCTGCCGCTGGGCGAGATAGTTTACGACTTTTTCGACACGCTCAAATCCCGCACCCGCGGCTATGCGTCGCTCGATTATGAGCTTTGCGACTACAAGCCATCGAAGCTTGTAAAGCTGGACATACTTCTGTCCGGGCAGATAGTGGACGCGCTGTCTTTCATCGTCCACACCGACAAGGCTTACCCCCGCGCGCGCAGAATGGCGGAAAAGCTGAAAGAACACATTCCGCGCCAGCTTTTCGAGGTGCCGATACAGGCGGCGGTGGGCGGCAAGATAATCGCCCGCGAGACGGTGAAAGCGATGCGCAAGGACGTGCTTGCAAAGTGCTACGGCGGCGACATCACCCGTAAAAAGAAGCTGCTTGAAAAGCAGAAAGAGGGCAAAAAGCGGATGCGCAGCCTCGGCAGCGTGGAGGTGCCGCAGGAGGCGTTTATGGCGGTTTTAAGGCTGGACAGCGACAAGTAGCTATGGAAAATCCGCCCTTATCTCTTTACATCCACATCCCGTTTTGCAGGCAAAAATGCGCCTACTGCTCCTTTTACTCGGAAAGCGAGGGGGATATTTCGGAGTACGTCGAAGCGCTTATTCGCTGCATCGGGTATCACAGAAAAACCGCGCGGGCGCGGGAGATATCGACGGTATATATCGGCGGCGGCACGCCCAGCCTTATCCCGCCGCATAAGCTTTCGCGGCTGTTTTGCTCGATTTTGGAAAATTTCAGCGTATCTGCCGCGGCGGAAATAACGATTGAGGCAAATCCTGAAAGCTGTACGCCGGAGTTTTTAGAGTGCGCCGTATCCTGCGGGGTAAACCGCCTGTCGCTCGGCGTTCAGTCGCTTTGTGACAGCGAGCTTAAAAGGATAGGCAGGCTTCACAGCGCGCAGGAGGCGGTAAGCGCCGTTAAATCGGCGCGAAAATCGGGGTTTGAAAACATAAGCTGCGACCTTATTTTCGGACTGCCGGGGCAGAGCGCCGAGAGCTTTGCAAAAAGCGTGGACGGGCTGATTTCACTTGATACCAAACACATTTCCTGCTATAATTTACAGCTTGAAAAAGGCACGCCGCTTTACAAAAGCGGCGCCGCGCTGCCGGATGAGCGGGAGCAGGAGCAAATGTATTTTCATGCCTGCTCGGCGCTGGGAAAAGCGGGATATACCCACTACGAAATATCAAATTTTGCAAAAAGCGGGTTTGAAAGCCGCCACAACAGCGTCTACTGGACCGAAAACGACTATCTGGGACTGGGCGCCGCCGCACATTCGCGAATAGGCGGGTATCGGTACTCGTTTATGCCGGACAGAGCGGCGTTTATCAAAAAAACGGAATTTGGTTTTGACAAAAGCGAGAAGATAGATGACCCGCTGCTTGAAAAAATAATGTTGTCGCTGCGCACCCTGCGCGGGCTGGAAATATCGCTTTTGCCAAACAGCGCGCAGTTTATCGCAAGGCTTGTCGAAAACGGGCTGGCGCGGACGGCAGACGGGCGGCTGATACTGACAGAGCGCGGCTTTTTGCTGTCAAACACGATAATGGCGACCCTTGCGGCGGCGGAATGCTGACCCGCGCGACAAACGCCCCGGCAATCACATTGCCGGGGCGTTTTTATATAACCGGAGAAATTACGAAACTCTCAGCTTATCCGCAAGGTAAAGCTTCAGCTTTTCAAAACGCCTGTCCGCCGCCGAAAGCAGCTTTGACAGCCGCACAAGTCTCATCAGCGCACAGCGCAGCCATTCTATCGCGCATCCTATCAAAAAAAGCGCGGCGATTACCCCAATGAATATTAAAAATTCAATAAAAACGCCGCGTCCGACGTATTTCGGGAGATTTATACTGTTCCAAAGCCCCGAGCGTATAAAAGGGTTATCCGTAGCAAGATATGCGCCGAAGCTGACCGCGCCGAGCGTCGTGCTTATCTTGCACAAAACACGGTTTTTCAACCGCATCCGCCGAAATGCCGCAAACAAGCAAATCGACGCGGGATAATAAACCACGCTGTTATACGCAAACAAAATCCCGCTCGCGTCATTATTAAGTATCCTGCCTATTGTAAGATGCAGCACGACCTTTCCGATAACTGCGGCAAAGCAGAGCGCGAAATAGGCATAAAGCGGCTTATACCGCTTCCACCCCCCCTCCTCGGTGGAATTTTCGTCTTTATAAAGTCTTATATACGCGGCTGTAAAATACAATACGATAAACCACGTAAAGCTGTAACCGTCTGTAATAACGGTTCTGCTCCACGGGAAGACCGTCGTTAAAACGCAGAATACGGCGATAAGCAGCGCCAAAACCCTGAGATGTGAGGTGCGATTGAGCGTAAATATAAATTTGTTGAGAATGGGAACAAGCAAAATCATCACCGCGTATGCGCTTGCAAACCAGTATGTACCCCCGGTAAGCGGGAGCAGTATCTTTGCAAGGTCGTGCAGGCTGAAGCTTCTTTCAAAAACAAAATGTGAAATGACGGCGCACCCTATTGAAAAAGTCCACACCTGTATCGCAAGCTTTATGATGCGCGACGGCTTTGCACTGGATTTTATCATAAAGTAGCCTGATATCAGCACAAATATGTTCACCGAAACATAACTCAGCGACTTTATACTCCAAAATAATATATAGCCTATACCGAGATTATATTTGTCAAGCATACCGCCATGCAACAGCGCGTGCAGCGCCGTCACCATCAGCATGGCTATTACCCTTAACAGCTCAATTGACGGCTCTCTTGTGTTCTTTTTTGTTTCAGACATATTTTCCCCTCTCCGCTTTTATACTATAATTATTTAATCCGCTGCAAAACGGCGTCGGCTATATCGCCCACGCACTTCATTTTGTTGACCTCAGTCATATTGAACTTAACGCCGAATTTTTCCTCCACCGCAATTATAAGGTTGATATGCTCCAGACTGTCCCAATCCTCAATATCATCTGCGGTGGTCGCATCGTTCACGGTGATGGTTTCATCGTCAAAAACGTCACGAAACACACTATTTAGTCCCTCAAATACTTGCTCTCTTGTCATTCTTATTTTCTCCTTAATTTATTTTCAGTATTACCGCCCGTCAAGCAGCTCGATCATACCGACAAACGGGTTCATTAAAAAGCACACCTTTTTCCCGTCAAGCGCGGGAGCCGGGGTCGGTTCATCAATAAGCCTGTACCCCCCCCCGATTAAGTTTTCGACGTCTTTTTGAAAATCATCGGATATATAACATATATGGTAAGGCGAATTTTTATACCGTTTTACAAGGTCTGCCACTACAGACGTCGCCGTTTTGGGACACACTAATTCGATAGTATAACCGTCCCGTTCCAAAAAGGCTATATCCACCTCTCTGTAATTGTCATACACCGCATTTTTCTTAACCGTATATCCGGCGGAAACGAAAGTATCCATAGCTTTTTCCATATTTCTGACCAGATAACCGATATGATGAATACGCATCAGATTATTTTTCCACCTTAATTACTTTATTTTTATTTTCATACTCTCCGGTAATGTCAAGTATCCAGTCCGTGTTGCCCTTATCATCCTCGCCCGTCTTGTCAAAGCCCAGTTCCGCGTAAAACTCTTTCACCATGCCGTTTTTCGGCGTCGGGTAATAGTGTCCCGCTATTTTCTTAACGCCGCGGGCTTTTGCATAATGAACCAGCGCGTCCGTCATGGCAAATTCCATATTCCGTTTCAGCACGCGGCAGCTCATAATCCACAGGTCGATATGGCACACGTCGTCTGTCATATGCCCTATCACCACCGATACCACGCCGTTGTCCCCGAATCTGTCCGCAAGCTTGCCGTAAAGGGTGATATAGTTCGAATCCCCTGCCGTCTGCTCTATTTCCGCCTGCGTATAGCGCCGAGTCGTCAGATTAAACTGGTTGGACTTGTTGCTGAGCTGTGAAATGCGGGCAAAATACATGGGCTCAAACGGTCTTATGACAGCAGTCATATCGAGGCTCAAAAGATACTCGCTGTAATCCGCAAAGCCGGCTTTAAGCTGCGCGCGCTTCGCGTTCTCCCGGTACATCTCGTTACGCTTCAAATCGTCGCTTGAAAGCGCCGTGACCTCAAAAAAGCCTGCTCTGTCAATATTCTGTATATACTGGCTTACCTCGCCGATATCCGGCGCCTGCACTCCCGCAAGCTGCTCGGTAACGATATGCCGCTCCGCCGGATTATCGTCGATAAAAACAAGACTTTCCGGCAAAAGATTAAGCTCATTCGCGATGGCGGCAAAGTTTTTATCCTTCGGCTCCCAGTTGGCTTTGATACAGATGAAATCATCCTCCGTAAAGGCGCTGTCACCGTGATTTATACCTAAAACGGCATTTTCATAGTCATTTTTGGAGTCGATATTAAGTAATATCCCAAGCTGCTTGTGCGCCTTGATATACCGCTGAAACTCCAGATAAGCCTGTCCTTCAGACTCTTCCGGTCCCAAAGCTATGTTCTCCACGCCGTCGTCGCCGATTACACCGCCCCAGAGGGTGTTGTCCAAATCCAACACAAAGCCCTTTTTATTCTTGCCGTAAACAGACTTGATGATGTTGGCAACGTTAAACGACAGGTAGGGAATGGCGGAGACGTTCAAAGCATACTTGTACATATGCCAGTAAAACGGATCGGACCATTTTCTCAGCCCGTAGTCGGCGGAAATGTAGTTGATATCACAGATATAAAAATTTTCATGGGTTTGGGCATACTCATAAAATTGCATATTGAGCCGGGTGAAAAAGTTCACCGCCCCGTGTACGTCATAGGCGTCCCTGTTCCCCATGAGGCGGAAAAGCGGCATTTCAAAGTTATTCTGAATGATGGGGCAGCGATACACCGACGCCAGTCTGTCCCACATACCCGTAAACTTTTCCGTTTCCGCCTGAATAAGTCCGTCCACAGTCTCGGCGCTGTCCGAAATCTGCGGTAAATTTGTCACATTGCGGCTGGTGGTGTGGATATAGATAACGTCCGGATTAAACGCTTCCAGTTTCGCATTGGGAAACATCGCGTCGTTGTAATACTGGTTATACTCCGACTCGTAAAACGTCGGTCTTATGCCGTAATTAAGCAGAAACAGCTCCAAAATCAATTTGATATTGCCGGTGGTAGACCCGCCCAAAATGGCGATTTTCTTATCAATGCGGACGCTGCCGTCCGCGGCGAGCAGCCGCTTTAATTTTTTCTTATTGTTCAGTATGTATTCCGCGTCAAACGGATATTCCAGTTCCTTCATAAGATACCTCGTGGTTTTCTTGCAGGCAGACGCCGCCTGTACTTTAACGGGTTTGCACGTTGTGATAAAAAGCGCCTACTGACCAATATATGTGCATAATTTTCTTGATGAATTTTCTACAATGTCCCGCAAAATAACGTCATACGCGTCGCCCATGCGGATAAGCTTAACGTCGATACCGTTTACGCTGTACCGAGTCTCCGCTCCTCCTTTTATCAAATCGTCCTCTAAGGGATCGATGGTAACGCATACGTCCAAATCCAGGTCTCTTACAAACATGGAATAGGTTCGTGTTTCATTATGTCCGTCCGCGTCGATATATCCCGCCGTAAAGTCCTTCAAATAGCGATATTTCACCGCGCCGGAGTGTTCCTCTGCAAAGTGTACGTATGTAAAGCAGTGCTGAAGAGTAACGTCGATAATATAATTTTTGACGTTGTGATTCTTGAAAAATGAAAAAGGGGAATCCAAACCGAAGGAGTCCTTGTTGTCCATCTCACAAAGCTCCTTTTGGTATTTCCCATATACGGCAAAGGAATATATCGGATGCCGTGTTCTTTGAAAATCGCCGCGCTTTAAGGCGACCTTGCCCAGCGCGCCCGTCTTACAGCGCGTTTTTTTAATATCAAATGTTTTGCCGGAGCAAAAATCCCAGTTATACGTCGGAAAAATCACAGTGCCGGAGCTGCCGACGCGGTCTATCAAAGCGTCGATTAATATATTCGGGTCGGGCAAATCATCGTGGCAATGGGCGATTGCCAACAGCTGAGTTATGTCAGACGATACAAAGACGATATCGCCCCGATTTACGTTAAGCGAGTCCCAAAAATGCTCTAATTTCACGTACGTCATATCCCGACCGCCTCCAAAAGTCCGTTTTCACAAAGCTTTGTCACTATACCGACAAGCTCTGCCGCAGGCACGCCGATACGGTCGCTGATGGCGATAAGATCATTTTTCCCGTCGGCATAGGCGATGAGATTCGTCATACTTCTTATTCCGTCATAGCTTCCCTTCTGGCTGACGGTCGGATAAAGCCCGCGCCGTCCCAGCTGCGGCTCGCACAGCACGCTTGACCGATAGCGTTCGTTATGCTCGAGAATCCGAATAACGTCGGTCATAACCTCGAAGCTGCCGCGAAATCCCGAGGGGCTGATTAGCTTCAAATCGTCTGCGGAGGTGTGATATTCCGGATATTCTCCGAACTTGCTGCGGCAAAAGCATACGACGGGCAGCTCGACTCCCGGAGCGCCATACTGGCGCTCATCTGAGCCGCGCTGTAAAAAAGAAAATACCGAGTGG
>CANQVN010000080.1 GCA_947627315.1 uncultured Clostridia bacterium | reverse complement strand
ACGGGAAAAACAAAAAGGTTTTGGTACTGGATCTCGATAATACCCTGTGGGGCGGAGTTGTCGGCGACAGCGGCGTTGAGGGCATTCAGCTCGGACCGGAAGTCCCGATGGGGCAGGTTTACAGCGAGTTTCAGGAGTACGTCAAGTCGCTTAAATCAATAGGCGTATTGCTTGCCGTTAACAGTAAAAACGATGAGGAAAACGCGCTTGCGGGTCTTAACCATCCAAACGGCGCGCTGAAGCCGGACGATTTTGTCAGCATCAAGGCAAACTGGGACAACAAGGATCAAAATATGCTGCAAATAGCAAAAGAGCTGAATCTCGGCGTGGACAGCTTTGTATTTGCAGACGATAATCCGGCGGAGCGGGAAATAATCAGGCACTCCGGTCTCGGCGTTGCGGTGCCGGAGATGAACCGGGTGGAAAACTATATTCGTGTTCTTGACCGTGGCGGATATTTTGAGGTCACGTCACTTTCAAGCGACGACCTCGCGCGGGTCAAGATGTACCAGGCAAATCAGCAGCGCACGCGGCTGGAGCAGTCGGTCGGCAATTACGAGGACTTTCTGAAAAGCCTTAATATGAAAGCCGTTATCCGTCCGTTCGAGCCGATATATATTCAGCGTATCGCACAGCTTACAAACAAAAGCAATCAGTTCAACCTGACGACCCTCAGATGCAGCGAGGGAGATATTCAGCATATGGCTCAGTCGCCCGATTATCTCTGCCTGTACGGCAAGCTTGAAGATAAGTTCGGCGACAACGGCGTTGTCAGCGTCATTTCGGGACAGCGTGAGGGGGATAAGCTTCATATGCGCCTGTGGCTTATGAGCTGTCGGGTTCTAAAGCGCGGGATGGAGGACGCGATGCTTGATGCGCTTGTGTCAGACGCCGCGGCTTTGGGAATAACGGATATTATCGGTTATTATTACCCGACGCCCAAAAACAATATGGTCAGAGATTTTTATTCCCGAATGGGCTTTGAAAAAACCGGGGAGGACGCGGACGGCAACACCGTCTGGCGGCTGCCTGTGGTCGGCTATAAGCCCAAAAACCCCTCTATAGAAATAACAAGATAAGGAGAAGCAAAATGGAAAGAGCAGAGATTTTTGAAAAGCTGAACGAGGTGTTCAGAGACGTTTTTGACGATGAGAGCATCACGGTGGGGGAGGATACCACCGCGAAAGATGTGGAGGGGTGGGACAGCCTCCGCCATATCACGCTGCTTGCGGCTATCGAGGACGAATTTGACATTGAGTTTTCCATGGGGCAGACCGTTTCCATGAAAAACGTCGGTGAAATGGTGGATTTCATTCAAGAGGAACTGTAAATGGAGATCCATCATATTGGCTATCTTGTAAAAAATATGAACAAAGCCGTTTCGGCTTTTGAAGCTTTGGGCTATGATTTGACTACCCCTCCCACATGGGACGATGCAAGAAAAGCACATCTGTGCTTTATGACGTGCGGGGGGGTACTACTGTGTGGAGCTTATAACGCCGCAGCCCGAAAGCGTGCTTTATCCGCTGCTTAAACAGTATAAGAACACGCCGTATCATATTTGTTATAAGTGTGATGACCTTGACTGTGAGATAGAAAAGCTGAAACGGAATAAGTTTCTGCTTTTCTTAGAACCGGCTCCCGCCCCCGTTATCGGGGACAGGGCGAAGGTTGCTTTTTTGATAAATTCTCAGATAGGAATAATTGAGCTTTTAGAGGAACGGGTATGAGTTTAACTTCATTTTATTTTTTGATTTTTGTACTTTGCACAGTGCTGCTTTACTACGCCGCGCCTGCCAAATACAGATGGACTGTGCTGCTTGCTGCAAGCGTTGTATTTTATGTAAGCTACAGTATTGTTGGCATTTTTATACTTTCCGCGACAGCCCTTATCACCTACTTTTCCGCGCTTCGCATAGAGAAAATAGGCGACGGATATAAAAGCTGGCTTGCGGAAAACAAGCAAAATGCAAGCAGGGAGGAGCGCCACGCAAGAAAAAAAGCTTCGCAGTCCCATCAGCGCCGCTACGTCGCTTTTGTTGTTACGGTGAGCGTTGGTCTGCTGTTTTTGTTTAAGTATTACGGCTATTTTGCAAGCGGCATAAACCGCGCGTTTTCCGCCCATCTCTGGACGGCGGAAAATCTTTTGCTGCCGCTTGGCATATCGTTTTACTCACTCCAGCTGATAGGTTATGTTATCGACGTGTCCCGCGGGATTACAAAAGCCGAGAAAAATCCGCTTAAGGTTATTTTATACGGCTCGTTTTTCCTTTCGATAATGCAGGGACCCTTTAATCGGTACAATCATCTTATGCCGCAATTATGCAGGGAGGAAAAAACAAAGCTAAGCTTTTACAAATTCAAGCTTGCCGTCCTTAAAATATCCTGGGGCTATATCAAAAAGATGTGCATAGCGGATCAGATAGGATGTATAGCAAGAGAGGTATTTACCAATTATACAAATTACTCGGGACTCGGTATAGCTTTGGGAATGATAGCCTTTGCCGTCCAGCTCTATGCCGACTTTTCGGGGTATATGGATATAATCTGCGGCATAGGCGAGCTTATGGGCATAGAAATGCCGCAAAACTTCCGCCAGCCTTTCTTTTCGGGAAATATGTCGGAGTTTTGGCGTAGGTGGCATATTACGCTGGGAGCTTGGCTTAAAGACTACATTTTTTATCCCATTCTCAAATCCAAAGCGTTTTTGAAAATGAACAAAGGTCTTTCGAAAACGCTTGGCAAAAAGGCGGGTGAGCGCATACCGACCTATCTTGGAATGTTTATACTGTGGACGCTGATAGGCGCGTGGCACGGCGCGGGCTTTAACTATGTGTTTGGCGTGGGTATTCTCCAGTTTATCTATATCGTTTCGGGAGAGCTTACAAAACCGCTTACCGACAGGCTGAATAAATTGCTGCATTTAAAAGAGGGCTCGCTGCCCCTTCGCATCATACAGTCGGTGCGCTGCACGCTGCTTATGATTTTTGCCTGGGTATTTTTTAACTCTTCCTCCTTTACCGCCGCCGTACATATGCTCGGCAGATTGTTTGCCGGAAAGCCGGGTTTAAGTCAGATTCAGGCTGTTTTCTATAGTGATTCCGGCATTCTGTCCGGCAGTGGGAAAATATGGCTGATATATATTGTTTTGTGTGTTCTTGTGTTGCTTATTGCCGACTTTTTACACGAAAAGGACGTCTTTATTCGTGAAAAGATAGAGAAAAAGCCTTATGTCGCTCGTGTGCTTGTATATCTCACGATTGTTTTTTCGATAATTGTTTTCGGAGCATACGGGGATCAGGTGGATGTCAGCAATTTCATCTACTTTAATTTTTAGGAGATCAGCAATGAAAAAAATATATTTACGACGCACGGCTAAAATAATTGCCTTTATTCTGTGCTTTATCGTTGTATTTTTTGCCTTGAATGCTCTATTTTCCGATATGTATTCCACAAGAGTCAGAAGCTTTTACCATATGGAAAAAGACAGTATTGACGCAATATTTTTCGGACCGAGTCAGTCGTACTGCGCCATTAACGCTCAGAAGATTACAGAGGAATACGGTATATCGTCGTTCGACTTTTGCGCTGACGGTCAGCCTCTGGTGATGACGTATTACTATCTCCGGGAGGCTCTGAAAAGACAAAAGCCAAAAGTCGTCGGAGTGGAAATATCTAAAATATTTAATACGCCGGTCACCGCCGAAAGAATAGTATACAGTTATTCGGCAATGCCGTTAACCGTCGAAAAATACAATTCTCTCAAGGCATTACACGATGGCGATAAAACCAAGGCGTTTGAATGGTTTATACCGCTTTTTGCAAACCATTCATGGTGGAATCAAATCAACCCGTTTTTATTAGTTAAGGATTTGTTATCGGATCACAGCGCGGAATATTTACTGAGAGGCTTTGAAGACAACAAAGCCGCCGAGCCTGTGGAGATAGAATTTCTGAACGGGGGGGGGTACGGCGAAATCCAGCAAATACCCGATTATTCTATAGATGCCTTAAACGATATTTCTGAGCTTTGCCGGCAAAACGGCATTAAATTGATACTTTTTAAAACTCCTGTCGCTGCCGACTGGACGATAAACGACTCCAAAACCGTCAAAGAGTATATGTCCGAAAACGGGTTCACGTTTTTTGATATGAACGACAATCTTGACGAGATAGGAATCGACCCCGAGACGGATTTTCTTAACAAGCTTCACTTAAATACAAAAGGTGCAAATAAAACGACGGATTATCTCGTCCGAAAATTAAAGTCTCTAAATATTTTCTGACAGGCGTTGGGCGGCAGATGTTATTTCAGTTTCATCTACTTTAATTTTTAGGAGAGCAGTAATGAAAAAAATATATTTACGACGCACGGCTAAAATAATTGCCTTTATTCTGTGCTTTGCCATAGTGTTTTTTGCCCTGAACGTCGTGTTTTCCAATCTGTATATCTCTCGCACGCCGATTAAGAGCTTTTATCATTTGGAAAAGAACAGCGCAGACGCGGTGTTTTTCGGACCGAGCCAAATGATGCGCGGCGTAAATTCTATAAAAATAACCGATGAATACGGCATACCGTCATTTAGTTTTGGCGGCAACAGTCAGCCGCTTGAAATGTCGTATTACTATCTTATAGAGACGCTTAAAAGACAAAAGCCAAAAGTCGTCGGAGTGGAAATTTCAAAAATATTTGATGCGAAAATCACTCCGGAGAGAGTTATCAGCAGCTATTCGGAAATGCCTCTGAATGCTGAAAAATATAATTCGCTGATAGAGGTGTTTGACGGTGACAAGCTAAAAGCGGCCAAAACCTGCGTTCCGCTTATTGCCAATCATTCATGGTGGAACCAGATGAATTTGCTGCAAATTGTAGGTGATTTGCTCTCGGATCACAGTGAGGAATATAAGCGCAGGGGCTTTTACATCAGTTACGAAGCCGAACCTCAAAAAATAGAATTTTTGAACGGGGGGGTACGGCGAAATTCGTGAAATACCCGATAAATCGGCGGACGCTATAAACAATATCGCCGAGCTTTGCAGGCAAAACAACATCAAATTGGCGTTTTTTAAGATGCCTGTCGCATCGGACTGGACGCAGAACGATTCAAAAACCGTCAAAAAATATATGTCCGAAAACGGGTTCACGTTTTTTGATATGAACGATAATCTTGACGAGATAGGAATCGACCCCGAGACGGATTTTCTTGACGATCTTCACTTAAATACAATAGGCGCCAATAAGACGACGGATTATTTCGTCCGAAAATTAAAGTCGTTAAATATTTTCTGACAGCATGCCTTGGAGTCAGTTGCTATTTTCAGGATATGAGCGTGACCACCCATATTTTATGGGTGGTCATTTCTATACATCTTGAGAAATCGGTGGTTTTATGGTATAGTTTATATTACAGGGGAGGTAGGGGAAATGTATGAAATCAATTTGAAAATCAAAAACGAAAGCGAGCTGTATAACCCCTTTGACGAGAGCTGTCGCACGCTAAGCGGCGAAGTGTCCGATTATCTTGCCGGGCAGTATGAAAAAAAGGAGGTCGGCGACGACATTGTTTTGAAAATAAAATGCGGCGGTCCGGTGGATTTTAAGCGGGTTTGCGGCGCGTTTCAGGAGCTTATAAGGCGGCAGGAACACATTAACGCCAACCAAAAGCGCATAAACAGGATAAAGCAAATCTGGCTGTTTTGCATCGGAGTGGTATTTGTGGCTGCGGGCATTCTGCTGGACGGTGTGCTCGGCTCCGTGCCGGTGGAGCTTATCTCCATTGTCGGCTCTTTTGCGGTCTGGGAGGCGGCAAACATCTGGATAGTCGAAAACCCGCGCACACGGCTCGCCAGACGCACTCTGAGAAGGCTTAACGCCACAAAGATAGTAATCGAGCGCACAGAATAAAAAAGCGACCCTATGGGTCGCTTTTTTATTTTCCGTTATTCTCCTGCGGCGGAGACCATAACAAGAGCTGCGATATCAAGCGCCGCCTCAAGGATTAACGAAACTCCGGTGAATATCCACAGCACGACTAATGTCTCAAACGGGTTGCACATAATAACCGCGCCGCAGATAATGGAGATTGCCGCGCTCACTGCGGGCAGACCCCATTTTCCGAGCTTCAAACGGATTAAATTCACCGACCACTGAACCTTGACAAGCCCCGCTATCAGCACCGCCGCACCGTAAAGAACGGCGATAACAGGGAGGACAGACGTTGTGAGCCAGCCTGTCCGCACCACGCAGAATATGCCGATAATGAGCGCGAGCAGACCCTTGAACAACGCTTGGCTTGCGGCCGCCTGGACTGCGTCTATCCGAAAATAGCCGATAATGCTGATAAGCCCCGTCACAATCAAAACGATGCCGAATACCGCGATAATCGCCGCTGTGAATTTTTCGGCGTTTATCAGCAGCAATATGCCGACCAAAATCTCGAACAGGCATAAAATAACGCTGCTTGCATGCTGTTTTAAAAAGTTCATCTTAATCCGCTCCTTTTTTATTTGATATAATAATTATAGCACTTGCTTATCAAAATGGCAAGAATTTCATTAACTTGAAAAATATTTTAAAAACGTATTGACACTGCGTCAGAATAGCGCTATACTGAATATGCTGACACGATGTCATAATACTTCGAAAAAGGAGATAATTACAATGAGTAAGACGCTTGTAGCTTATTTTTCGGCAACAGGGACGACCGCGGGGGTTGCAAAGGACTTGGCGGATGCCATCGGCGCGGATTTGTACCGTATTCAGCCCGCCGAGCCGTATACGCAGGCGGATCTCAACTGGATGGATAAAAAATCCCGCAGCAGCGTTGAGATGAGTGATAAATCCAGCCGTCCCGCGCTTGCGGACGCAAACGCGAAAATCGGCGATTACGACACAATTCTGCTTGGCTTTCCTAAACTGTAGTATCCTATTCGCTGTGTATAGCGTGTACGGTGTAAGAAAAATGGAGAGAAACAGAACTGCATACACAGCAGGAAGAAAAAAGTGTGTATCGTGTTAGGCGGGGATCGGTCATGAAGGTGACCGTTTTTTTTATTCCCTTGTAGTAAGAGGCGATTAAGCCCTCTTAGGCTTAATCGGCTTAATTGCCAAAGAGCAGGAACA
>CANQVN010000079.1 GCA_947627315.1 uncultured Clostridia bacterium | reverse complement strand
GTCCGAGGGCAACGGCTTTGCGGTGTGCGCCTGCGCCAAGCAAAAGGGGCTGCCCGTAATTTTCCTGACGGCGTCCGGCGACGAGTACAGCGTGATAACGGGGCTGGATATGGGCGCGGACGACTATGTGTCAAAGCCGTTTCGCCCGCGCGAGCTTGTCTCACGCATAAAAAGCGTGCTTCGGCGGGCGGGCAAAGCCAGCCGCACGGTAGCGCTCGGTGAGGTGACAGTGGACACGGAAAAAGGGGTGGTGACGCGTGACGGTCAGGATTTATACCTGTCCGCGCTGGAGTACCGCCTGCTTTTGGAGCTTGTGAACAACCGCGGCGCGGTTATGAGCCGCGCGCGGCTTTTGGAGAATATATGGGACGCGGCGGGCGACTTTATAAGTGACAACGCGCTTTCCGTTTACATCAGGCGGCTGCGGGAAAAGATAGAGCGCGACCCGCAGACCCCCGAGATAATCAAAACGGTGCGCGGGATAGGATACAGGATAGATATATGAAGCTTTTTTCAAACCGTGAAATCAAAAGATTTACAGTCGGCTTTTGCGTTATATGCGCTGTGACTTGCGCGCTCGGCGCCGCATTTTACGGACCTTACTGCGCCGTTTTTGTATTTGCCGCATTCTGCGCGGCGTATGCTTTATATATCTCCTCCGTCTCATTTCGCTACCGTGAGCTGCGGCGGATGAGCGACAGCCTTAACCGCGTGCTTCACGGAGAGGACGGCGTTTTTATAACCGAAAGCCGCGAGGGCGAGCTGTCGGTTCTGCAAAGCGAGATATCAAAAATGACGGTGCGCCTGCGCGAGGCGGCGGACAATATGAAAAAAGACAAGCTGTTTCTGTCCGACGCGATGGCGGACATCTCCCACCAGCTCCGCACGCCGCTCACCTCCATAAATATAATTCTGTCAACCTTGAGCCTGCCCGAGCTTGATGAAGGTCGCCGGCGGGAGCATGTGACGACGCTGCGCCGCCTCTGCTCGCGAATAGACTGGCTTGTGGAGACGCTGCTCAAGATTTCAAAAATAGACGCGGGTACGGCGGTGTTTGAAAGGGCGGAAATCAAAGCTTCGGAGCTTGTCCGCCGCGCCGTCGAGCCGCTTGAGGCGTCGCTTGATTTGCACGAAATCGAGCTTTGCGGAAAAACGGACGGCGCGTATTTCACGGGCGACATCTCCTGGAGCGCGGAGGCGGTTTGCAACATCATCAAAAACTGCATCGAGCACACGCCGTGCGGCGGGAAAATAGAGGTGCGCGCCCGCACCACGCCCGTTTTCACCGAGATTACCGTAAAAGACAGCGGCTGCGGCTTTGACGAGGCTGACATACCGCACCTGTTCGAGCGGTTTTACCGCGGCAAAAACAGCGCGGGCGAGGGCGTCGGCATCGGTCTTGCGCTGGCAAAGAGCATAGTCGAGCGGCAAAACGGCACGATTAAGGCGGAAAATGCGCCGGGAGGCGGCGCGCTTTTTACCGTCCGCTTTTATTTGGGCGTTGTGTGACAGATTTGTAATTTTACCGTCACCGTCCCGTCACCTGCCCGCGCTATCATATAACAAAAGGAGGACGATTTATGAAAATACTTGAAATTGAAAAGCTCACAAAGGTCTACGGCAAGGGCGAAAACGAGGTTCGCGCGCTGGACGGGGTCACCTTTTCTGTCGAAAAGGGGGAGTTTGTCGCGATAATCGGTCCGTCCGGCAGCGGAAAATCGACGCTTTTGCACCTCATAGGCGGCGTGGACAGACCGACCTCCGGCAAGATATATATGAACGGGCAGGACGTCTACGAGCAAAACGAGGACCAGCTTGCCATCTTCCGCCGCAGGCAGGTGGGACTTATCTACCAGTTTTACAACCTCATCCCGATACTGGACGTGACCGAAAATATGACGCTGCCGGTGCTGATGGACAAACGCAAGGTAAACCGCGACTGGCTGCGCGAGCTTATCGAGACGCTGGGACTTTCCGGCAGGGAAAAGCACCTGCCAAACCAGCTTTCGGGCGGACAGCAGCAGCGGGTGTCGATTGGGCGCGCGCTGATGAACACCCCCGCCGTCGTGCTGGCAGACGAGCCGACCGGCAACCTTGACAGCAAAAACAGCCAGGAAATCGTGGAGCTTTTGAAGCTTTCAAACAAAAAATACAACCAGACCTTAATCGTCATCACCCACGACGAGAGCATAGCGCTCCAGGCGGACAGGATAATCTCGATTGAGGACGGCAAAATCGTGCGGGACAGCGGGGCGCAGGGAAAATGAATATATTTGCAAAATTCTCGCTGCGCTCGCTGCTTAAAAACCGCACCCGCACCGTCGTTACAATTATAGGCATCACCCTGTCGGTCGCGATGTTCACCGCCGTTACCGAGGCTGTCGAGTCCATCCGCTCCTATATAGTAAATATCGAGGTTTTCTCAAACGGCAGCTACGACGCTATGACAAGCTCGGTCGAGTCAAAGGATTTCATAGAAAAAATCTTAAACGACAAAAACGTGACCGAAAGCGAAAGCCTGTCGGAGCTCGGCTTTGCCGAGATAGAATCAAACAACGCCGCCAAGCCCTATCTCTGCGTTATGGGTATGTCGGAGGGCTTTGAGGATATGGTGACGGTGCGTCTCACCTCCGGCAGAATGCCGCAAAACGAAAACGAGCTGATTTTGCCCTCCAACCTTGTGGAATTTTCCGATGCCGACGCGTATAACGTGGGCGACACTCTCAATCTCAATATCGGCAGCAGAAAATCGGGCGACACGCTTCATATGGGCGTAGCCTATGAAGAAGACGAACAGCTTTTGCCGGGGTATGACAAGACCTACACCGTCGTCGGCTTTTACGACAGGTTTTCGTACGATATCGACAACTATTCAAACGCCGGCTACGTCGCCCTCACCAAAGGAGGAAGCTCCGGCTTTGCAAAGCTCTTTTTCAAGGCGCGCGATTATAAAAAACTGGAGCAAACGGACGGCGTTACCGTCCACTATATGCTGCTGAGATATAAGGGCTTTTTTCAAAACGAAGTGTTTACCGGCGTGTATCTGGGGCTGGCGGCGGTGCTTTGCGGCATAATAATGTTCGGCTCGATAGCGCTTATTTACAACTCGTTTTCGATATCGGTCGGCGAGAGACAGCGGCAGTTCGGTCTGCTCAAATCCGTAGGCGCGACAAGGCGGCAGATACGCCGCACCGTGCTGTGGGAGGCGCTGTTTTTGTGTATCGTCGGCGTGCCGCTGGGGCTTGTCTGCGGCTGCGGCGGGCTTGCCGTCGCGCTTTGGGCTTTGCGGGACAGCACCTCGATTTTGTCCTCCGGCTTCGGCTCTTTGGGGCTTGAGGGCGCGCCGCAGTTTATCTTTTCGTTCTCGCCCGCCTCTGTCGCGGCGGCGGCGATTATCGGCGTTGTAATGACCGTTATATCGGCGTGGCTGCCCGCCCGCCGCGCCGTGAAAATCCCCGTGATAGACGCGCTGAGAAGCTCCCGCGACATAACGGCAAAGCGCTCCCGCTCCCGCATAGCGCAGCGGCTGTTCGGGTTTGAGGGCATGATAGCCTCCAAAAACTTCAAGCGAAACAAAAAGCGGTTTCGCGCGGCAATCGCCTCGCTGTTTATGAGCGTCGTGCTGTTTATCTCCGCCTCGTCGTTTTGCAGCTATCTCACGGCGGCGGCAAGCTTCGGCGAGGTGACAAATTACGATATATCATATCAGCGTTATTGTAACGCCGATGCGTCCGCCGCGGCAGACGCCCGAAACGAGTCAAAGCAGATTTTCACGCGGCTGAGCTCCTGCCGCGGCGTGACCGAAAGCGCGCTCACCCGAGTCTGCTACGCCGATATTTACACCGAAAGAGAGTACCTCACCGATGATTTTTACGAAAAAGAGGTATCCTACCGCGAAAACGAATCAATAGACGCAAGCTCCGTTTTGACCTATTTTAATGTTTACTATATAGACGATGAGCTTTACCTCGATATCGCGCGCAAAAGCGGTATCGACGCGTCCCTGTCCGACCCGGGGATTCTTGTGCGCGACGTCACCACGACAAACGTCAGTACCGGCGACGGCTACAGGATGGAGCGATACAACACCTTCGAGCGGAAAGACGACATTCCCTTATGTATTACGGCGAGCCGTGAGGACAGTGAGGTGGTGGACGTTGATTTTGAAAAACAGGCGGTGTATTACGCGCCATACCACTCTAAGGCCGTGAAAAACGACGACGGCAGCGAATCTCACATTCGCGAAATTGAATTTGAAAACAGATTTGCCGTTCCGCTTTCGGAGGCGGCAATTCCGCTTAAAATCGCGGGGTTTATAGAAAACAGCGACGTTATTCCCTTTTTCTGCTCCGACAGCGTGCCGCTCTGTCTGCTGCCCGAAAGCGCGCAGACGGAGCTTTCAGAAAGCCTTTCCGGCTATTATAACGCCTGCTTCAAATCAAGCGACCCTATGTCGACCTTTGACGAGATGGAAAGACTTGCCGAGCCGTTTCCGAACTGGTACGGTCAAAACTACGCCGAGAGCGAGGCGCAGAACAGGGCGATTGTGATGCTTGTCAACGTTTTTGCATACGGGTTTATAATCCTCATTTCGCTGATAGCTCTGGCAAACGTGTTCAACACCGTCTCGACAAATATCATTCTGCGCCGCCGCGAGCTTGCCATGTACAAGTCGATCGGTATGACAAAGCGGGGATTCAGCAGGATGATGAACTACGAGTGCATAATATGCGGCGTGCGCTCGCTGCTGTTCGGACTGCCGGCGGCGGTCATTGTCACCTATCTTATTTACAGGGTTGTGGGAAACGGCTTTGACGTTAATTTTTACATCCCCTGGTACAGCATCGCAATCGCCGCGGGCAGCGTGTTTGTCGTGGTATTTTCCGCGATGCTCTACTCGATGAGAAAAATCAGAAAGAGAAATACGATAGATACGTTAAGAGAGGAAAACATATAAAAAAAGGAAGCCGAAAGGCTTCCTTTTTTGTCCGCGCGGCAGGCGCGGACGTCGTTAGTCGCGGTTATCGGCAATAACCGAGTCCGCAGGCACAATCCTTTTGAAAAGAATCGAGATTGTCCACAGACCCGCAAGACCGACAAGAGTGAAGATTATGCGGCTGACAAGCGAGTCCGTTCCGCCGAAAATAAATCCCACTATGTCAAACTTAAAAAGTCCGACGCTGCCCCAGTTAATAGCGCCGATAGTCACGAGTGTAAGCGCCAGCTTATCCATCATTTTTCATCTCTCCTTTAGGCTCGTAACTATTATTAACGCGAAACGGCGCAATATTCATTAAAAATTAAATTTCAAAAATCACTTCAAATCAAAAAAAGATGTGTTATAATAATTATGTATATGCTTTGAAAGGATATCCCGGTTTGAAAAATTTTATAGAAAAATTTAAGGATTACCTGTACAGAGGGCGGCTGGGCAAGTGGTTTTCGGTAAACATAAGGCTTGCTCTGCGCTCCTTTTTACGCGTGTTTCGCGGGCAGAAGCTTAAAGGCGCGCTGCGCAGCACGCCCGCGGCGGCAGGGCTTGTGTCGGCGGTGATTATCGCGCTTTCCGGCACGGCGGTGTTTCTTTTTACAAAATACGCCTGCCCGTATTTTGACACGGAGGCGGGGATATCCCGCCGCCTGTCGCTTGAGGGGGCGGATACAAGCGCGCCCTATCTTTCGGCGCTTTCCGCGCTCGGCTCGTCAAACAGGATACAGGTCACCCTTCGCACCGACGACGAAAACTACGTCTCCCCGCTCGGCGTGGGGCTGGATCGCGGCGGGGTCAACCTGCGGCTTACCTTTTCGGACGGGCAGACGACCGAGTTTGCGCTGAAAAACGGAAATTACGACAATTTTGAAAGCGGGCAGACGGACAGCTTCACGCTCATTCTGCCCTTTGGCTACACGCCCTTTGATATCACCTCATATACCATAGCCGTGCTGCCCGACCGTGTCGGCAGATACGACAGCTGGCGCTGCCGCTGGGTACACGTCTATTTCCTGCTCGGCGGACAGCCGACAATGCTCGCCCGCGAGAGCTGGGAGGACTGCGCCCTGTTCGGCGACGGGGACAGCGCCGTGCGGGAGTCGCAGCTTTCGGCGGTTCACGGGTCAAACGCCGTCTATAAGCGGAGCGAGAAAATCTACTCGTATTATCTCGCGCTCACCCAAAAGGGCGCGAAAACGCTTATCTCCCCGCAGCTCAAGGCGGACACGCTTGACGCGCTCGGGCTTAACGGCGGCAAATCTCTCTATCTTGACATAGAGACCGTCAATATCGAGATGCAGAACAACATTCTGACCTATTACACGCGCGGCGTGGAAATTCCCGATACCGATTCGCTTGATTACGACGGCAGGATGTTTCTGGATATAACCTTTCTCTCGCCCAAGCCGGACGGCGGCTATATCGAGAGCTTTGAGCTGGACACGCTCGGCACGGATGATTTTGAGATGGGTACCACCTCGTCGTTTAAGCTGGAGCTGCCGGAGGGTATGTGCGTGTTTGACATCAGCGGCATCTCCCTTCGCACCGAAAACCCGCACGACTCGTGGGCGCCCCACTATATCCGCGTGTATATCAAGCCGGACTACTGCGATATGCTGGAAATAGCGCGGCTCAACGACACTATGCTGATAAACGGGTACTCCACCCCCGTATTTTATAAAAACCTTATCGACAACACCGCCGTCGCCTTCGACCTGGACGCAAAATTCTGCATTTCCGAAACGGTCAAGGACAAAATCGAGCAAAGCGGCGCTTTCACCTTCGGCGACACGATGGCGGATATGTACTTTGAGCTTCAGAGCTTTTACGACAGGCAGGATATCTTTTTCGGCAGGGCGGTTGACCTGTTTGCAGAAAGCGTGTATAACCCCGAAGCCCCCGAAACGCCCGACACGCCGGACGAGGAGGCGGCGCCCGATACCGACGACGGCGTTCCGGCGGATGAGATAACCCCCGGTCCCACGCCGGACGATGAGTCGCCCGTGCAAAAGCCGGCGGAAACCGAACCGACAGAGCCGACAGAACCCGAGACACCGCCCGAGACACCCGAAAACCCAGAGCAGCCGGCGGAAACCGAACCGACAGAGCCGACAAAGCCGGAGACCCCGCCCGAGACGACCGAAAGCCCCGAGCAGCCGACCGAAGCCCCGCCTACCGAGCCGACAGAGCAGACAGAGCCGG
>CANQVN010000078.1 GCA_947627315.1 uncultured Clostridia bacterium | reverse complement strand
TTTATGCCGCCGCAGCCCAAGAAAAACGAAGAATCGGCATAGCCGGATTTCTCCAAACTATGCCGATTTTCTTCCCGGAAATAAAATCCCTTAGTTGCACCACCTTTCGGGGTGCATTTTTTTACAGATAGGTCACCTGATTTGCCGCGTCGAATGTGTGCGGCTGTTTTTCCGCCGCCTTATATCCCGCGGCAAGGGCTATCACAAAGCCGTAGCCCTCCGGAAAGCCGAGCAGCTTTGAAAATCGCTCGCTCATATCCCCTGTCAGCGCGTCGCGGATGCAGCCGATGATGAGACTGCCGAGCCCCAGCTCCTGCGCCTCAAGCGCCATACTCTGCACCGCGATGCCCGCGTCCACCTCGCTCCAGCGAAAGGCGGTCTCCGCGCTTATGAGAATGACGGTCGGAGCCTCGTAGTAAAAATTGTGCGGCAGATCGTGCAGATCCCGCAGCCGGTTTTTCTCCCGCTCGATATCGGCAAGTATCGGGCTGTCCCCGTCCAGCACGGTAAAATGCAGCTCCTGCCTGTTGGTGGCGGTGGGCGAGCGCAGACCCGCCAAAATCAGCGCGTCAAGCTGCTCGCGCGTCAGCCTTTTCTCCGTATACGCTCTTGTCGAGCTTCGCTCCATAATTACTTTTTCAACAGCAGACATAGTTTTTCCTCCTTAAGACACAGTCTTTTATTCCAGTATATCTTCAAGCCCCGAAAGCTTTTGCCCCGATACGACGATGAGGACTCTGTCCCCCTCGCAAATCGAGGTCATACCGTTGGGGTAGAGAACGTCTTTTCCCCGCACAATGCCCGCCAGCAGCAACCCCTGCCGCAAATCCAGCTTCATCAGCGGCACGCCCGCCTTTGAAAAGCCCGGCTTTGCGATAAACTCGACAATCTCCGCGCCGCCGCCCGCTATTTTGCAGACGGCGCCGACTGACGAGCCCGCCGTCTCCTTGAGCGCGCGGGCGTAGGTGAGCGCGATGCGGGACACCGTTTTGTCGACAGACGCCGCCGCGCTGCCCTTTCCAAGGTCGGGCAGCATCGTTTCAAGCGGACCGGGCGACAGGCGGGTGACTATCTTATTCACGCCGCGGCGGCGGGCGTACATCGCAAGGATGGCGTTGTCCTCCTCCCTGTCGGTAAGCGCGACAAACGCGTCCGCCGTGTCAAGCCCGTTTGCCTTCAAAAGCTCGCCGTCAAACGGGTCGCCGCAGACGACGTCCGCCCTGTCGACGGCGGATTTAAGCAGGGCGCAGCGGTCGGCGTCCCTTTCGATAATCCGCACCGAAACGCCGGAGTTTTCCAAAAGCCGCGTGAGGTACAGGGCGCTTCTGCCGCCGCCCACAATAAGCGCCTTTTTTATCTTTTCCGCCTGCGCGCCGCACAGCTTTGCAAAGCCGAACAGGTCGGTATGCGACCCTGTGACGTAGGCGTCGTCACCCTGCATCGGGACAAAGCTCCCGTCCGGGATTATCACCCTGCCCGCCCGCTTTACCGCGCAGACGAGCGCGGAGGTTTTGGACGCGGAGCGGAGCGCGGAAAGCGGCTTTCCCTCCAGCGCGCCGCCCGTAATCTCGATGTGCGCCATCTCAATCCGCCCGCCCGCGAAGCTTAAAACGTGAACCGCGGCGGGTATGCTTATTATGCGGAAAATCTCGCTTGCGACCTCAAAGTCGGGGTCGAACACCATATCGATCCCGCAGACCGAGCTGAGGTAAGGCAGCTCGGGCAAATACGCCGCCTCCCGCGAGACCGCCGCCGTGCGGGGACAGCCCACCCCCTTTGCCGAAATACAGCCGAGCATATTAAGCTCCGTCTGCCCTGTCGCCGCGATGAAAAGATTTGCCCTGTCCGCGCCGGCGGACAGCAGCGTCTCGCTCAGCGCAAAGCTGCCGCACACGCCCTTTACGCCAAACTCGTCTGCCGCCGTGCGCACGGCGGCTCTGTCAATGTCGATAACGGTGACGGCATTCCCGTCGTCCTTCAGCGCCTTTACAAGCGTTTTTCCCGTCCTGCTCAGTCCCGCGACTATGATTTTCATAAAGCGTTCTCCTATTCTGTCGATTTTAAGCTCTCTGTCATACTGATTCTGTCCAGCTTGAAGTGCATCGTCCCGTTTACCAGCGCGGAAAAGGCGAAGGTGAGCGCCGCGCTCAAAACGAAGCTGAGCGGTTTAATCGTCCTTGTAAACATTATCATATCAATCTCGGCGGTCGAGATGACAAACCTGTGCAGGTATATCCCCAGCGCCAGCCCCGCCGCCGTGCCGATAAGCGTCAAAAGCAGGTTTTCTCGGTAGATGTACGCGTCCGTCTCGCGGCGGTAAAAGCCGAGCACCTTAATCGTCGCTATCTCCCGCACCCGCTCGCCGATATTGATGTTTGTCAGGTTGTAAAGAACGACGAAATTGAGCAGGCACGCGCTTATTATCAGCAGCAGCACCACCCCGTTCAGGCTGTCAAACACATGGCTGAAGCTTTCGGTCATATCCTTCGAGCGCATAACGGAGGCTATCCCGCCGCCCGCGGCAATCTCTCCGTCAGACTTGACAAACGCCTCGTTATACCGGATTTTTTCGCCAAACGCGCTCTCATACGTTTCCGGCGACATATATATGTAGTTATAAATATAGTTTTCGGTAATTCCCGAAACGGTGAGGGACGCGCTGCCGCCGCCCTCCTTTTGTATGCCGATACTGTCGCCGATATCAAGCCCGAGCCTTATCGACAGCTTTTCGGCGATAACGACGCTCCCGTCTGCCGGAAATTCGACCGCCGCGCCGCTTTTGCGGTTTTTAAGGCTTATGTAATCGCCCAGCTTTTCGGGATTTTCCGGAACGATAACGCGGCATTCGAGCGACCTGTCTCCCTTTTCGGCATAGGTCGCGGTGTTTTGGACAAACAGACAGTCGTCCGCGCCCTCCTCCACCGTCTTTCGCACCTTGTCGCTGTCCTCCGTGAGGTAGACTGTCATATCAAACCGCTGGATGTCGCCGTATTGCAGCGGCACCATATCCGAAATGGAGTCTTTAAGCCCAAAGCCGGTCAGCAGCAGCGCGCAGCAGCCGGCGATGCCGATGACCGTCATCAAAAACCGCTTTTTGTAGCGAAACAGGTTTCTCACCGTCACCTTTGAGGTAAAGGACAGCCGCTTCCAGATAAACCCGATATGCTCCAGCGCCACCTTTTTGCCCTCCTTGGGCGCGGCGGGGCGCATAAGCTGCGCGGCGCAGCTTTTAAGACTGCTCAGCCCCGCCCACAGCGTCACCCCGCAGGTGAGTATCAGCGCGGCGGCTATCGCGCCGCAGGTCTTGCCGATATCGACGGTAAAGACTATCCCCGGCAGAGAATAGAGGATTTTATAAGTGTTGAAAATTACAAGCGGAATGACGATACACCCCGCCGCCGCGCCGACAATGCCGCCCGCCGCCGCGAGCGACGAATAGCAGAGGTAATGCGCCGCTATCGTCCCGCTGCCGTAGCCCAGCGCGGAAAGCGTGCCTATCTTTGTCCGCTGCTCGTCTATCATACGGGTCATGGTGGTAAGGCAGACGAGCGCCGCCACCACGAAAAAGAGGATGGGGAAAACCTTGGCTATGTTGTTTATTCTGTCCGCGTCCTGACAAAAGGCGTTTACCCCGTAGTTGTCGGTAAGATTAAAAAGATATATTTCGGGGGCTTTGAGCTCGTCGATTTGCGCCTGCGCGCGCTCCAGCTCCGCCTGCGCGTCGTCCAGCTCCCTTTGCGCCTTTTCGCTTTGATTATTGTATTCCGAAAGCCCCGCGTTATACTCCGCAAGCCCCGCGTTATACTCCGCGCGGGCGGTGTCAAGCTGCGTCTGTCCCTGCGTTATCTGCGCCAGCGCCTCGCTCAGCCTTTGCTCCGCCTGCGCGCGGGCGGCGGCAAGCTCCGCCGCGGCATTTTCCGTCTGATCTGCGGCGGCGGCGTTTCCGAATGCGGCGGCAAGGGCGGCGTAATTTCCGTCAAGCTCGTCCTGCGCGGCTTTAAGCTGCGCCTCGCTCTCGGTCTTGTTTTGCTCATATTCGGCGCGCGCCAAGGTCAGCCGGCGCTCGCTTTGCTCTATCTGCCCTTTGGCAAAATCCAGCTCCGATTTGGCGGAGTCCAGCTTTTGCTTTGCCTTACCCAGCTCCTTTTCCGCATCCGCCTTTTTTTGCTCATACTCCGCCTTTTTGCCGTCAAGCTCGCTCTGCGCCTTGCTTTTGACCCGGCTCAGCTGCACGTTTTCCAGCCCGCTTTGCTCAAGGGCGGAGAGAGCGCCGTTCGTTATATCTTTATACTCGTCGCTGTAAAGCCGCGCGTTTTTCGCGCCGGATACCGTGACGTATGCCTCGGTGTAATACTCCCCCGTAAAATCCCCGTCCATGATATAGGCGTAGTGGGAAAGAGAGCCCTGCCCCACCGACGTCGCCCCGCGCTGGACGGAGGGAAAGGCGGGCGACTCGACAATGCCGACGACGGTAAACTCGGTTTTTGCAAAGCTGTCCTTTATTTCGGCTGAGTTTTGCTCCGCTATCGTGATTTTGCCGCCGATTTTTGCAAGCGTGCCGGACATTGTGTTTCTGCCAACAGCGCACTCGCCCGGGCTTTGCGGCAGTCTGCCCTCTATTATGCGCGGGGTGTTCACCCCGTCTGTAAGCGACATAAAGCGGCAGGCGGCGCCATTTACCTGCGCGTCGACCGACCGGGAGAGATACGCGCCCGAGACTCCCGCGACCGATTCTATAAAGTCTCTGTCGCTTTCGTCAAACCCGTATTGCGAGAGCAGGCGGATATCGTAAAGATTATACCGGTCGGCGTAGCTGTCCATACTCTTTTTCATAACCGGCATAGCGCAGCCCAGCCCCGAATAAAAGCCGACGCCCAACGCGAAAATCGCAAGGATGGCAAAAAACCGCGTTTTTGACGACGATATTTCTCTTAAAACAAGCCGAAAAAACTTCATTTTACCACTCAATCTTTTCAATAGGCGCGGGGTTTTCGTTTAATGCGATACTCTCGATTTTGCCGCTTTTTACCGTTATCACGCGGTCCGCCATCGGCTTTAGGGCGCTGTTGTGGGTGATGATTATCACAGTCATACCCTCTTTTTTGCAGGTGTCGTATAAAAGGCTGAGTATCGCCTTGCCCGTTTTATAGTCAAGCGCGCCCGTCGGCTCGTCGCAGAGCAAAAGCTTGGGCGACTTTGCAAGCGCGCGGGCGATAGCCACCCGCTGCTGCTCCCCGCCCGAAAGGTGGGAGGGAAAGGAGTGCTCCTTGCCGGAAAGTCCCACAAGCTCCAGCTGCCGCGCCGCGTCCTTGGGGCTTTTGCAGATCTGCGAGGCAAGCTCGACGTTTTCAACCGCCGTCAGGTTCTGGACAAGGTTGTAAAACTGGAACACGAAGCCCACGTCGTTGCGGCGGTAGGCGGTGAGCTGTTTTTTTGAAAAGTCGGACACGATTTTGCCGTCCACCGTGATTTTGCCGTCCGTCACGCTGTCCATACCGCCCAGCATATTGAGAAGCGTCGTTTTGCCCGCGCCGGACGAGCCGACGATGACGCAAAGCTCGCCCTTTTCCACCTCAAAGCTCACCCTGTCCGCGGCGACGCACTCGGTCTGCCCGCTTTTGTATATCTTTGTCACGTTTTCAAACTCGATAAAGCTCATTTTTCACCTCACGTAAATGGGGGAGACAAGGTATTCCCTGCCTCTGCCCTGCCTGTTTGCCGAACAGAAGTCGTAGACGTCCGTCGCGCGGCATTCAAGCGGAAAATGCCCGTCGGCTATGCCCTCCGCGTCCCGCGGCTTGATTATTATCGGCAAATCCGCGCTGTCGCACAGCCTTTTGAGCAGCCCCCGCCCGCGGTCGTTAAGGGCGAGCACGCGAAGGCAGGAGGGCGGGGTTTTATACAGTCCGCGCGGGTTGCCTATGATAATTCCCGTCACCGCGCGGCGGATTTTGGCGTGGGTGTACCGCTTGCTTTTTATCAGCATATACAGCTCGTCTACCGTCCTTGCCGATTTTGCCGCGCTATAGACCCTGTTTGACAGCCCCTCGTCAAGGTCGGCAAAGCCTTCAAGCTCCTCTGCCGTCTTGCTGTACACCGTCCACAGCAAAAGCTGCTCGTATTTTTGAATATCAATGCCGCGGGACAGCGGGCGGGGCATATATTTTGAGTTGTCACAGTCCTCGTGCGCCCTGATGTACCCCGCGCTCGCGTAAATCCCGTCCGGCGCGCCGTCGTGCGCACCGCGGCGGGGGATGTTTACAAGCCGGATATCGCTTTTTTGCTCCCTTGCCGCTTTTATGTACTCAAAGGAAAGCAGGTTGTTCGGCTTTTTCAGCATCTGCGCGCCCTTTTCGGAGCACTCGCCGTACGCCCGCATCGCCGCCGCGGCATAGCTTGCCCCGCTCTGCGCCGCCTTTGCAAACCCGGCGCGGAGAACGGAACTGTCAATTTCTGCCATCTTGAAAAGCTCGGTAAGGTCGCCGTCCTCGCTGCCAAAGCAAAGAGAGGTATCCACCCCGAGGCGGGAGGCGATATACACCCCCGCGCCCGCGAAAACCTGCGCTCCCGCCAGCGTGTGAGCCGTCGGCAGCTGCAAAACGAGGTCCGCCCCGCAGTGGACGGCGGCGGCGGCGCGCAGGTGCTTTTGGCAAAAGGCGGGCTGCCCGCGCTGGACGAAATTGCCGCTCATAATGCAAAGCGTAAAATCCGCGCCCGTTTTCGCCTTCGCGGCGCGCATCAGATACTCGTGACCGTTGTGAAACGGGTTGAATTCGCAGATTATGGCGTTAACCACGGCTTTCACCTCAAAAGACTTGAAAGTTTACAGAATATATTATATAATTATATTCAACTCTATTCAAGTCAAAATATATTAAATCAGGAGAAAAGTATGAAAATTCTTGTTATCAACGCGGGCAGCTCGTCGCTCAAATATCAGGTTATCGATATGGCAAAGGATATCTGTCTTGCAAAGGGGCTTTGCGAGAGGATAGGAATTTCGGACGGTAAGTTCAAGCAGACCGCCGCCGAAAAGACGCTGGAGCTTTCAGCCGATATGCCCGACCACGCCACCGCCATCCGTCTGGTGCTGAAATACCTTACCGACAGCGAGTACGGCGTTATTTCCGACGTGTCGGAGATAGCGGCGGTGGGTCACCGCGTCGTCAACGGCGGCGAGGAGTTTACCGAAAGCACGCTGCTTACGGAGGACAAGATAAAGGATATCGAAAGGCTCACCGACTTCGATATCCTTTATCTT
>CANQVN010000077.1 GCA_947627315.1 uncultured Clostridia bacterium | reverse complement strand
TGGGTGCAGACCTCCGTCTCGGTGCCGTTTTCGGTGCAGGTCGCGTCGTTATTGAACACCCAGCTTGTGACGTGCGGGTTTTCCATCTCGACCTTAAACGCATCCGCAAGCCTTTCCGCTATGAACGCGTGACCCGCGTTGCTCGGGTGCTGGTCGTCGTCGTAAAACCATGCGTTTGGACTTTGCGGGCTTGTCTTTGACTGGTCGGGCTTTCCGGCGCTGTAGAACTTTTCAAGCGTCTCTTTATGCATATCGATGCAGAGCGCGCCCAGCTTTTCGGCGATGTACTTTTCGACGTACTTCGCGTTTGCGTTGATGCTCACAAAGTCTCTCGGCTTGGTGTAATCGTTTGCTATCTGGGTAAGCACTATGATATAGGGCTGTTTTTCAAGAGCCGCATAGTCCCCGACAAGCCCCATGTACGAGTCGATAAACCTGTTGTTGTCCGTCCAGCGGTTGTTGGTCGAGATGTTTGCAATGTCGTTGGTGCCAAGGGCAATAGTAACGATGTCGGGCTTACTGGATATAGAGCGGCTGTAGGCTGACGGGTTATGCTTGCGGTACTGATAGTCGCTGCCTTTTGAGTTTGTCGTAATGCCCGCCTCGACGGTGGAGGTAACAGTCGCGCCGTTTGAGCCGCAGTTTACAACCTCAAAATATTCGCTCATAGCCGTGCCGAACAGACCGGCGTAGCAGTTTTCCCACCGCGTCGACTGGTTTGTCGCGCTTGCTTCGCCCGCGTCGTAGCCGTCTGTGATGGAGTCGCCGACAGCGGCGATTGTCAGCTTGCCTTTGGTGACCGTCGGCTCAAAGCTCGCGCTGTAAAGCTTCACGTCCTTTGGCAGCTTGACCTCGCCCAGCGCCTCCGCCGTCGCTATGCTGTCGGGAATAATAACGCTGCCTGATACAAACAGCATGCCCGCCTTGCTTGTAGCGACATTGTGACCGACGGTGAATTTATATGGCTTGCCGCCGTAGTATGCGACAGCCTCAACGCCGTTTGCCGCGCCGTAGAGCGTGGGGTAGTAGACGGACGCGTCGTCAATGCCCTCGACCGCGGCGGGCGCGTCGATATCCGCCGCGTCGTTAACGCCCATCACATAGAGGGTGAACACGCGCGAAAATCCGTTCACATTGGATTTTACAAAGTAGCGCGCCGCCTCGCCCGCCTTGAAGGTGTAGCCCTGCGCGGGGGTTTTGCAGCTGTAAGCTACATAGTCGTAGTCGCTGTATATCTCAAAGTCCGCGCCGAACCCGAAATCTGTGAAAGACTCCGTCGCGTAGCCGTAAAGCGTGTCGCTCTGCGGCAGATAGGTAAGCCCTTTAAGGACTGTGGACGATTTGGGAGCCATATCGCTGCGCTTTGTCGTCATACCGTAGTCGATATAGAAATCGGCGTCGCTGTCGGCGGGGATGTCGCCCCGCGCCTTTGTCTTATAATCGCTAAAGTTCGACGTGGCAAAATAGTTTTCGCTCAGGTCCACGTCGTCTGTCGTGTTGGCGGAGGGCATATAGCCGATAACGCGGTTATTCTTAAACGTGAGAACGTCGCCGACGCCCTGCGCACCCGCGGTATAGCTGTAATCTCCGTCTTTCCAGACAAAAACGGGATAGTCGTAGTCAATCGGGTCGATAAAGGTGTTGCCGGTGACGTTAATCTCATCAAAATTCCTGTAGCACACCTGATATACGCCCGCGCCGTAAGGCTGTAAGCTGTTATATGAGGCTTCATAATAGGAGGTACCGAGGACGGTGTTGTCCGCGATTTCCAGCGTGCCTTTGCCCGCGCCGCCCTCAAACAGGGCGAAATACGGCATATCGGCTGTCACCGTCGAAGCGCTCATCCCGCCGGTGTAGCAGTTTTTAACGGTGTAGTGAGGCGTATCGGCGCTCGCTTTGGACTTTATAACGCCGAGCGAATGCACGTTTTGCGGAAAACGCAGTCCGTCTATCTCAAGGTTCGGCGCGACCGTGCTGTCCTTTTCAAAAAGGAACGCCTTGCCCGCGGGGCTGCTGTAAAAGCAGTCTTTAACGGTAAACGCGTCGCTGTAGTCCTGCGCCGAGAGATTGAAAGCCGCGGCGGCGCCGGAGCTGTGCGCAAGCTTTACGTTTTGCAGCTTTAACGACAGCGGCGCGTCCTTTGCCGCCCTGCGCTCGGTATCGGTCACCGTGCCGGTGACCGTCACACCGTAAATCTCAACGCTGCCGCCGCCGACCGTGTTTTTGATAACGACGTTTGTAAAGGACGGCGCGGTAAACTCGGCGTTTTCCGCGGGCGTTTCCGCCGCGGTGTAGGGCGGCGTTTCAAATCCGCTGCCGAAAACGCGCCACGGCGCGTATATTTCGATGTCGCCGCTGTATTTTGCAGGCTCTGACGGCAGAATAACGTCCGCCGCCTTGTTTCCTGTAAGCTCATACAGCTTTGCAAAGCTCTCGGCGGCGTTTTCGCCCTTTTTGAAGGTCATCTGCGTGCCGTTAAAGGAAAGTGTCGCAGTATCTGCGGTCGCAAGCTCGGGCACGACCGCATAGCAGCCCTGCAAATCGGGCTTTGCGGCGTCTCTCACGTCGTCGGGAGTTTCACTTCCCGCCGCAAAAGACGGGACGCAAAATACCGACGTAAGCGAGCTTAGCATAAAAAGCGAAAGCATAATCGATATAATGCGTTTTACATTCTTATTCACGTTCTCCAACTCCTTTTTTACTTTTAAAATATCAACAGACAAAACCGTCTATTTTATAAATTATATCAGAAATTCTGCTGTTAGTCAATAAACATACCCGTAGTTATTTTTTACTGATTCACCAAATTTTCCGCTGTTTTTTTGGTGAAAACAACAACGTCGGCTTTTGCAGACAATAAAACTGCCGCGGCGAATGCCGCGGCAGTCTTTTAATATGATTTTCAGAGTATAAGCTTACTCTCCGCCCTTGCCGCCTGTCCCGATTTTGCCAAGCAGCTGATGGAACACGGTGATAATCTTTGCCGCCTGTGAACGCTCGGCGTCCTTTTTCGGCTCAAACTTATTATCGCCCATGCCGTTTACAATCTCCGCCTGCTGGCAGACGACAACTGCGTCCTTGGCGTAGTCGGCAATTTCCGCCTCGTCCGCAAAGTCAATTTTGTCTGCGGTCTTGGGCAGCTCCACCTTGGCGTAGTCTGTGGCGTAGCGCACCACCATCGTGCAGATCTGCTGACGCTCGATGTTGGCGTTTGGCTTAAACTCTGTCGGGGACATACCGTTGACTATCTTGTTGTCAACCGCCCACTTGACGGCGGGCGCGCTCCAGCTTCCGCTCTCGACGTCGTCAAACCCGGTGTCAACCTCTCTGTTCGTCGTGTCGACGCCCGCGAGGTTTGCGAGAATCTGGACAAACTCGGCTCTTGTCAGCTTGCCGTTCGGATTGAACGAGCCGTCCGCATTGCCGTTCATAAGCTTGTTTTCGGACGCGTAGTCGACAAACTCCGCGTACCAGCTGCCCTCGGCAACGTCGGGGAAGGTCGCCTTGACCAGCTTGTCGCCGGCGTCGAAGGTGGCGGTGCCTATCGCATCGCAATTCTCGCAGGAGTAGTAGTAAAGCGTGCCGTGCTCGTAGGTCGCGTCCGCCGCCTTGTGCGCGTCGTCCTTGACCTGTTTGGTAAATACGTGCTTGCTGGAATCAGCCTCGCCGTAGGAAACGGTGTGGTTGTAATCAATCGTGCCGCAGTCATGCTCGCACTCGGGGTAATACTGCGCGGGCTGCGAGCAGGTCGCGGGAGCCGCGAGGTGCGCCTCGTCCGCAACTACCTTTTTAAATCTGTGACCCGTCGGGTCGATAACCTCTGTCTTGGTCGCGCCTTCAAGTCCGCATTTGTTCGTGCAGGTGTAAAGCATCTCGCCTTCAACATAGCATGTCGGCGCTTTGCTGACGACGCCCGCATCGTAAACGTGATTGGCAGGGTCGATATCGCCGATAAAGGTCGCCTCTTTGTCGCCCATACCCTCGCTGCTCTCGCCGCAGTTGGCGCAGGACTTGTAGTAGACGGCGGGAGTGGTGCAGGTGCCGGCTTCCTTGAGGTATCTCTCCTCTTTAATTTCGGCTGTATAGCCGTGTTCCTTGGTGGGAATGACCTCTCCGCCGTCGACGCCCTCGGTGACAACGCCGCACGCCTCACACTTGGTATATGCCTCATGTCCTTCCGCGGTGCAGGTGGAATCTACTCTCTCGTGGGTAACAAGGCTCTCCGCGGGGTGCTTGTCGGGGTTGGGAACGCCGTCCTCAAAGGTCTCCTCTTTGTCGCCCTGACCTTTGCTGCTCTCGCCGCATTTTGAACATGAGACGTAGTAGACGGCGGGGCTTTGGCAGTTCGCCTCGGTCTTGAGATACTTGATATCGGTGTCGTGCTTTGTAAAATCGTGACCTGTGGGAGGAGCTGCGTCCTCGGCGGCAACGTGAACCTCACCGCAAATAGAGCAGGTCTTTATGTAATAGGCAGACTCGGTGCAGGTGGCGGGGTGAAGCTGACCGTCGCCATCATTTACAATATTGTGATCCTTTTTGATTTTAAGCGTGATTGTCTTTTCGTTATTTTCGGTAAGGCATGTGTCGGTGAGGACTATCTCATACTCCAGCGGCTGCGCTTCGTTACAGGCGTTTTTCGGGACAGTCGCGTTATCCTCGCCGTTGCGCTTGACGGCAACGGTCATATGCCCTTCGCGTGGGTCGTAAACAGACGCGCTTATCGTCTGCTCATCTGCGCCCGCCTCGACGGTCGCTTCATATTCGGTCTGCCCTTCCACAGCGGGAATGGTCGTCTCCCCGACCTTTATCTCTTTGATATCGGCGCTGTAGCCGGAAAGCTTATGAGTGGCAAAGTTAAACTTGGTGTAGTAGTTGTTCGGCTCGCCCGCTTTTGCCTGCGCGACGGTAGGCTCGCTGCTTTCGGAATCAACGTCTGCCGCATTTTTCGTATCGACGTAGTCGTGAGACATAAAGTTTTTGTCAAACGTGCGCTGACCGCCGGGAACTTTACCGCTGATGCCAATGCCGAGAGATGTGCTGTACATTCCGTTAAAGACGTTTTCCGAAACGTTGGTCTCTACGTCCTGCGTGATGCTGCCTAAAAAGTAAAACAGACCTACAAACTGAGAGCCGTAAATGCCGGTGCTTGCAAAATAGTTATTGGTGACAGTTATCTTGGTAACGCTGTTTATGTTTCCGAAACAGAATAAGTTTGTTTTACTGTCGGTGTGATAGCGACCCATAGAATCGTAGAAAATAGAATTTGTTACTTCAAAAACTCTTTCTCCGATTTTTTTGCCGCTCATATTGCTTTCAAAGAACAACGCGCCGCGGCTGCTGCCCAATACCTTGTTCGGCGTGAGACCGCGAATGTTGCAGTTTCTGAAAGCAAAAGTATGGTTTACGTTATAGTTATCCATATAGCTGATGGCATTGAACTTAGCACCGACTTCGTCCGGAATCCACAGCCCGTCTAAAATAACGGTCGCGGGTATCCACTTGCCTATCAGAAGCGGGTTTGAATTCCCGTCGTCTTTAACGTTTCTGATGTAGCAGTCTTTTACCGTAAACGAATCGTCGCTTTCAACGTTGCTGATAGCGTCCAGGTTGGCAAGAGCGGTGTTTTTATCTCTGCCGCCGCCCGCGCCGAAAATATGATTGAGGTACTTTATACCGTCTATAGTTTCATATTTATAATACCCCGTATTCACCTGATCGATAACGGTGTTGCGGACGGTGATATTGAAGCCTACGCCCTGGGCGGACTCCTCCGGCATATTAACCGTACCGTCGACGGTAAAGCCGTAGATACCGACGGCAAGACCGCCCTTTTTCACGGCAATGCGTCCCGTTACGACCTCGCGGCCGGCGTATGTCTCGTTTGCCTTCCAGTCCGCGCCGTAGGAGGTGGATTCATAACCGTAACCGTCGTCTGTATACGGTTTTGTGTTATAGTTGGGCGTAAAGAGGTCGCAGCTGTCGTTGATGTCGATGCCGTTATCCTTACCTTCCGATGAAGGACGACCCCAATCGGCGACAAACACCTGGGGCGTTTTGGGCGCATCATCGTGCCCCGCCGCGTTCGCGTTGTACTTGGCGACAGCGCCGTCTGTACCGGCTGCGTCGACCGCCGTGTTCGCCTCGGTGAAATTATAATCCTGTCCGTCAATATTCACAGTGACAGGATAAGCCTCCGGCGCTGTCCGGCACAGAAGTACGGCGTACTTTGTGAGGGTAACGTCGGTCCCGTCGACCGTACCGCCGGGAAACTCTGTGGCAAAGTCCTTTGCCGGGTCGGCGGCAAAGGTCGGTACGCAGAATACCGACATAAGTGAAATCAGCATCAAAACCGAAATCACGACCGATATAATGCGCTTTGAAATTTTGCTCATATTTTTCAGCCCCTTTGTTTTGTTTCAAAATAACGGAAAGGTTATAACCGTCTCATATTAATTATATATAGCATTTTGATGTTTGTCAACAGCGACTTTTTCATTCATTTGTTTATTTTTAACCAAAATTTCCGCCGTTTTTTTGGTGATGGTGCGGTAAAGGGCTTAAAAAACCGGAAAGCGCCGCATTTTTGGACGTAAAAAAAGCAGACCGCGACGATGCGGTCTGCTTTTTTTCCTTATTTAATAATACTGCCGCGGCACAATGTGCCGCGGCAGCCCTTATGGGGTTTTCGCAGAATATTTATCTGCGGATGGGTTTTGTTTTACCGTGTTAAGGCTTTGACCGGCTTATTCGCCGCCCTTGCCGCCTTCCTGGTTTGTTGTACCAAGAATCTGATGGAACACGGTGATTATCTTTGCCGCCTGTGAACGCTCGGCGTCCTTTGTCGGCTCAAACTTATTATCGCCCATACCGTTTACTATCTCAGCCTGCTGGCAGGCAGCGACAGCTTCCTTGGCGTAGTTGCCTATCGCCGCTTCGTCCGCAAAGGTAATCTTTTCGGCTGTGGCGGGCAGCTCTACCTTAAGGAAGTCGTTAGCATAGCGCACGACCATCGTGCAGATCTGCTGACGTTCGATGTTGGCGTTGGGCTTGAACTCCGTCGGGGACATACCGTTGACTATCTTGTTGTCAACCGCCCACTTGACGGCGGGTGAGAACCATTTACCGGCAGGTACGTCGGCAAATTCTGTCGCAACGTTTCTGTTCGTCGTGTCGACGCCCGCGAGGTTTGCGAGAATCTGGACAAACTCTGCTCTTGTCAGCTTGCCGTCAGGATTGAAGGTGCCGTCCGCGTTGCCGTTCATAAGACCGTGAGCGGAGACATAGTCGACATAC
>CANQVN010000076.1 GCA_947627315.1 uncultured Clostridia bacterium | reverse complement strand
AATGGACAACAGCTACAAGTGTGAGCTTGAGGTCTGGGGCAGCAGGGGCTTTTTAAGAACAGGGAGAATTTTAACGGCTCCGGCCGGGTTTGAACCGAGCGCGGAGATAACGGTCGGTAATGAGACGCAAACGGTCAAGCTCAGCGCGGACGACACGTTTAAAAAATCCATCGAGCATTTCTGCCAATGCGTAAGCGTTGATAAAATAAGAAACGAAAACTATGCAGAGATACTGAAACAGGCAAAGCTTACAGAGAAGGTAAGAAATTAAAAAGCCGGAAACGCTCCGACTCTGAAAGAAAGCGATGTGAATTATTAAATGAAAAAGGCGATAGTAACGGGAGCCGGCGGCTTTATCGGCGGCGCGCTCACGGAGCTTTTGCTTCAAAAGGGGACGACGGTCTACGGCGTTGATATTTCCGAAAGGGCGCTTGAAAGACACGCAGGACAAAATTTCATTCCCGTAATTGCGGATTTTTCTAAATATCACGAGCTGCACAGTATGATTTCAGACCGGGATATCGACGTGTTTTATCATTTTGCCTGGCAGGGCGGCTTTGAAAAATCAATCGGCGATTACAGGCTGCAGCTTGAAAACGCGAAGGCGTGCGGCGGCGCGATTACGGCGGCAATGTCCGTCGGGTGCAGAAAATTTGTAAACGCCGGCACTTACAACCAGTATGAAATAACTTCCATACTCAATTCAAATGCCGATAACCTGAGACCGACCTGCATATATTCGGCGGCAAAAACAGCGGCGAATATCATTTGCAAAACAATAGCGTCGCATAATATCGAATATTGCGCCGGACTTATTCCCATGCCGTACGGCGAATACAACCGTTCGATGCAGCTTCCGAATGTTTTGATGCTTTCGCTGCTCCGGGGCGTCTCGCCCAAGCTTGTGGAAGGCAATAACTGGTACGATATGGTATACATAGCCGATATAGCGGCGGCGTTTGAAGCTATCGGGGAAAGAGGCAAAAGCGGCTGTGAATATTATATAGGGCATCGGGACAAAAGAACGTTTAAGGATATAGTGACCGAGATAGGAAATATCATAGCGCCCGACGTAGATTTGAAATTCGGCGAATACGTCGAGACAAAGGTTTTTGACGAATCTATCATTGATTTCGATAAATTATACGTCGACACGGGATACGAGTGTCGGACAGATTTTAAGGAGAGTATTATGAAAACGGCACAGTGGCTAAGATCCGAATACTCCGCAAAAACCGGCGGGGGGGGGTATAACCGCCAAGTAAGCTTATTTGCTTCCGGAAAGGCGGCGGCATAATGAAAGCTGCCATCGTCACGGGAGCCTGCGGATTCAGTCCGCGCGCGAATACAGCGTTTGGTAATGAACTGAAAACAGTCAAGCCGGGCGTTGACTACTCATTCAAAAAATTTATCAGGCATTTCAGCAAGTATGTTTTTCTTGATAAAACGAGAAAGTTAAACAAGCTTAAAAAAACTGAAAATGCAGATAAATTAAAGGAGAATGATTATGGCAACGCTTAAAATAACCGAGCTTGAGCTTCCCGGAGTAAAAATAATTGAACCCACCTATTTTGAAGACTACCGCGGATATTATTGTGAAACATATTCGTCAAGAACTATGGCGCAGTACGGAATAAATACCGTATTTGTGCAGGATAACCACATTTTTTCGCTGAAAAAGGGTACAATACGCGGTATTCACTTTCAAAACAATCCAAAGCCCCAGTTAAAGCTTGTAAGATGCACACGCGGTCATATTATGGATTACGCGGTGGATCTGAGAAAAGATTCGCCGACGTTTAAGAAATGGGTCGCGGTGGAGCTTTCTGCGGACAATCGAAAGCAGATTTGGATTCCGTCCGGCTTCGGTCATGCGCTTATCACCCTTGAGGACAACTGCGAGGTGATTTACAAGGTCGACGAGTGGTATTATCCCGAGCTTGACCGGGCTATAGCCTACAACGACCCGGAAATCGGAATCGACTGGGGAACCGACAGCCCCGTTATATCGCAAAAGGACACCAAGGCGCCTGCGCTTGCGGACAGCGACGTCAACTTTTCTGTGGGTGAAAACAAATGAAAAAGGCGATAGTAACGGGAGCCGGCGGCTTTATCGGCGGCGCGACGACGGAATTTTTACTTCAAAAAGGGATAACGGTCTACGGTGTGGACCTATCCGAAAAGGCGCTTGAAAGACACACAGGAAAAAATTTCATTCCCGTAATTGCGGATTTTTCTAAATATCCCGAGCTGCACAGTATGATTTCAGACAGGGATATCGACGTGTTTTATCACTTCGCATGGCAGGAAGTGAACGGCAACGGAACCTTTGACGTGCAGATTGAAAACGTGATTGGAACGCAAAGAGCGTGCGAGACCGCCGTGAAAATCTGCTGCAAAAGGTTCGTTTTCGCCTGTTCAAGCTATGAGTACCAGAAAAACGAGATACAGGGCAAGACGGGATACAGCAGCGTTTACGGCGCGGCTAAAACCGCTTCCAAAGCCTTCGCGAGGGCGACCGCTCACCGCGCGGGTATGGAGTTTTGCGGAGTAATATTCACTAATGTATTTGGCGTGGGCGATTGTTCCAACCGCTCCGCAAATTCAATTATTAAACAGCTCATTCGTGGAGAAAATCTCAAATCTACCAAAGGAGAATCTTTATATGACTGGTCTTACATAGACGACGTGGTCGGCGGACTGTATGCCGTAGGAGAAAAAGGAACGGACGGCAAAGAATACTATGTCGGCAGTAACCGCCTGCGCCCGTTTAAGGATATCATTTCAGAGGTAAGGGACATTCTCGCGCCGAAAGCAGAGATAGATTTCGGCGCGTTCAATGACAATTCATATGTAGATTATACAAATATTGATATTTATGAATTATATCGCGACACCGGATTTTATCCGAATTGCGATTTTCGTGAAAGCGTGCTGAAAACGGCACAGTGGCTAAGATCCGATTACCCCGCAAAAACCGGCGGGGGGGGGTATAACCGCCAAGTAAGCTTATCCGCTTTCGGAAAGGCGGTGGCATAATGAAAACTGCCATCGTCACGGGAGCCGGCGGCTTTATCGGCGGCGCGCTCACAGAGCTTTTGCTTGACAAGGGCGTCGCCGTTTACGGCGTCGATATTTCCGAAAAGGCGCTTTCACGGCACAGCGGCAAAATCAACTTTCATCCCGTAATCGCCGATTTTACAAAATACGGTCGGCTTCACGAGATGATTCGTGCCGATGTTGACGTTTTCTATCACTTTGCCTGGCAGGGCGTATTCGGCGCGGCGTTTAAGGACTATCATCTCCAGCTTGACAATGCCGCATACGCCGCAGACGCTATCACCGAGGCTGTCAAAATCGGCTGCAAAAAATTCGTGTTTGCCGGAACGTACAACGAAATCGAGGTGCTTGACCACATCGATATGAGCGGGCAGTCGCCTCGCAGCACCTGTATCTATTCCGCCGCGAAGACAGCTGCCGAAATTATTTGCAAAACCATCGCCGTCGATTCCGGCATCGAATACAGTGCGGGACTTACCGCCATGTCATACGGAGAGAACAACCGCTCCATGATGCTGGCAAACGTGGTGCTAAAGCAGCTGACAAACGGCGTAAGTCCGAGACTTATCGAGGGGAACATTCCCTACGACTTCATCTATATCAGCGACATTGCCCGGGCATTTTACGCCGTCGGTGAACGCGGCGTTCACCTGAAAAGCTATTATGTCGGGCATCGTATATTACGCACCTTCCGTGAATATCTGACAGAGATAGGACAAATTGTCGCGCCGGAGGTGCCGCTGCTGTTCGGTGAGTATCCTGACGATAACAGCAGCAGAAACTACAATAAAATAGACCTTGACGCGCTGTACCGCGACACCGGCTTTGAGTGTACCGCCGATTTTCATCAAAGTATTTTGAAAACGGCGGAATGGGTCAGAAACAACCTTTAACGAAACGGAGAGTTATCCTATGGACAGGATTATCATCGTTGGAGCGGGTTTTTCTGGCAGCATTCTCGCTCGTAAGATTGCCGAGGAATGTGGGCGCAGGGTCGAAATTATCGAAAAGCGCCCGCATATCGGCGGGAATATGTATGACGAATATGACAAATACGGAATTTTGATACAGCGGTACGGTCCGCATTTTCTCAACACAAACAAATATTGGATAATCGAATATCTGTCAAGGTATGCGAAAATGTTTCCTCACGATACGCATTTGCTGAGTTTCATAGACGGAAAGTATATACAGCTGCCATTTAATTTCCGCACGATGCAGCAGCTTGTGGGCGCGAAAAAGTCCGAGGCGCTTCTTGCCAAGCTGCGCGAGCGCTTCGGGCGGCGCGACCGCGTGCCGATATTCGAGCTGGTGGAAAGCGACGATAAGGACGTTCGCGCATACGGCAATCTGCTGTTTGAAAAGGCATATCGTACTTATACCGCAAAGCAATGGGGACTTGAGCCTGAGCAAATCGACAGAAGCGTGCTGGAGCGGGTGCCTATGGCGATGAGCTTTGACGCACGGTATCTGAACAAGGATTTTCAGTATCTCCCGAAAAAGGGGTATACGGAAATATTCAGAAATCTGCTTAATCATAAAAACATTGAAGTCACATTGAATACCGATGCGCTCGCGCATATTCGGTTTGATGAAAAAAACCATATCATTACCTACGACGGCGAAGCGGTGGAGCTGCTTGTTTTCACAGGCAATATCGACGAGCTGTTCGGACTGAAATACGGAAGACTTCCTTATCGCTCGCTCGATATAAGGTATACATATCAAAACAAAAAGAGCATTCTGCCGGAGGAGATAGTATCATATCCGCAGGCGCCGGGCTATACGCGAAGCACCGAATATAAAAAATTCACATACGGTCTCAATCAGGATATACCCGTTTCGATGATTGCGACCGAATATCCGCTGGAGTATGACCCGAACGATGAAAAAGCAAACATACCGTATTATCCCGTTCTGACCGAGGACAGCCGGAAACGGTACGACAGATACCTGACCGAGGCGTGCGGATACGGCAATATTGTTTTATGCGGGCGTCTTGCCGAGTTTAAGTATTACAATATGGACGTTTGTATAGAACACGCTTTTTCAAAGTTTGAAGAAATAAAATCAAGATTGGAGAGATAGCATGAAAGGCATAATTCTTGCCGGCGGCAAGGGTACGCGGCTGTATCCGTGCACGATATCGGTGTCAAAGCAGCTGCTTCCGATATATGACAAGCCGCTTATCTACTACCCGCTTTCGGTTTTGCTTTTGGCAAACATTACCGACATTCTCATTATTTCCACGCCGCGGGATATTGAAGGCTACCGCGAGCTTTTGGGCGACGGCAGCCGCATCGGCGTCAAGATTGCATACGCCGTTCAGGACAGACCCCGCGGTCTGGCGGACGCGTTTATTATCGGCGCAGATTTTATCGGCGACGACAGCGTTTGCCTCGTGCTGGGAGACAACGTCTTTTTCGGTCAATATTTCTCCAACATACTCGAGCAGGCAAAGTCTCAGGCGGAGTCGTCGGGAGCGGCGATTTTCGGCTATCCCGTCAAAAACCCGAAAGAATTCGGCGTGGTCGAGTTTGACAGCGGCAATAAGGTCATTTCCATCGAGGAAAAGCCGGCTCGCCCCAAGTCCGACTATGCCGTACCGGGACTGTATTTCTATAACAACGACGTTGTGAATATCGCGAAAAACGTCAAGCCCTCCGCCCGCGGCGAAATTGAAATCACCGCCGTCAACAACGTGTATTTGCAGCGCGGACAGCTGCACGTCACTCTTATGGGGCGGGGAATGGCATGGCTTGACACCGGCTCGCCCAACGGAATGTATAAGGCGAGCGGGTTTGTGAAAACGATACAGGAAATGCAGGGATTTTACATTTCCTGCATTGAGGAAATCGCCTGGAGACGCAAATTTATCACGACAGAGCATCTCAGAAAGCTCGGCGAGGAGCTGAAAATGACCGAATACGGCGAATATCTGTTGTCTTTGACGGAGGAATAATATGACGATAATTGTAACCGGCGGCGCCGGATTTATAGGCTCAAACTTTATTTTTCATATGCTTGATAAACACCCCGGTTACCGTATAATCTGCTTGGATAAGCTGACCTATGCGGGCAATCTCAGCACGCTTGAGCCGGTGATGGGCAATCCTGATTTTCGCTTTGTCAGGCTTGATATTTGCGACAGAGCGGGCGTGTATAAGCTCTTTGAGGAGGAGCGCCCGGATATTGTTGTAAATTTTGCGGCGGAAAGCCACGTCGACCGCAGCATTGAAAACCCCGAGGTATTCCTTCAGACAAACATTCTCGGGACGCAGGTGATGATGGACGCCTGCCGCAAATACGGAATAACCCGCTATCATCAGGTCAGCACGGACGAGGTCTATGGCGATCTGCCGCTCGACCGTCCCGATTTGTTTTTCACCGAGCAAACGCCGATACACACCAGCAGCCCTTACAGCGCGTCGAAAGCGTCGGCTGATTTGCTGGTGCTGGCGTATCACCGCACCTTCGGTCTGCCGGTGACGATTTCCCGCTGCTCCAACAATTACGGACCGTACCATTTCCCCGAAAAGCTGATACCGCTGATGATTGCCAACTGCTTAAACGACAAGCCGCTGCCGGTATACGGCAAGGGCGAGAATGTGCGCGACTGGCTTTACGTTGAGGATCACTGCAAGGCGATAGACCTTATCATCCATAAGGGTCGTGTCGGTCAGATTTATAACGTAGGCGGACACAATGAGATGAAAAACATCGATATTGTCAAGCTGATTTGTAAAAAGCTGGGAAAGCCCGAGTCTTTGATAACTTACGTTGCCGACCGCAAGGGACACGATATGCGTTACGCCATCGACCCGACGAAAATCCACACCGAGCTCGGCTGGCTTCCCGAGACAAGGTTTGAGGACGGCATCGAAAAAACGATAAAATGGTATCTCGATAACCGCGACTGGTGGGAGACGATAATCAGGGGCGAGTACCGCGACTACTATGAGAAAATATACGGGAACAGGTAGAACCGATTTTCCCGCCGGGTATTGAAATCAGTGCGCGCTTATGCTATATTGAAAGTATGTTTTATATAAATCGGCTTGCCGCCGAAAAAGGAGGAGGATAAAGTGTATCAAGGTCAATCTGTCGGAGAAAATATGTATAATCTCGCGGAGAAGATATTTCCCTATTGCCGGAGTATAACCGGGCAGGGCGTCAGGGATACGCTGCGTGATTTGGGAGAGTATATCGGAAGGGACGGAGGTCCGAAGCTGAAAGTATACGGCGTGCCGTCCGGAACGCCGG
>CANQVN010000075.1 GCA_947627315.1 uncultured Clostridia bacterium | reverse complement strand
GCTTTTATCCCGAGGGCTGGGACTTTGACAAAATTGACAAGTGCATCGACGCACCCGAAAAAGTGACCGAAAGACAGGCGCATTGGAACAAGGACTTCACGCCCGTACAGTGCGAGAGCCTTTCCGATTTCGAGACGTATATGGGTCACGAAATCGCCATGCAGATTAAGCTTGCAAAGGAAAGAAACGAAAAAATCGCGTTTATACTTCCCGTCGGACCTATGGGCATGTACAAGTGGGTGGTATATTTCATAAAAGAGTGGGGCATTTCGTGCGACCACGTCTACACGTTCAATATGGACGAGTGGGCGGACGGCGAGGGCAACACGCTTGAGCCGAGCAACCCCGGCGCGTTCCAGTACGCCATGGAGCAGGCGCTGTTCAACCCGCTCGGAGAGCTGACGGTGCCGAAAGACCAGAGAAACTTTGCGACAAAGGACAATCTGCCCACATACCCCGCAAAGATAGACGCGCTCAAAGCGGAGGGCGCAAAGCTGATACTCGTTTACGGCATCGGCAGAATGTGCCACATCGCGTTTTGGGAGCCGACATTTGCAGGCGACTACGCAACCGCAAAGGAGTGGGAGAGCGCGCCGTACAGATTGGGTGCGAAAATCCACCCGATTACCGTTGAGCAAAACGCTCTGACAAGCTTCAAGTCGAGAACTACGCTCGTACCGTGCAGAGCGAACACGATAGGTCCGGGAATTTTCCTGCGCGCGGACTATGCGATAGGCGGTGCGGACGGCACTCTCGGGCGCGGTATGCAGTGGCAGGGAATGTCGCTCTGGATGACGCTGCGTTACGGCAAGACGCCGTGGATAACGTCGTCCTACATACCGACTATAGCGGGCAAGCTGTTCTTCCTCAAAGAGCTTGCAGGTCCGCTCGAAGCAGAGTGTAACTGATATGAAAAGCGGGATAGCGGTAGCGGGCAGCCTGCTTGTCGATAAGTTTAACGAGATTTCGGCGTATCCCGCAAGCGGCGAGCTCACAAAAATCCTCAGCATCTCGACGGCGGTCGGCGGTTGTGTGCCAAACGTCGCGCTCGATATTAAAAAAATCTGCCCAGAGCTTAAGGTTTCGGCTCTCGGCAGAGTGGGCGACGACAAAGAGGGCGAATTTTTGATGAAAACGCTGAAGCAGGGCGGTATCGACGTTTCGGGAGTGATTAAAAAGCCGGGCGAAAAGACAACCTTTACGGACGTGATGAGCGTAAGACAGGGTCAGCGCACGTTTTTCACATACTCCGGCGCGGATTCGGGATTTTGCGGAAGCGATATTGATTTTGATGCAGTAAATCCCAAAATACTGCACCTCGGGTACTTTTTGCTTTTGGATAAAATCGACGGCGGCGAAGGTCTTGAAATTCTAAAGAGCGCGTCCGAACACGGGATTTGCACGTCCATCGATATGGTGAGTGAAAACTCGGACAGGTACTCGCTTGTAATTCCCTGCCTTGAATACACCGACTGCCTGATAATAAACGAGACCGAGGCGGGAAGGCTTACCGGCATTTCCCCCGAAAAGAAAAATCTTGAAAGGATAGCCGATACGCTCAAGGGCATGGGCGTCCGCGAAAAAGTAATAATACATATGCCCGACTGCTCGGTATGCCGCTCAAACGACGGCTACTCGATCATGGGCGCGGTGGACGTACCCAAAAGCTATATAAAAGGCAAGACCGGCGCGGGCGACGCGTTTTGCGCGGGGGCTCTGTGCGGGATATACAGCGGCATGTCCGATGACAAGATAATGGAGCTTGCGTCATGCGCCGCGGCAATGTCGCTTGGCGTGACGGACGCGACAAGCGGACTCAAAACGAAGGATGAGTCGATACAATACTGTAAACAGTTCGGAAGGATAGAAATATGCTTGTAAATTTAAACGATGTATTAAAGAAAGCCCAGGCGGAGCATTACGGAGTGGGACTTTTCAACACGACCGACACCGATATGCTCGAAGCGGTAATATCCGCGGCGGAGGAGCTGAACAGCCCCGTAATACTCGGCACAGCCGAGGTTCTGCTGCCCTACGGCGAATTAAAGCTTATCGCGCCGTCGGTACTTGCGGCGGCAAAGCGGGCAAAGGTCCCGGTAGTTTTGCACTACGACCACGGTCTTACCTTTGAAAGGTGCATGGAGGCGTTAAAGCTCGGATTTTCGTCGGTTATGTTCGACGGTTCGGCGGGCGACCCCGAAAACAACATACAGGCGACGCGCGAGATAGTAAAAATCGCGCACTCGTTCGGAGCAAGCGTCGAGGGCGAAATAGGACATGTCGGTCAAGCCGACGCGGGCGACGAGCATTTGACCGATATGTACACCACTCCCGAGGAGGCGGAGGAGTATGTAAAAGCAACGGGCGTCGACGCGCTCGCGGTTGCAATAGGTACGGCGCACGGCGTTTACAAGACAAAACCGCAGCTCAATCTTGACAGGCTTCGTAAAATCAGGGCGAAAATTGACACGCCGCTCGTTCTCCACGGCGGAAGCGGACTTTCGGACGACGATTTCAGAAACACGATAAGAGACGGTATCGCCAAGGTAAACATTTTCACCGACCTCTGCCTTGCGGGCGACAGAGCCATGAAAGAGGGCGTAGAGAGCAATATAGGATACCTGGAGACAAGAAAGCTCAAAGTCGAGACGATAAAACAGGCGGTTATGACAAAAATGAGACTGTTCGGCTCTGAAAATAAGGCGTGAGCGGTTTTAATATGAACTTAAAATAAAATGGCAAGGGTCTTGCGACCCTTGCCGTTTTTTCAACTGAAAAAGCATAGACGATACAATCAGACTACAACGTGTTTTGCGAAAAACGCTTGAATAAAGCGAGCGTTTCACGGACAATCCTCCAGTCGCGGCAAGCCAAAAGGACTTGGTTTCCCGCGCCGCAGGCGCAAAGCTGCAAAAAGGTGGTAGCGCCGCGTAGGCGACGCGAGCGCGTTTACAAGCAAGCAGCCGAAGCAAGCGCGCCTTTTTGCTGAAGGCATAAAAAGCTTCGGAGCAAAGCGAACACGGGGTCCCCGCAAAAACGAAGTTTTTGTGGGGAGAAGGAGCGGCGGTCCAAAAAGCGACGCCGTGACTAACACCCCACGGAACATATGTTCCGTGGGACCCCGCTGCATAAAAAAGTTGCGGCAAGCCAAAAGGACTTGCCGCGACGTGGTGGAGGCGAGGAGAATCGAACTCCTGTCCGAAAGTCTTTTGATGAGGCTTTCTACGGGCGTAGCTTTATCTCATCATTCCCTCGGCTGAAACTCATAAAGCTAAGTTACAGCGTCGGTAGCTTCATTTTACAGGCATAGGCTCAAAGCTTTGCCCTGCCCGTTCACCACTGAACGTCACACCCTTATGCGCCCGTGGTCCCTCGCACTCGGATGACGCCGCAATTAAGCAGCGTAAGCTAATTTATTATTGTTAGCGTTTAATTTTAATTTGCACATTTTAAAGAGTACGTGCGTCTCTGCCCGCTTACCGCACCGTCCGACCCCCGTCGAAACCATTGCGCCCCCGTAATTTACAGAGCGCCGCAATTTACTTGCCCTGATTTCTGTATTTCAGATTTGACCGTATCTCCCTGTCCGACGCCTTCTTTGCGGCGACCGCGCGCTTATCATACAGCTTTTTGCCGCGGCACAGCCCAACCTCCACCTTGACGTGCGAGCCGGAAAAGTAAAGCGACAGCGGTATGAGCGAAAGCCCGTCCTGCTTCACCTTACCCAAAAGCGTCATAATCTCCCGCTTGTGCATAAGCAGCCGCTTGTCGCGCATCGGCTCGCGGTTGAAACGGTTGCCCTTTTCATAGGGCGAAATGTGCATACCCTTGACATACAGCTGCCCGTCGTCTATCGAGCAAAAGCTGTCTTTAAGGTTGACGCTGCCCGCGCGCACCGACTTCACCTCGGTGCCGTAAAGCTCAATTCCCGCCTCATAGGTGCTGAGTACGAAATAATCGAAATACGCTTTTTTATTTTTTGCTATTGTCTTTTTGGGTTTTTCCATTGCAGCTCCTCTTATATTTATTATATAGGCATATCGGTCTTTTGTCAATCGCCGCGGCAGATTTGCAAACCTTGCGACAAATTCATTTTTTTAATAAAAAAGCATTGCAAAATTGACGGTAATATTATACAATAGTAGTCGGAATATTTTTATTTTGGAGGAAACTTAAAATGGTTAAAGTTGCTATTAACGGATTCGGCAGAATCGGCAGACTCGCGTTTCGGCAGATGTTCGGCGCGGACGGATACGAGGTAGTTGCCATAAACGACCTTACAAACCCCGCAATGCTTGCTCACCTGCTCAAATACGACTCCGCTCAGGGCAGATACGCTCTCGGCGACACGGTATCGGCGGGAGAGGACTCCATCACGGTGGACGGTAAGACGATAAAAATCTATGCCGAAAAAGAAGCCAAGGATTTGCCCTGGGGCAAAATCGGCGTTGACGTTGTTCTGGAATGCACCGGCTTTTACACCTCAAAGGCGAAGGCTCAGGCGCATATCGACGCCGGCGCGAAAAAGGTCGTCATCTCCGCTCCTGCCGGAAACGACCTGCCCACCATCGTTTACAGCGTGAATGAGAAAACGCTTACAAAAGAGGACAATATCATCTCCGCTGCGTCCTGCACGACAAACTGCCTTGCGCCGATGGCAAAGGCTCTTAACGACTACGCTCCCATTCAGAGCGGTATTATGACGACGGTACACGCCTTCACAGGCGATCAGATGGTGCTTGACGGTCCGCACAGAAAAGGCGACCTGCGCCGTGCTCGCGCCGCCGCAGTCAACATCGTTCCCAACTCGACGGGCGCCGCTAAGGCTATCGGTCTTGTCATCCCCGAGCTTAACGGTAAGCTGATAGGCTCGGCTCAGCGCGTTCCCGTGCCGACAGGCTCTACGACAATTCTCGTCGCTGTCGTCAAGGGCAAGGACGTTACAATAGAGGGCATCAACGCCGCTATGAAGGCAGCTTCCTCCGCTTCGTTCGGCTACACCGAGGAGCCGCTCGTTTCGTCCGATATCATCGGCATCACCTACGGCTCGCTGTTTGACGCGACCCAGACCATGGTGACAAAAATCGACGACGATACCTATCAGGTACAGGTAGTTTCCTGGTACGACAACGAAAACTCCTACACAAGCCAGATGGTACGTACAATCAAATACTTCGCCGAGATGTAATTTAACACGCACCGATAAAGCTCTCCGACACTGCCGGAGAGCTTTTTTTAAGGCAAAATAAAAAAGGCTCGAAAACGAGCCTTTTTTATATAAACGCTATTACACCAGCGTGATTATCGCCATTTCGGCGTTGTCTCCGCGGCGCGGACCTTTCTTGACTATACGGGTATAGCCGCCGTTACGTTCCGCATAAGAAGGACCGATTTCGGTAAAGAGCTTGTTTACCACGTCCTCCTTGGTGATATAGGCAAACGCCTGACGCTTGGAATGAAGCGTGTCGTTTTTGCCAAGTGTTATCATCTTTTCAGCGACCCTTTTCACCTCTTTGGCACGAGTGAGCGTTGTCTCAATCGAGCCGTTTTCAAGAAGATAGGTCACCATACCTCTGAGCATGGCGCGGCGGTGATCCGTCGGTCTGCCCAGTTTTCTGTATCCTGACACCTTTGTTTACCTCCGATTACTTAGAATTAGTCGTCCTCTTTCTTTAAGGACAGCTCAAGCGACGCAAGCTTGCCGATAACCTCATCGAGAGATTTACGACCGAGGTTGCGCACCTTCATCATATCTTCCTCGCTTCTGTTTGTGAGATCCTCCACGGTATTGATACCCGCGCGTTTGAGGCAGTTGAACGAGCGAACCGACAAATCGAGCTCCTCGATAGTCATTTCGAGCACCTTTTCCTTGCGCGTCTCTTCCTTTTCGACCATTATCGCGGCGTTCTGCGCCTTTTCGGACAGGTCGATAAAGAGCATAAGGTGGTCGTTCATTATTCTCGCTGCCATCGACACGGCGTCAGACGCGGTGACAGCGGCGTTTGTCCAAACGTCCAGCGTGAGCTTGTCAAGGTCCGTTATCTGACCGACGCGGGTGTTCTCAACGGTGTAGTTGACCTTCAGAACAGGTGTGAAGTTGGAATCGACGGCGAGCATATTGGGCTGGTTCTGAGTATACTTTTTATTCTGATCCGAACCGACATAGCCCCTGCCGCGGTCGATTATCATTTCAATGTTCAAAACAGCGTCCTCGGACAGCGTCGCTATGACATGCTCTGGGTTGAGTATCTCGACCTCGCTGTCCAGCTTGATGTCGCCTGCCGTTACAATGCCGGGGCCTTTCGCCTCAATGTAAACGGTCTTGGGTTCCTCACAAAACAGTTTTGGGATAATGCCTTTAATATTCAGTATAATCTCGGTGACTTCTTCCTTGACGCCGGGGATTGTCATAAACTCGTGCGGCACATCGTTAATGCGCGCGCAAACGACGGCATAGCCCTCGAGCGTTGACAGAAGTATTCTGCGAAGCGCGTTTCCGAGCGTGATACCGTAACCGCGTTCCAGAGGTTCGGCTATAAAGCGACCGTATTCGCCGCGCTCGCCTTGTATCTCGGTTTCGATACGCGGTCTTTCCATCTCTATCATGCAAAAGCCTCCCTTATATATTCATCTTTGTTGTCGTCATAATGCGTATTACTTGGAATACAACTCGACGATAAGGTGCTCCTCGATAGGAATATCTATGTCTTCTTTCTCGCAAACGCCTATCACCTTACCGGTAGTGCCGTCACGCTCAAGCCACTTGACGACGGCGCGTTTCTCGTTAGCTTCCAACACCGACTTTATCTTTTCGGAGCTGAGGCTGCTCTCTTTAACAGCGACAACGTCGCCCACCGAGAGCAGATATGACGGAATATCGACCTTCTTGCCGTTTACCGTAAAATGACCGTGGCGGACAAACTGTCTCGCCTCAGGTCTTGACATAGCAAAGCCTAACCTGTAAACCACGTTGTCCAGTCTGCTCTCGACTATTGAAAGCAGGTTGTCACCCGTGACGCCCTTTTTCTTTTCTGCCATTTCAAAATACTTGGCAAACTGGCTCTCCAGCACGCCGTAGTATCTTCTGACCTTCTGCTTCTCTCTGAGCTGCATACCGTACTCGGAAAACTTCTTTCTGCCCTGCCCGTGCTGACCGGGAGCATAAGAACGTCTGTCGATGGAGCATTTTCCGGTGTAGCAGCGCTCGCCCTTCAGAAAGAGCTTGGTTCCCTCGCGTCTGCACTGACGGCAGACTGCACCTGTATATCTTGCCATTTGGTTGTCCTCCCTTATACTCTTCTTCTCTTAGGCGGTCTGCATCCGTTGTGAGGGATGGG
>CANQVN010000074.1 GCA_947627315.1 uncultured Clostridia bacterium | reverse complement strand
TCGCCCGCGATACTCGCCGCGGCAAAGGTCGCGGACAGTCCCCGCCGTCGACAAGATAGTAGGACCGGGCAACGCATACGTCGCCGAGGCGAAGCGGCAGGTTTTCGGCAGGGTCGCCATTGATATGATAGCAGGTCCGAGCGAGATTCTGGTGGTGGCGGACGACAGCGCCTCCCCCGCGCATATTGCCGCCGATATGCTCTCTCAGGCGGAGCACGACAGGCTTGCAAGCGCCCTGCTTGTAACAGACAGTATGGAGCTTGCAAAAAGCGTCGCGCGGCAGATAGAGCGGCGGCTCAAAGGTCTGCCGCGGGAGGACATCGCCCGCGCGTCGATTGAAAATAACGGCAGGATAATCGTGGCAAAGGATATGGAAACCGCGGTCGGGATAGCAAATAAGCTTGCCCCCGAGCATCTTGAAATCTGCACCCGCGACCCGTTTGATATGCTCTCCCGCGTCAAAAACGCCGGCTCTGTGTTTTTGGGCGGGTACTGCCCCGAGGCTGTGGGCGACTACCTTGCCGGGGCGAATCACACGCTGCCGACGGGCGGCACGGCGCGCTTTTCAAGCCCGCTTTCGGTGGACGATTTTGTTAAAAAAATGCAGTATACCTACTACACCCGCGACGCTCTTGAAAAAATAAGCGGGGACGTTGAGGCGTTTGCGAAAAAAGAGGGGCTTTTCGCCCACGCGGCAAGCGTTGCCGCTCGGTTTGAGGAGGACGCGGATGAGTGAGTTTTTGACAGAGCGGCTGCGCGGGCTTTGCGAATATGTGCCGGGCGAACAGCCGCAGGATATGGAGTATATAAAGCTCAACACAAACGAGTCGCCCTTTCCCCCGCCCCGCTCGGTAATTGAGGCGGCGATTTCCGGCAGGGGAAATCAGCTCCAGCTCTACCCCCGCCCCGACAGCGAGAATTTACTCGACGCGATAGCGCGGCGGTACGGGCTTATGCGGGAAAACGTCATTCTCGGCAACGGGTCGGACGAGATACTCGGCTTTTGCTTCGCCGCGTTTTTCAGCGACGGCAAAAGGGTCTGCTTTCCCGATATAACCTATGGCTTTTACCGCGTTTTTTCACAGCTTTACGGCGCGGATTTTAAGGAGATCCCGCTGACGGACGAACTTAAAATAGACGTTTCCGATTATAAAAACCGCGGCGGGGTGGTGCTTGCCAATCCCAACGCGCCGACAGGACTGCTTTTGCCGGTGTCGGAGATTGAAAAAATACTTATTCAAAACCCCGAAAACGTCGTAATCGTGGACGAGGCGTATATAGATTTCGGCGGGGAGAGCTGCGTTCCGCTTATAAAAAAATACAAAAACCTGATTGTCGTTATGACCTTTTCAAAATCCCGCTCGCTTGCGGGCGCGCGGGTCGGCTTTGCGATGGCGGACAGCGCGCTGATTTCCGACCTTAAAAGGATAAAATACTCGACAAATCCCTATAACGTAAACAGCCTGAGCGCGGGCGCGGCGACGGAGGCTTTGAAAAACGAGGCGGAATATCAAAGGCGAAGCGCCGTTATCGTCCAGAACAGGATGTGGCTGACAAAAGAGCTTTCAAAGCTCGGATTTTGCTGTACCGATTCGCGGGCAAACTTCGTCTTTGCCCGCTGTCCGGGCGGGGACGGCAGGGCGTTTTACGAAAAGCTCAAAAGCCGCGGGGTGCTGGTGCGCCACTTTGACAGCGAGCGCATATCGGACAGGCTGAGAATAACCGTGGGTACGCGGGACGAGCTTGCGGTTCTTATCGAAAAACTGAAGGAGATTATCTATGAGACGCGCTGAAATCAAAAGAAAAACAAACGAGACGGATATTACCCTCACCCTTTTGACGGACGGGCAGGGCAAGTCCGAAATTTCAAGCGGAAACGGCTTTTTCGACCATATGCTGGCGCTGCTTGCAAAGCACGCGGGCTTTGACCTTGCCGTTTGCTGCAAGGGCGACACCGAGGTCGACTTTCACCACAGCGCGGAGGATATCGGCATCTGCCTCGGGCGCGCGGTAAAAGAAGCGCTGGGCGATATGCGCGGAATCGCGCGCTACTCCCACGTGCTTCTGCCAATGGACGAGGCGCTTATTCTCTGCGCGCTTGATATCTCGGGCAGAGGGCGGCTTTACTGTGAGCTGTCGCTGCCCTCCCCGCGGGTGGGCGACTTTGACAGCGAGCTTTGCCGCGAGTTTCTGGACGCGTTTGCCGCAAACGCGGGGATAACGCTGCATATAAAGCAGCTTGAGGGGACAAACACCCACCACATAATCGAGGGCGTGTTTAAGGCGCTGGCGCGCTGTCTTAAAGCCGCCATGCGCATCGAGGGGGACACCGTCCCCTCCACAAAGGGGATTTTATAATGACCGCCATTATCGACTACGGCGTGGGCAACCTCTTTTCCCTAAAAAGCTCGCTTGAATTTATAGGAGAAAGCGCGGTCGTCACCGGCGACAAAAAGATAATAGAGGACAGCGACAGGATAATTCTGCCCGGCGTCGGCGCGTTCGGCGACGCGATAGAAAAGCTGAAAAGCGCCCGGCTGGACGCGATTTTGAAGGAGCAGGCGCGCGACGGCAAGCCGCTGCTCGGCATCTGTCTCGGTATGCAACTGCTTTTTACCCGCTCGTATGAATACGGAAGGTTTGACGGCTTAGGGCTTATCCCGGGCAGCATCCGTCCGCTGCGGGATATTGTAAGCGGCGACCTCGACGTGCCGCACGTCGGCTGGAACGCGCTGCATTTTACAGACAATAAGGGCGAGCTTTTCAAGTACACGGAAAACGGCGAATACGTCTATTTCGTTCACTCCTACTACGCCGCGGAGTGCGGCGCCGTCACGGCTTACACCGACTATTCCGTCCCGGTCACCGCCGCGGTGCAGAGCGGGCGGGTGTTCGGCGCGCAGTTCCACCCCGAAAAAAGCGGCGGCGGCGGGCTTAAAATACTAAAGGCGTTCTGCGAGGTGACAGTATGATTGTTTTTCCGGCGATTGATATTTTAGGCGGCAGCGCCGTGCGCCTGCAAATGGGCGACTACGGCAAAAAAACCGTGTTTGACAAAAGCCCGTTAAAGGTCGCCCGCTCCTTTGAGGCGGCGGGGGCGGCGCATCTGCACCTTGTCGACCTTGACGGCGCGAAAAGCGGGAACACCGACAACTTTGAGGTCGTCAAGAACATCTCCGAAAATACCGGTATGTTCATAGAGCTCGGCGGCGGCTGCCGGACGGATAACGCCGTCGCGCGGTATTTTGAGGCGGGAGTGAATCGTGTGATTATCGGCACCGCCGCCGTGAAGGACGAGCCGTTTTTGGACAGAATGCTTGACCTTTACGGCGATAAAATCGCGGTCGGCGTCGATATAAAAGACGGGCGCGTCGCAATACGCGGCTGGACGGAGCTTACAGATTACAGCTGTGAGAGGTTTTTTGAAAAAATGCAGAAAAAGGGCGTTAAAAACATAATCTGCACCGATATCTCGCGGGACGGTATGTCCCGCGGGACAAATGTCGAGCTGTATAAAAGGCTTGCAAAAGCTTTTGCCGTCGATATCACCGCCTCGGGCGGAGTGAGCGGTATTTCCGATATTGCCGCGCTTTCAAAAATCGGCATATACGGCGCTGTAATCGGTCGCGCGCTTTACACCGGCGGCATAACGATAGAAAGCGCGCTGGAGGCGGCAAAATGATAACAAAACGGATAATCCCCTGCCTTGACGTCAAAGACTCGCGGGTGGTAAAGGGGGTAAACTTTGAAAACCTGCGCGACGTGTCGGACCCTGTCAGCCTTGCGAAAATGTACAGCGAGAGCGGGGCGGACGAGCTTGTGTTTTACGACATCACCGCCTCCGGCGAAAACCGCGCGCTGTTTACCGATATCTTAAAAAAGGTCGCCTCCGTCATCTTCATTCCGCTGACGGTGGGCGGCGGGATAAACGGACTTGCCGACTTTGAGCGGGTGCTGGCGTGCGGCGCGGACAAGGTGAGCGTCAACAGCGGCGCGATTCGCGACCCGTCCATTGTGGCGCAGGCGGCAAAGCGGTACGGAAGCCAGTGCGTCGTCCTGTCGGCGGACGTGAAAAGGGTGGGCGGCGGATACCGCCTGCTTGCAAAGGGCGGAAAGGAGGACACCGGGCTTGACGCTATCGACTGGATAGCCCGCTGCGTCCAAAACGGCGCGGGCGAGGTCGTCGTGAACAGCATCGACACCGACGGGGTAAAGCGCGGGTTCGATTTGCCGATGCTGAGCGAGGTGCTAAAGGTCGTAAGCGTGCCGGTCATAGCGTCGGGCGGCGCGGGCTGCGAGCAAGATTTTATAGAGCTTTTTTCAAAGCTGCCGCGGATAAGCGCGGGGCTTGCCGCGTCGGTATTCCATTTCGGGCAGGTGCAAATCCCCGCGCTCAAGCGGCGGATGCGCGAGTGCGGCATACCGTCGCGGATAATACGGGAGGATTTATGTTAGATAAACTTAAATTTGATGAAAACGGGCTGATTCCCGCCGTCGTTGTCGACGCGCTTTCAAAAAAGGTGCTGACCGTCGCGTATATGACAAGGGAGAGCCTTGAAATAAGCATAAAGGAGGGCAAAACCTGCTTTTTTTCCCGCTCGCGGCAAAAGCTGTGGAGAAAGGGTGAGACCTCCGGCAATTTCCAGCACATCGTCTCCATCACGGCGGACTGCGACCTTGACGCGCTGACGGTGGAGGTGATAAAGGACGGTCCCGCCTGTCACACGGGAAAGGATTCCTGCTTTTTCAACACGGTCTATAAAAGCGACAGCCTTGAGGGCTTTTCGGCGGACGCGCTTTACGAGCTTTTGAAAGGGCGCAAGGACAGCCCGCAGGAAGGCTCATACACCTCCTACCTTTTTGAAAAAGGGCTTGACAAGATACTCAAAAAGGTGGGCGAGGAGAGCACCGAGGTTATAATCGCGGCAAAGGCGGAGGATAAGCCGGAGACAATCTACGAGATATCCGACCTTGCCTACCACCTGCTGGTGCTGATGGTACAGCTTAAAATAACGCCGGACGAGGTGCGGCGTGAGCTTGCCTCCCGCCATATCATAAATCACAAGGTAAAGCAGGAGAAAATGACGTAATGATAACAGGCGACTACCACATTCACACAACCTGCTGCGACGGTAAAAACACGCCGGAGCAGATGGCGCGCGCGGCATACAGGCTGGGGCTGCGCTCGCTCGGCTTTACGGCGCACAGCCATACGTCGTTTGACAGCGGGTATTGCCTTGCCTACGACGCGACGCCGCGCTACATCGCCGAAATTTCGCGGCTCAAAAAGCTGTACTCGGGCAAAATGGAGATACTGTGCGGGATAGAGCAGGATATGTACGGCGAGTGCGACAGGACGCTTTTTGACTACGTTATCGGCTCAAAGCACTATATAAAATGCTCCGGAAAATACGTCCCTGTCGACAAATCGCAAAAGGAGCTGTTGAAGGCGGGCTGTATGCGCGACCTGTATACGCTTTATTACGAGCAGCTCTGTGAGCTTCCGCCATGCGATATCATCGGGCATTTTGACCTTATTACAAAGTTCAACGAAACGGGCAGCCTCATAAACGAGCAGTCAAAACGGTATATCGCCATAGCGACGGACGCGCTCGACGCGCTGCTTTTACGCGGCGTGCCGTTTGAGATGAACTCGGGCGCGATAACCCGCGGATACCGCACGACGCCCTACCCCGCCCGCTTTCTGCTGGAGCGGATATGCGAAAAGGGCGGAAGGATAGTTTTGACAAGCGACGCGCACAGCGCGGGCGGGATAGCGGCGCATTTTGAAATGATGGCAAAGCTTGCCCGCGATATCGGCTTTAAGAGCGTCTGGGCGCCGTCCGAAAACGGTATGGTTGAAAAGCCGCTGTAATAAAAAATCCCACGGGACAAATTCCCGTGGGATTTGATTTTTTATCGGCAGGTGCCGCGCTGCCCGCCGCAGGAGCGCAGTATCAAAAACAGGATAAACAGCAGCGCCAGGATGGCTATCACGACGGCAACAGCGGCAATAGCGCCGGTAAACGTCGCCGCAAACAGCGCGCCCAGCAGTATCCCGACCGCCAGAGCGAGCAGTGCGCCCACAATGGCAAGCACGATGTTGTAGCAGCGTGTCTGACCTGCGTTTGCTCCCTGTCCGGAGCCACAGCAGTAGGTGGTCATATTTTTCACATCCATACAGTTTTCGGTCGACCGTACTACATAATATGCCCGCCGCGTCAGATCCGTTACAGCGAGATTAAAAAGTCCACAGCCTCGGTATACCCCTTAAAGCCGCGCCCCATTATGGTCGCGGCACAGACGGGGGTGAGATAGGAGTGGGCGCGATACGGCTCTCTTTTGGTTATGTCCGAAATATGCACCTCCACCGTCGGCGTCCGCACCGCGCTTATCGCGTCCGCAATGGATATGCTTGTGTGGGTATACCCGCCCGCGTTTAACACAATGCCGTCGTAAACGCCGCGCGTCGACTGTATTTTATCGATTATGTCCCCCTCGTGGTTGGACTGGTAAAAATCGACCTGCGCCCTGCCCGCGGCGTGGTTTTTCACAAGCTGTTCAAGGTCGTCCAGCGTGCCGCTTCCGTAAATTTCCGGCTCGCGCAGACCGAGCAGGTTGAGGTTTGGACCGTTTATAACAAGTATTTTCATTTCATCGCGCCTTTTTACGTTTATTTTAGACGATTATATCACATACAATAAAAAAAGGAAAGCGTTTTTTTCACGCGATTACGTCGATAATAAAGTCATCAGAGTGAAAGGGAGCAGTTATGGATAAATTTACTAAAAAGGCGACCGAGGCGCTGTCCGCCGCCCAGCGGACGGCGGGGCAGCTCGGACACACCTACATCGGCTCGGAGCATGTGCTGCTTGGCATTCTCGGCATCAGCGACAGCGTCGGCAGCAGGCTGCTGCTGGCGCGCGGGATAACCTACGACAAGGTAAAGTCGCGCCTTTGCGAGCTTGTCGGCACCGGCAGCAAAACGACGCCGGGGGCGGCGGATATGACAAGCCGCACCCGCAGGATAATCGAGCAGTCGATAGTGATAGCAAAGCGGTTCGGCTTCTGCTCTGTCGGCACCGAGCATCTGCTGCTTGCAATCGCGGGCGAGCCGGAATGCGTCGGTATGCAGATTTTATCAAAATTGGGGCAGGACTCAAAGACCCTTTCCGCCGCGATTCGCGACAAGCTGGGGCTGTACGAGCTTATAACGCCGAGGGATACGCCGCGGCAGCAGAAATCCCTCAAATCGCTGCCCAAGTTTTCGACAAACCTTGTTGACGAGGCGCGGCGCGGCAGGCTGACGGCGGCTGTCGGCAGGGACGCGGAGCTTGAC
>CANQVN010000073.1 GCA_947627315.1 uncultured Clostridia bacterium | reverse complement strand
CAAAAGGTCGGACAGCGTTATGCTCTTGCCGGTGCGCTTTGACATACGCACCACCTGCCCGTCGCGCATCAGCCGCCCAAGCTGCATCAGCACAATATCCAGCCGCTCCGGCTCAATGCCGAGCGCCTTCATACCCGCCTTATAGCGGATGGTATGCCCGTGATGGTCGGCTCCCAGCACGTTTATACAGCGCTCAAACCCGCGCTTGCAGAACTTGTCGCGATGGTAGGCAAGGTCGACAGCGTAGTAGGTGTAAAACCCGTTTGCCTTGACCATAACCTCGTCCTTTTCGCAGCCGTAGTCGGTCGCGCGAAACCACCTTGCCCCGTCCGCCTCGTACAGCGCGCCCGCCTTTTCGAGCATTTCTATTGTCTCTGCGACGTAGCCGCTTTGGTGGAGCGACGATTCGCGAAACCAGTTGTCATAAACTATTTTATATTTTTCAAGGTCGCTTTTCATCCTCGCGATGTTCTTTTCAAGCCCGAACGCGACAAGCGACGAAACGAGCGCGTCTTTATCGTCGAAAGAAAACTCGGGGTTTTCCGCGGCATACTCGGCGGCAAGGGCGCGGATATCGTCGCCATGGTAGCCGTCGTCCGGAAATTCGATGCTGTCCTCCCCGTTTTTAAGCTGGTACAGCCGCGCGTAGAGCGACTGACCGAACAGCGCGACCTGATTACCCGCGTCGTTTACATAAAACTCCTTGCTGACGCGCGCGCCGGCGCACTCCAGCACCGCCGACAGGCAGTCGCCTATAATCCCGCCGCGGGCGTTGCCCATATGCATGGGTCCCGTCGGGTTTGCGGAGACAAATTCGACAAGCACCGTCTGCCCGTGCAGATGATCTGTTTTTCCGAAATCGCCGCCCATTTTAAGAATATTGTCAACCTGACCCGCGTAATACTCGGGCGACATTGTAAAGTTGATAAACCCGGGACCTGCGACCTCAACGCTTTTAACAAGCACGCCGAGGTCAAATCGCTCCGCTATCAGATTTGCTATAACGGCGGGCGATTTTTTAAGCAGCCTCACGTTTTTCATCGCAAAGTTTGATGAAAAGTCGCCGTTTGCGGTGTCCTTCGGCACCTCCACGTCAAAATCAAGCGTATCGCAGGCGTCCAAAGCTCCGTCCCTGACACAGGCGGAGTACGCGTCGATAACGCCCCGCTTTATATATGCCTTCGTGTATTCCGTAGGATTTGCAGCAGTCATTTTATTTCTCCTCAATTTTCAGTATCACCCTGTTTTGGGTCTGCACTCCGCCAAGGCTAAGCAGATATTTAAGCTCCGCGCCGCCCGGCCGCAGTATTACGCGCGCGTTTTCGGTTTTATAGTCAATCCCGAAATAAATGCCGCGGCAGACGGCGTTTTCCCTTATTTCAAGCCTGTTTTTGCCGCGAATGATAAGCGCGCGGCGCGGTAAAAGCTTTACCGTGCAGCTCTCGCCGCCGTCGGTATAGACAATGTACCGCGCGCCGTCCTTTTCGGCGACGGCGGCGTCAAAGGTGCGGCTGTCGCTTTCGGTTTTGCCGCCGCAGCGGGTATGCGACTTTATTTCAAGCCGTTTTTCAGTATTTTTCAATATCAATATTATGTACGTCCCCGCATATCGGGCGGCACATAAACACGCCGCCGATATTTTCAAAATTCTCTGTGCTGTCGCTCACGTAATAGCTGCATTTGCCCTGCTTTCTGCCACATCGCATATCCTTTTCGGAAAGAAGCGAGCATAGCGTGCGCGCCGCCTCCCTGCCGGAATTTACAAGCCTTATCCCCTGCCCGAGATACTCGGATATCGCGCGGGCGATTATCGGGTAGTGGGTGCAGCCCAGTATCACCGTGTCCGCGCCGAAGCGGACTATCGGCTCAAGGTACAGCTCAACCGCGTGGCGAACCAGCGGGTCGGACGGGTCTATATGTCCGTTTTCCACCAGCGGGACAAACAACGGGCATGGACACGCCAAAGTCACAGCGTCCTTTAGCATCTGCTTTATCCGCGTCTCGTAAGCCCCCGACTTAACGGTGGCGGGCGTTCCTATAACGCCGATTTTACCGTTTTCGGTGCAGGATACCGCCGCGGCTGCCGCGCTGTCTATAACGCCTATTATGGGAAAATCATAGTCGTCCTTTATACTGTCAAGCGCGACGGACGAAATTGTACCGCACGCGACAAGCGCCGCCTTTATATTAAAGCTTGAAAGGAAGTTCAAATCCTGCTTTGAATAGCGAAGTATCGTCTCCCGGCTTCGCGTGCCGTAGGGTACGCGCGAGGTGTCGCCGAAATAGACGATATTCTCGCCCGGCATTATCTCACACAGCTCCTTTACCGCGGTAAGTCCGCCCAGTCCGCTGTCAAAAACGCCTATCGCGTTGTCGTTCATACCCTGTCCTCCGATAACGCAAGCTCGATAAGTCTGTCGGCAAGCTCGCTGCCGCCGACGCAGGAATGAGCCATAAGCTTGGGATACATACTTATATTCGTAAAGCCGGGTATCGTGTTTATCTCGTTGAAAATAACCCGCTCGTCGTCTGTCACAAAAAAGTCGACCCGCGCCATTCCGCGGCAGTCTGTCGCCTTATAGACCGCGACCGCCGTCTGTCTCACCCGCAGCGCGGCGTCGTCGTTTATATGCGCGGGGATATAAAGCTCGGAATTGTCGTCCTTATATTTGGAGTCGTAGCTGTAAAACTCGCGCGAGGGCGCAATCTGCCCGCAGACCGACGCGTGCGGGACGTTGTTGCCGATAACGGCGACCTCGACCTCCGCACCTTTTACATATTCCTCCACTATCACCTTGAAATCGTGCCGCGCCGCTTCCAAAAGCGCCGCTTCAAGCGTCGCCCTGTCGGAGCATTTGTTCACGCCGACGCTGCTGCCCGCGGACGACGGCTTTACAAACATCGGGTAGTCAAAGCGCGCCTCCGCCCTATCCGCCGCCGCGCCGATGTCCGTTTTCAAATCGCGGGAATAAAAGGTCTCCCACCCGCACTGGTCAATACCGGCGGCTTTACAGACCGTCTTTGTCAGCGCCTTATCCATACAGAGCGCGGCGCTTGTCATGGTCGTTGTGACCTGCGGAATACCGGCAAGCGCAAGCAGCGCCGCCGCCGCGCCGTCCTCCCCGTTTTTGCCGTGTAAAACAGGGAAAGCCACGTCTATTTTTATATTTTTCCCGCCGACGACGTATATCCCGCGCACCGACCTGTCGGGCGGAATGAACGCGACGCGATTGTCCGCGTCAAGCCACTTGTCGGCGCGTATCTGCTCCGCCGTGGCGTCTGTCAGATACCACCTGCCCTGCCGCGTTATGCCGATTGGAAAAACATCGTATTTTTTTCTGTCCAGAATATCATATACATTTGCCGCCGACATACAGGAAATTTCATATTCGTTTGAAACTCCTCCGAATATAAGAGCGACATTCAGCTTGTCTTTCATGACCCGACCCCTTTTTATCCACAGGGACAAACCCCGTTAAATTCGATTTATTTTATTATAATACCACTATTTGTTCATTATGTAAAGAATTTTATTATTCATTTTAAATAGCACATACATCGACGGCAGCAGCATCATAAGATTTACCGCGTCCGCCGCGTACCACAGTATATGCGGCGGCAGCACCGCCCCGAAAAACAGCGAGGCTGCAAACGCCGCGCCGTATGGTACGCGCTTTCCGAAGCTGTAGCTTACCGCACGGGCGGCAAGATAGTACCAGCCGAGCGCCGTCGCCAACACGAACAGGCTCATTGACGCCTGTAAAATCAGACTGCCGCAGGGCAGAGCGGCAAAAGCTGAGGACACCGTCAAAGCGGGGTCGCTCCCCCGCCCCGCGCCGTTTATCACAAACACGACGCCCGTTACGGCGCACATAACAACCGTGTCCCAGAACACGGTAGACATGGCGCTCAGCGCGCACATAACGCTGTTGCCGTCTCCCGACTCCGCCGCCAGTATTCCGCCGCTGCCAAGCCCGCTTTCGTTTGAATAAAGCCCGCGGGTCATACCCTGCTTTATCGCCGCGCCCATCGCGCCCGCGCCGACGCTTTTCACGCTCAGAGCGCCGCGCATAATCTCAAAAAACGCGGCGGGAAGCCTTGATACGTTCAAAGCCGTCACGGCAAGGCAGCAAAGCAAAAATCCGCAGGACATCACAGGCACAAGCAGGCTGCTCACCGCCGCTATGCCGCGAAATCCGCAGGAGACGGCAAGCAAAACGAGCGCGGCAAGAAAGAGTCCGACAAGCCAGTCGGGCAGCGGAAGTGCGGAGGACAGACTGCGCGCGGGAACGGCGGCGCCCATAAGCAGTCCGCCCGCGCCGCAAAAAGCCGCCCACAGAGCCGAAAGACAGGGCATACCGAGCTTTTTTAGCAGTACCATCGTCCCGCCGACGAAGCCGTCCGCCGTTTTTTCGGCGTATTTTGAGGCAAGATACCCTTCCGCGTACTTGGTGGGCATCGCAAGCAGTCCGCAGACCCACATCCAGAACACCGCGCCCGCGCCGCCCGCCGATATCGCCACGGCGACGCCCGTTATGTTGCCCGGTCCTATCGTTGTGCCGAGCGCTGCGGCAAAAGCCGCGTAGGTGCCTATCCCACTGCCGTTTTTGCCGGAGGTGAACGAGTATTTTATTCCCGAAAACACCCGCCGCTGTATGAATTTCAGCCGCACCGTGAAAAAGATGTGGCAGAAAAGCAAAATCAGAGCCATTAAATCACCTATATCACTATATTGACCTTGGACGCAAAATAGCATATAATAATTTTATGGACGATATTTATTTTATGAAAAAAGCGCTGATGCAGGCGCGGCGCGCGGAGGCTGCGGGCGAGGTTCCGATAGGCGCGGTGATAGTTAAGGACGGTAAAATCATATCGCGGGCAAAAAACGAGCGCGAGGGCAAAAAAAACGCGCTGCTCCACGCCGAGATAACGGCAATCTCACGCGCCTGTAAAGCCCTCGGCGGCTGGCGGCTGTGCGGCTGCACCCTGTATGTGACGCTCGAGCCATGCGTTATGTGCGCAGGCGCTATAATGAACGCAAGGCTTGACAGGGTCGTTTTCGGCGCGACCGACCCGAAGGCGGGCGCATACGGCTCGGTGATGAACATAAACGAGCTTTCTGTAAACCACAAGCCGCTTGTGACGGCGGGCGTTATGCAAAGCGAGTGCGCGGACATACTGAGGCGGTTTTTTTCGCGGCTGAGGCAGGGTTAACAAAAAATTTAAAATTTGATAATAACTTTCTTTCAGCCGCGTGCTATACTGTATACGGATAAGGGCAAAAGGTCTGTTTTACAGATCGCTTTTATCTCAAATCCCCCTCCTATTTTAATGCAGCAGTAAGGCGGCGTCGCATTTTCGGCGTCGCTTTACTGTTTTAAATTTTATTATTGTAAATAACAGAAAAGATTGGTATAATACTTATATACTGTGTAAAGGAGAAAAAGCTATGGCTATTATTGACGAATTTGTGTCCGGCGCGCAGAAGGCGGGCAAGTTTATCGCGGGAAAAGCGGAAAGCGCGGTAGATATCGTGACTCTTGAATACAAGGCGTCGTCTCTCCGCGGCAGGATAGACGCGCGCTACAAGGAGCTGGGTCAGCTCTATTTCAGACTGTCTGAGACGCAGTCGGAGGACAGCGGGGAGCTGGATAACGTCATGTCGTCCATCCGCGAGATGGCGCGCCAGCTTGCCGACCTTGACGATCAGATAGCGAAATATAAAAATATATGCCCTGTGTGCAGGGCGGCAAACCCTGCCAAGGCAGACTTCTGCATGAAATGCGGCGCAAAGCTTAAATAAGGGCGGTAAAGAGGCTTGTCAGGAACGTCAAAAAAGAATTTTCTGAACGGCGCGATGGTGCTTACCGCCGCGCTCGTTATCGTTAAAATCATCGGCTTTATCTACAAGATACCGCTTTTCAATATGATAGGCGGCACCGGCTGGGGGTATTACAACGACGCGTATCAGGTCTACTCGCTGATGTTTGTAATATCGACGGCGGGAATACCCGTCGCCATCGCAAAGCTTGTGAGCGAGTCGAACGCCGTCGGCAGAATCCACGAGCCGAAAAATCTGCTGTCGCTGTCGCTCAAGGCGTTTTCGGTGGTCGGCATTGTCGGCATGCTGGTGCTTATCTTTTTCGCGCGGATGTTCGCGCAGAACGTCGTTAAAACGCCGGAGAGCGAGCTTTCGATAATCGCGATAGCTCCGGCGGTGTTTTTCGTGTCGCTCGGCTCGGCGTTTAAGGGGTATTTTCAAGGCTACAAGAATATGACTCCGACCGCCGTCTATCAGATAATCGAGGCGGCGGCAAAGCTTTTGGGGCTGGGCATCGTATTCGCGCTGATAGCTATGGGTCAGGGGCAAAATTACAAGCTGCTCGCCTGCGGCGCGGCGATAGGCGTGACGCTCGGCTCGCTCGCGTCGTCCGCGTATATGTTCATTCGCTTTTATTTCGGCAAGGAGCAGATAGAGACGGACGTCGAGCACCCGCTCGAAAGCCGAAATAACGGCGTGCTGTTTCGCGCGATAGTGAAAATCGCGGTGCCTGTCACGCTCAGCTCGTCGGTGATGAGCATAACCTCGCTTTTGGATATGGTGCTGGTCAAAAACTCGCTCATCGCCTCCGGTCTTTCGGCAAGCGCCGCCAATATGGTGTACGGCAGCTATTCGGGCTGCTGTTACTCGCTTTTCAATCTTCCGCCGACGATAACGCAGACGATAGGCATATCGGTGCTGCCCTTCATTTCGGCGCTGTTTTCGACGGGAAAGCAGAAGGAGGCGTACACCAATATGGACTCGGCCATGCGCATAGTGTCGCTTATCGCCGCGCCATGCGCCATCGGTATGTCCTTTTTCTCAAAGCCGATACTTATGCTGCTTTACGGCGGAAAGCCTGACGAGGTGGCGGTCGCCGCGCCCGCGTTTACGCTGCTTGCGCTTGCGATTTACCTTGTCGCGATGGTCTACCCGACGAACCTGTTTTTACAGGCGTGCGGCAGGGTCAACATACCGCTTGTCACCATGCTCATCGGCGCCGTTTTGAAAATTATAATTAACTGTACGCTTGTGGCGATGCCCGGCGTGCGGATAAACGGCGCGCCGTTCGGCACGTTAGCCTGCTACGGCGCGATACTTATCGGCAACCTGCTTATGCTCTATAAATTCCAGCGGTACCGCCCGCGGTTTGTCTCGGTGTTTGTAAAGCCGCTTGCCGCGGCGGCGGTCGCCGTCGGCGGGGCGTACGCCGTTTACCTGTTCGCGCTGGAGCGGCTTTTGCCCTCAAAGCTTGCGACAATAGGCGGCATCCGGACGTTCTGGTCATCGTTCGGCGAGGAGG
>CANQVN010000072.1 GCA_947627315.1 uncultured Clostridia bacterium | reverse complement strand
ATCCTCAGAAACTTATAATTCAAGAATTCATACATAGAGCCGGCGATTAACAGGTCGCCGGCTCTGTTCTATCAGGCGTTTTTGAAAATGGGCATGGCTTGTTATACAAGTGAAATCGCTGTATAATAATTACAAAAGCCTCCCGTCTCTTTTAGAAAATAAGCGGGAGACGGAACACAAAACACATTTTTGTATGGCGTTAAGCCCCGTATTTTCAAGAGAAAACAGAGGCAGGCTACAGTTTATTATCCCAACTGGTGGTACGTCGCGCCGACCATTATCAACACGTTTTTGGAAAGCTATAATTTTTCCGGTAAGAAAATCGTGCTGTTTGCCACCTCCGGCGGCAGCGGGTTCGGCAAGGCTGTCGCGGGACTGAAGCCGTCCGTTTCGGCGGACGCCGAAATCGTCGAGGGTAAAATCCTGAATTCCGCTCACGAGCTGAAGCAGTGGGAAAAATCGTTGCTGTAAGCCCGGTAAAAGCATAAATCAATGAGATATGCGGAAACGGTTTTATCTTATATTAAAAGCGGCGGGAATGGAAAATCCATTCCCGCCGCCTGCTTTACGGCATTTTATTTTTAATATAGCTTTCGTGAAACATCATCATAATCTTTGCGGCTTCCGCGCGGGTGGCATTGTCACGCGGGGCAAACCTGCCGTCCGTCATGCCGTTTATAATGCCAGCCGTCTGGCATTTCTCGACAGCCTCTTTTGCATAGGTCTGTATTTCATCCCCATCGGTAAAAGCCCTCTTTTCGACCGTCGGGTTAAAGGCAGTGTGCATATACTGCTCGATAAAGCGCGCCAGCATCGTGCAGACCTGCTGCCGCTCGATGTTCTTGTTCGGACCAAACTCGGTTTCTGTAAGACCCAATACTATCCCGTTGTCGTTTGCCCACTTGACAGCGGCGGTAAACCACTTGTTTGCGGCAACGTCCGAAAACCTTGTCGTCTGGTTTTTCGCCTCGGGGGAGGTGGTGTCGATTCCCGCAAGGTTTGCAAGTATCTGCGCAAACTCGGCGCGGGTGAGGTTACCGCTCGGCTCAAAGGCTATGCTGCCGTCCTTTTGCGTCTTGCCCTTCATAATGCTGTATGACGAGACGTAATCGACGCTTTCGGTATACCATGCGTTTTTCGGAACGTCGGGAAACTCGGCAGGCGCGACCGGCGTTACCGGCATATCGGGTGTATCGGGTGTATCGGGTGTGTCGGGTGTATCGGGATTATCCGGTGTGTCCGGCTTCAAGCACGGGATTTCGGTGTCAATGCTTCGCTTGTACCCGCAGACCGAGCACTCCTCATGCTGAAGTCCCGCCTGCTCCTCCGTTGCGGGTCTGTCGACCACCCAGTCAAAGCTGTGAGCGGCTTTTGTTTCGTCTAAGACGGCTTGACAGTCGGGTCTTACGCACTCTTTCCAGTGAAAGTCCGCGTCGGAATGCCAGCCGTCCTCTGCAATGTGGGAAAGCGCGGGGATAACCAGCTCTTTTTCCGTTGTCTCAATCTTTCTTTCATCAAACAGCTTGCGGCAGACCGCGCATTCGTAATACGCCTTTTTTCCATCGACGCCGCATTTCGCCGGTATTCCGTCAACAAGCTTGCCGTATTTGTGTTCGGCGCAGGAAACGTTTACTAAAGCCGACCCAAAATCTCCGCTTGACGTGTTTTCGCCGTTTTCATTTATAAAGCAGTCTTTTGCGATGACGGTAAACTCTCCCGCTTTCGGCGCGTCAGCCCGCGCCCGCAACGTCACGCGGAGGATATCGCCGTCGATACTCTGCGCTTTGAGCGGGAAGTACATAAACACGCCCTGAATATTGCTTGTATCAAAGCCCATTACGTCTGAATTTATCAGCCACTCGCTGTCGACGTACTCCAAAACCGACCCGTCAAATTCCAGCGCGACGCCGCCCGAGCGTATCGGCGCAAAGCCGCTTGCGGAAACGGTCACGGTAAATGTGTCGCCGATTTTAATTTCGGGATTTGACACCGTGCAGGTGATTTTGCCCTTGTTTTCCGCCGTAGGGTACTTGCCGCAAAATGCGGCGTCATACATAAGATATTCCGCATCCTTTTCATCGACCCTGCTGTCCTTATTAAAGTCACAGTCCTGATTTACGGTATACGCCGTCGGGTGCTGTAAATGATACAGCAGATATTCCGCGTCGTTATCGGTAACGCCGCCGTCTCTGTTAAGGTCACCCGGTACAAAATCTATTTTTAAGATTTCAGCGGCGTTTGTCGGAGTATACTCTCCCTCAAGCCTGTCGTCGCCGTTAAGCTCAGTACCCACCGGCACGAACACTGTGTCTGCGGAATATTCACCGCTGTCGGTCGGCTTCCAGGCGGTCGTCACGATGATGCTTTTGCTCTCGCCGTAGTTTTCACCGATGACTATGCGGGGGCTTGGCTCGGCTTCGTTTGTCTTACTCACCTCGCACGCCAGAATCGCGCTCACGCTCTCCACGGTCGTCGCTTTAACACGGGCGTTTATGGATATTTTGCCGTTGACGGCTTTGATGCAGCTGCGCTGTGTCGACGTAATATCCACCTGCGTTGTTTCGCCATCTAAAATGATGTCGCCCGTCGACGACACAATGGCGGACTTCAATCCCGATCCCGTGACGGCGGCGGTGATGCGTGCACCGTCTGAAATGGTGATGTTTCCGTCCGCACCGATTGCCTCGCCCGTCGAGCTTGGCAATACGGCGGCGCCCTTTATCGTCACCGTGCTACCGAACATCGAATGGGATGAATGCGATACAACGGTCGCGTCTTTGCCCGTGATTGTCAAGTTTCCCTTGCTGTTTATCGCGTTTCCGTTTTCCGCAAACAGCGTGACTGTCGAATCGGAAATATCAACGTCTGTTAGAGAGTAAATGCCGGCAGTCCCGTTCGTTGTAATTTTGACGTTCGCGCCGTCGTTTATGCTAACCTTATTTATGTTGTTAATAGCGGTTCTTTTCGCCGTGAGGTCTGCCGCGGTGCCTTTTCCCGTAAACGTCACCGTTCCCTTTGCAAGATATACCGCCGTGTCCGAATCGGTTACCGTAACCTTCGCACCGCTTTCGATAAGAGCGTTTCCTTCCGCCGAGTATATGGCGGTAGATCCCGCCGAGCCTGTCACAACCGCGCCGTCGCTCACCGTGACGCCGAAAGCGCCGTTCAGCATGCCGCTTTTTGCCGTAAGGGAAGCGACAGTGCCGCTGCCGGTTATGTTTACAACCCCGCTTGCCGAGTAGACAGCCGAGTTGCCCGATGAGTTTACGGTAAGCTTGGCTCCGCCGCTTACCGTAACGCCCGCTGTACCGCACACCGTTGTGTCGACCGATGTGAGATTAGCGACCGTGCCGCCGCCGTCGATGATAACGCTGCCGCTTTGTGCATATATGGCGTCATATACCGCGGAGGTTACGGTAAAGCTCGCCCCGCTGTCAATCGTCACGTTCCCGCCGGATGTAAAAATAGCCGAGTTGCTCTCAGAGCTGCCCGTTACGTCCGCGCCGCCTGTGATGCTTACGTGACCGCTTGCCTGAATGGCGCAAATATACGCTGTAAGCTTGACGGTCGTGTCCGCGCCGTCAATTTTCACTTCCCCGCTTTCCACATAGATAGCGTTGTACGGCGCGTACTGAACGGTAAAGCTCGCCCCGCTGTTCACCGTCACATTTCCGGAACGTGCATCGATGCCGTTATATACCGTAGACGGAACGGTAAGGCTCGCCCCGCCGCTTATCGTTATGTTTCCGCTTGGCAGATAGACAGCCGAATCTGCGCTGGAAACGCCGGTGACCGCAGCCTCGTCGTCGATTTTCATATCGCCGCCCGCCTGGAGCGCGCAATAGTACGCCGTAACGTCGACGGTGGTGCCGCTGCCTGTGATTGTAATGTTTCCGCTGCCCGCAAAGACGGCCGAGTTTGCCGTCGAGCTTCCATTTACCGTCGCGCCGCTTTCGATGAAAATGCTGCCGCTGTATGCGTAAATAAACGCGTCTGCGGACTCGCCGGTGACCTTCGCCCCGTCGGCGATTTTCATATCGCCGCCTGACTGGAGCGCGCAATAGCGCGACGTAACGTCGACGGTGGTGCCGCTGCCTGTGATTGTAACGTTCCCTCTGCCCGCAAAGACGACCGAGTTTGCCGTCGAGCTTCCATTTACCGTCGCGCCGCTTTCGATGGAAATGCTGCCGCTGTTTGCGTAAATAAGCGCGCCTTCGGACTCGCCGGTGACCTTTGCTCCGTCGCTTATTATCGCATTGTTTTCGGCGGACACCGCAGCGGCGCTTGCCTTAATATCGGCGGTCGTGCCGCTGCCTGTGATTGTAACGTTTCCGTTCATCGCATAAAATCCCGACGTTGTGTGGGATGAATAATAATCCCCGCTGCTGTCGGTATACTCGCGGGACATACCGACGGCTTCCGCCGTGACGTGCGAGCCGTCCTGCACGACGATATTCTTTTCATACGAAAATATCGCCACCTCGTGTTCCGCCTTGGCGGTAACGTCCGCGCCGCCCTTTATAATAAGGTCGTGGTAAGAGTAAAGGGCAACGCCGTCAGACACGATGTCGTACCTGCCGCCGTCGATTGTGAGCTGCTTTTTGACCCAAAAGGCGGCTACACGCTCGCCGGAAGACTTGACGGTTAAAGACGCGCCCGCTTCCGCTGTAATGTCCATGTCGCCGTTTGAGATAAAGCCGAATTCATCGGTTATCAGGCTGTTTTCACCGATAAGCCTGACAGTGAGCTTGCCGTCGCCGTAGTCGTCGCCGTCAACGTCGGTAAAATAGACCGCGACCTGGCTTGTGAGCTTGGCGCCGTTCAGCGTCAGCGTCGCCGTGCTTCTGTTCCACTGTATGCTGCCGTCGTCGCTTATGTAATCGCCCTGTATGTCTTGCCCGTTTAACTTCACAGACCCGTCGATAACGCCCTCGGCAAACGCCCCTGTAGGAAACAGCGAAAGCAGATATAACGCCGCTGTCAGAAGCACGCAGAATATCGCCGGTGTAACCGCGTGAAATTTCTTCCCAAAGCTTTTCATCGCCCTAAATCCTCCTGTTATAATGTAATTATCCCGGCTTCAGTATAACACGGCAAAATAAAAAAGGCAAGGCAAAAGCCTGCCTTTTCAGTTGATTTTTGTCCGCTTTGCTGTGTTTGCGATGAGAAAATCGCACCAGTCGGCGTAGTATTTGGCGTAAAAATGCGTGCCGTCGCTTGTATATATCTCATCCAGCGCGCCGCCGCCCGCCGCGTCAAAGCGCGGGTTAGCGTCAAGGAAAAACCGTCTCTCGCCGTCCGCCAGCTTACAAAGCTCGGCATTGAGCAGGTCGATTTTCCCGTTGTCCGAGTATGGGTCGGTCTTTGAGCATTTTGCCGTGACGTGCAGCACCGCCTGTATGTAAATCACAGCGCTTGGCTGCTCCGCCTCGATAAGCTCAATAATCTCGCGGTAGCTTTTCACGATTTTCTCCAGCGGATACCCCAGCTCGTTTAACCCCAGCATAATGTAAATCTTGCCGTACTCCTGCATATCCAAAAGCCTGTCCAGCGTCACCGTGCCGTAGTCCTTGACCTCGTGCGGCTTGTCCTGGAAGTTGAAAACGCTCATGCCGGTAAATGCGTAATAATCGGCGTTTTTCAGCGTCCCGTACTTGCCCAAATCGTCTATCCGCGAGTCGCCGATAAACAGCGCGTCGTCAAAATATCCGCTGTCGGCGGGCTCAAACGGGCTTTCCGGCGCCTCCTGCTCCTCCTCCGCCGCCGGCGGCTCCGGCTCGGCGGGCAGGGGAGTTGTCTCGACTTTTGTCAGCTGCTCCCGCCGCTGCATATACGCGCGCAGCACGAACGGCGAAGCGGCGGCAAGCACTACAGCCACCAGTATAATCAAACTTATATCCCCAAGCTTTTTCAAAGCAGTCCCTCGTCAGAAATTGAAATACATAAACGGGTCGTTAAGTCCCATACACATCACGTAAACGCAGAGCGCCAGCAGGGCGGCAAGAACGACAGACGCCCACACCGATTCCGAAAATCTGCGCCACAGCCGCCTTGGCAGCGGCGTTGAAAACACAATCCCCGCCGCGATATACCCGGCGTAGCCTTTCAGCAGTAAAAGCGTGTCCGCGACGCCCGCCTGCGGGATAAACAGCCGCGAGAAAAAGAGCAAAAGCTGCCCCGGCTCGCATGCGAACAGCGTCCAGCTCACGGCGAGTAAAACCGCCATGTAAATCCGCGATATCACCCGCGTTTTTTCCAAAAAACGCAAAAGCCCCAGCTTTTCCAGCGAGATGGCGGCAAACAGTACAAGCCCCCACAGTAAAAAGTTGACCGTGCCGCCGTGCCAGACGCCCGTCAACACCCATACGATAAAAAGATTTAACAGGGTGCGCGTCCTGCCGCGGCGGTTGCCGCCAAGCGGTATGTAAAGATACTCGCGAAACCAGGAGCCAAGCGTGATGTGCCACCTGCGCCAGAACTCCGTCATGCTTTTTGATATGTATGGGTCGTCAAAGTTGTCCGGAATGTCAAAGCCGAGCATACCGCCGACGCCTTTAGCCATCAGGCTGTACCCGTAAAAGTCAAAGTAGAGCTGTAGGGCAAAAGCGAGGATAGAAAGCCAGGCGAGCGGCGTTGAAATGCTGTCGTAGCCCAGCTTTGTGACCTCCCGCCACAGCCCGCCGACGCGGTCGGCGATAAGCAGCTTGAACCCCAGCCCGATAATCAGCAGCCGCAGTCCCGCCATGCACTTTTCAAAGCTCAGCCGCCGCGTGCTGAGCCTCTCTTTGATTTTGTCGTAGCCGACAAGAGGACCGGATAGCAGGTAGGGGAACATACAAAGATACGTTAAAAGCTTTATGTACGACTTTTCCGGCTCGATTTTCCCGCGGTAGCAGTCGACGCAGTAGGCTATAGCCTGAAAGGTGTAAAAGCTGAGTCCCGGCGGCAGCGGCAGCGCGCGCCCCGTGACAAGTCCGAAGTATTTGAAAAACGCGAGTACGCCGCAAAGCGCGGCGACGGACGCCGCAAGCGTCGCCTTTTTTCCGCGCCGCAAAACGAGCCTGCCGCATGCGTAAGCGACGGTCGCCTGCGCCGGAAGTATCAGGATATACAGCGGCTGCTGTCTGCACGCGTATGCGTAAAAAACCGCGCTGCCCAAAAGAAGCACCGCGTTTTTCCCTTTGACCGGCATCGGGAAATACAACGCCGAAAAGAGCGGAAAAAATACAAAGACAAAGGAAATATCGCTAAATGGCAAAGTCGTTCCCCCAAAACGTTTTATCGCCTAGACGATGCAATCAGACTACAATGCGCCGCAGCCGGGCGCATTTTCCCGATGACTGCGTTGTCGACCTTGCCGGGC
>CANQVN010000071.1 GCA_947627315.1 uncultured Clostridia bacterium | reverse complement strand
AAGGCGGGTAAACCGCTCGATATTCACCTGTGAATTTATAAGATTTGTAACCGTGCCGACAAGGTTTTCAAGCCTTTCGACAAGATCGCCCGCGTATGACAGAAATACCGACAGCGTGCCTACGGTCATAACCCCGTTTATGGTCAGAATACCGCCGCGCCAGAGTATAAGCGCAAACGCCGTCGATGACACCAGCGCGAACACCGAGCCGTAAAGCGAGCGCCAGTGCGCCATTTTAACGCTGAGATGCATCATATTGTCGGAGGATTTTTCAAATTTATCCTGCATTATTTTCTCTATCACAAGCGATTTTGCGGTTTTTGCTCCCGTAATTCCCTCATTGAGCTTTCCGGTGACGACCGAATTTGCCTCACGCACGTCGTGATATATGCCTGTAAGCTTGCGCTTAAAAAAAATCGAGACGGGTACTGCGACCGGAACTATAGCTGCAACGCAGAGAGCAAGCTTGTAATTTAACATAAACATTGAAATAAGCGCGCCGAGCGTAAAAACGGCGCTCCATAAAATATCTGCTATTCCCCAGGAGAGAATTACCGATATTTTACCCGTGTCGCTCATGACGCGGGAATGGATATAGCCGACGCTGTGGCTGTTGTAATATGACGCCGACAGCGTCTGCGAATGGTTAAAAGCCCTGTTTCGCAGGTCGCGGGAAGTATACATTTCCAGCTCGCTTGCGGCGTATGCCGAAATAAAATTAAATACAGCGTATGCCGCAAGAGCGATGATATACACCGCCGTAAACCAAAAAAGCGGCTTTGTTATCTGCGATATTGAAGATACGCCGACAATAAAATTGTTTATGGCAAACTGTTGAAAAAGCGGGAATATTATTTCGCACACACCGCCGCCTATGCAGAAAATAATCAGCCGTGAAAGCTGCGGGATATATGGCTTGAGGTAGGGAGCAAGCTGAGGAATGCCGAAAAGGGGATAATGCTCGCGTTTTTCTTTTTTCATTTTATCGCCTCCTCAAGCTCCGCCGGCAGCTTTGTCTGAATACGGTAAATGTGCGCAAACTGCCCGTCTTTTTCAATAAGCTCGCTCGGGCTGCCGCATTCCACTATCTTTCCTTTGTTAAGCACAATCACGCTGTCGACGTTCATAAGCGAGGAAAGACGGTGTGAGATTATAATAACCGACGATCCTTTAAAGCTGTCGTTAAGGTTGCGGCGTATCTGCGCGTCGGTCTCGGTGTCCACTGCCGAGAGTGAGTCGTCCATCACCATTATCGGCGACTTTTGCATCAGCATTCTCGCTATTGCCGCGCGCTGCTTCTGCCCGCCCGAAAGCGTAACCCCGCGCTCTCCGACAACGGTGTCATACCCGTCCTTAAACCCGCTCACGGTGCGCCCCAAACACGCCACAGCCGCGGCAAGGCGAATTTGCTTTTCGTCCGGTTCATATGATGCTATCGCTATATTTTCGGCAAGCGTGCCGGAAAACAGAAACGGCTCCTGCATGACCGTTCCGATATTCCGGCGGAGCTCAGAAAGCTCGATATCTCTTATATCGACGCCGCCTATTGTTATTCTGCCGCTGTCGGGCAGGCACAGCCGCGTCAGCAAAAGCATGAGCGTTGTTTTGCCAGATCCTGTCACGCCGACAACGCCGAGTGTTTGCCCCTGTTTTATCGTAAAGCCGATATTGTCGAGCGCCATTGTGTCTCCGTAGCTGAAAGTTACGTTTTCAAAGACGATGTCTCCGCCGGCAAAGGGCAGTCTTGCGCCATCGTCCGGCTCCGACTCGGAATTCATTATGTACCGTATTCTGTCCACGGCTACTCCCGCCTTGCTCATGTCCGAAATCATACGCCCGAGCTGGCGAACAGGCCAGATAAGCATTGTGTTATATGTTATAAATGACAGAAAATTTCCCACTGTAAGCGTGCCGTTTATACAGGCGACCGTTCCGCATATAAGCACAAGCATTATCTGTGCGCCCGCAACAAAATCCGTCGCCGACCAGTATACCGAAAGCAGGCGGCACATACGTATCCATTTCGAGGTGTAGTCGTCGTTTTGAGCCATAAATTTATCACGCTCATACGCCTCTCTGCCAAACGCCTTGACAACACGCGAGCCGGTCAGGTTTTCCTGAGCAATTGAGGACAATACTCCCTCGCTTTCGTCGCAGGCAGTAAAGAGCGTGCTGCTGCGTCTGTAAAAGAAGTAGGAATAGCTGACGATAACCGGTATTGTGCCGAGCGTCAGCAGTGCGAGATACGGGTGGATTGAAAAGACGCAGATAAGCGAGACAATAATTAAGATTATGATATTAAGCAGTCTTGTAAGCTGATTTGCGATAAAATCGCGTATGGTCTCGGTATCGGTCGTACATCGCTGTATTATGTCGCCCGTGCGGTTTTCGGTGTGCCAGGACAGCGGCAGGTGCAGCACCTTGTCAAAAAGCAGATCGCGCATATTTTTGATAAGGCTTTCCGCGCCTTTTGAATTAAAATAGCCGTTCAGATACCTGAAAACCGCCGTCATCGCCCTTACGGCAAGTGCGATGAGCGCAACAAGCCACAGGTTTTGCCGCAGATAGTGTACACCGCCGAAAAGCCGGACAATATGCGGGTATTCGGGCGGTTTGCTGTCTATAATACTGTCGACGGTGACGCTGAGAATACGCGGCGTTATCATTTGGCAGACCGACAGGAGCAAAGACGCCAGTATGCTGATTATAAAATAAATTGCGCTTCCTTTAATGAAAAAAGCTATCATGGAAGCTCGGCTGAAATGCCCTTGTCTTTTTTTCATAATTTCCTTTTTACAATATTAAGCGGCAGCTTTTAGACTGCCGCTCTTTATTTTTGAAGTTTTATTTATGCTGACTTATAAGATGCGATATATGCTCTGTAAAGTCGCCGACTGACATCGCGCCAAGGTCTCCCTCGGTGCGCGAACGGACGGAAACCTGCCCGCTTTGCAGCTCCTTGTCGCCTATTATAAGCATAAACGGCGTCTTTTGGAGCTGTGCTTCCCGTATTTTATAGCCGATTTTTTCGTTGCGGTCGTCAAGCTCGACACGCAAGCCTTTTGAAATAAGCGTCTCCTTTACCTTTTGAGCCTGCTCTGCCTGAGCGTCGCTTATCGGCATAACGACAGCCTGAACCGGCGCTATCCATGTCGGCAGCGCGCCGGCGTACTTTTCAAGAATGAGAGCAAGGGTGCGTTCGTAGCAGCCGATTGCCGTCCTGTGTATTATGCAGGGAGTTTTCTTAACGCCGTCTTTATCGACGTATTCCATATTAAACCGAGCGGCAAGCATCTGGTCAATCTGGATAGTGATAAGCGTGTCTTCCTTGCCGTATACGTTTCGTATCTGAATATCAAGCTTCGGACCGTAAAACGCGGCTTCACCCACGCCGACGGTATACTTTAATCCGAGGTCGTCAAGTATTCTGTACATTATGCCCTGAGCCTCGTTCCATTGCTCGTCCGTGCCGATGTACTTTTCTCTGTCGTTTGGATCCCATTGCGAAAATCTGTATGAAATATCCTCGGCAAGCCCTACGCATTCGAGCATATACTTTGCAAGCTCAAGACAATTCTTAAATTCCTGTTCAAGCTGTTCGGGCGTGCAGATGATATGACCCTCGGAAATGGTAAACTGACGAACGCGGATAAGTCCGTGCATCTCGCCCGAGTCCTCATTTCTGAAAAGGGTGGAGGTCTCTCCCAGCCGCATCGGCAGGTCGCGGTAGGAACGCATTCTGTTCAGAAACACCTGATACTGGAACGGGCAGGTCATCGGGCGCAGCGCATAGACGCTTTCATTATCCTCGCTTTCAAGGATAAACATACCGTCTTTATAGTGATCCCAGTGACCCGAGACCTTATACAAATCGCTTTTTGCCATAAACGGGGTTTTTGTAAGCTGGTAGCCCCTCTTATACTCCTCATCCTCGACAAACCGCTGCAGCGTCTGAATTACTTTCGCGCCCTTCGGCAGCAAAACGGGCAGACCCTGTCCTATCATCTCCGAGGTGGTGAAATATTCAAGCTCGCGCCCTATTTTGTTATGGTCGCGCTTTTTTGCCTCTTCGAGCATTGTAAGATGCGCTTCAAGCTCGGACGCTTTCGGGAAAGCTATACCGTAAATGCGCTGCAACGCCTTGTTGCTGCTGTCGCCCCGCCAGTACGCGCCCGTCGAGGAGAGCAGAGCTATCGCCTTTATCTTTGAAATGTCGAACAGATGAGGTCCTGCACAGAGGTCGATAAAATCGCCCTGTTTATACAGCGAAATATCCTCGCCCTTTGCCGCGTGTTCGTCGATAAGCTCCAGCTTATACGGCTCGTCCCTCATTATTTCGCGTGCTTTATCGGCAGGTACGACCATGCGCTCCATACGGTATTTTTCTTTTACGAGTCTCTTCATTTCCGACGTTATTTTTTCAAGGTCAGTGGAATTAAAGGGAGTTTCAACGTCAAAATCATAGTAAAAGCCGGAATCGATGGCAGGTCCTATGGCAAGCTTTGCGGCAGGGTAGAGGTTTTTAACCGCTTGTGCCAATACGTGAGAGGCGGTGTGCCAGAACACCTTTTTTCCGTCAATCGATTCCATTGTCAGCGGTTCGATGCTGTCGTTTTCGTTAAACGTCGCCGTCAGCTCCGCTGTTTTGCCGTTCAGCCTGCATGCCACAGCGGAGCGCGCAAGCTCTTTATCCATTTCAAACAGTACGTCAAAAACAGTTGCCGCATTGGTATCGACAGCTTTTCCGTTTACTAATACTTTTCTCATTTACAGCACCTTCTTTGTTTCGATAATTACTTATTATAATATGTTTGTCAGATAATTTCAAGTCATTATAATGCATTTGCATACATTTTAAAAAGTTTTAGAATAAGTGCGAAAGGTTTTTAGAGCCTATCGCACTTATTTTTTTATGGCTTTTGCCCTTAACGAGGATAGAGCAACGCAGAGGTGCGACTCGAGCACGTTATAGGATTTTAGCACAAGGGAATGAGGAGCGGGGCGAGCCCCGCTCCTCACTTTCCATTATTACAAAAGAAAGGAGTTAAGCATATGACTTGCCGATACCTCACCTTTGAGGACAGAAAGAGCTTTGAGGATCTCTATACGGCGGGAGCGGCTTTACCCGAAATTGCCGCAAAGCTCGGCGTGCACCTCGCAACGATCTACCGCGAATTAACGAGGGGTGGCACGGGCGAACTTGACGGAAACGGGCGTAGCGGCTATAAAGCAGAGCTCGCGCAAGAAAATTTTACAGCGAACCTCAAACGAAGAGGAAAAAGAAAACCCGCTACGGCGGAATAACAAAACGGAGTGATTTTATGATTAAACTTTTGATTGGGGGCTCACCGTGCACACATTGGAGCATAGCGCAAACAAAGCCGCAGAGAATGAAAAGCGACCCGGCACACTTTTTTATGTAGGAGGGGTGATATATGAACATACATTACAAGATTAACCCCCAATACATATATGACTGTGTCAGCAACAGCGACGAGCCGTTCTCGGTATTCGCCAAGAGGTGTGATATCACCTATATGACACTATTGCGAGTGTTAAAAGGCAAGAGAGTTAAGCATTGCACGGTCCGTAAGATTGCGGCGGCTTTGGGAAAGCCGGAAAGCGAAATAGCGGAAAGGGTAGAAAAATGAAACGGTATATAAAGGCATTCATTATCATTGTCTGTATAAACTGCATTGTTATGATGGCGCTGGGATTCTACTGGGTGACAAGCGATATAGGCATAAAGCGGACGCGGGCGGCAGCGGCAAATACCGAAATTGAGGACAAGCCGGAGCAAGAGCCGGAGCAGGAGCAAGAGCAAGAGCCGAAGCCGAAAGCCGAGCCTACATTAACCGAGCTTAACGGCTACCGCGAGTTTATCGCGACGGCTTACTGCGGCTGCGCCGAGTGCAACGGGCAGTACAGCGACGGTGAGACAGCCGTCGGCGCGACCGGCGCGGCACTCACGAGCCGGTGCAGCATCGCGGCGGACTTCTCTGTTCTGCCGCCGTTTACCCAGGTCGAAATAAGCGGTATGGGGATATATACTGTCCACGACTGCGGCGCAGCTATCAAGGGCAACAGGATTGACATTTACTTTGACAACCACGAGGACGCCGAGGCGTTCGGACGTCAGAAAGTGAGGCTGAGAGTTTGCGATGATTAACTACGATAAGGTCATAAGCTACATCCGCACGACCAGACGCAACCTTGAACGCCTGGAAAAGCTGCTGTGTGAGGAGTATGCAGAGACAAGACCGGCAGAGCCGGACGACGGCATATTGGTCAAGGTCAAGACCGTTATAGATATGCTCAACCGTGAATGCGGAACAAGATACAGCGCGGCGTCTAAAGCCAATGTAAGGCATGTCGCCGCGCGGATAAAAGAGGGATATACCTTTGACGATTTTGTCGCGGTGGTCCGTGACCGAAAGGAGAAGTGGGGCGGCGACCCTAAGATGCGGGAGTATCTGCGCCCCGAGACGCTGTTCGGAAGCAAGTTTGACAGTTATCTCGGCTGCGTGGACGACAGCAGAGTAACCAACAGGAGCTACAGCTCAAACGACGTCGAGCGTGAGCTGTTAGAAAGGATGATGGCAAGATGACTAAGGAACGTAAGAATTATCCAATAATCGCATTCGAGCGGGCGAAGGCGAATTTGAGCAACGAGCGGGTGAGAGAGCTGTACGATTACTACCGCGCCCGGGTTGGATGCGGAAATTATCCGATGGGTGACAGGCAACGCCAAGCCTTTGACAAGATAATAATCAATATGTGTGGCAGGGGCGAGCTTGCAGTTCCGGGCTGGCTGTTATCTCATCCGAAGGTGAACTATTACTCGGGGTTCTGGATGGAACGCGACAATGACGTTATAGCGGGCGATGATGAATGCGAATATATCTACAGACAGTTAAGAGAGGAATTACAGTTGCTTAACAGGCTGCTTGATGCGGCTCGGCAGGGTCAGACGTATGAGCTTACGGAGGAGGAAACGGAAATTGCCGACGATATACTCAAACTTTCACATTGTCCGGCTGTGCGCAGTGTTCTGCCGGTTATGTCGTAATCCTGTATGTGTAAGGTTGCGAAGCATCGGCGGCGCGTTCCGCCGAGACAGGGCGGTCAGCTCCGGCGCGCCGCACTTCGCGACCTTGCAGATAGAAGGAGGGACGGAAAAATGGCGAAAGATAACAGATGCGTTATCTGCGGAGAGATTATACCGGAGGGGCGGCAGGTATGCAAATGCTGCGAGTATCGGAGTGAAAAGCCGTGTCGCATATGCGGCACGCCCGTACCGAAGGGCAGACATTGTTATTGCTCGCGGGAATGCTGTGATAAGGCACAACGAGCCGAGGGAAAGAGGAAAATGCGTTGTGGAAGCGGTAAAAAGCCGCAGGGGATTTACGAGACGTG
>CANQVN010000070.1 GCA_947627315.1 uncultured Clostridia bacterium | reverse complement strand
CCACCATCTCGTGTGCGCCTATCGCGTATGCCGCTATGAGCATTCCCTCAATAAGCCCGTGCGGGTCGCTTTCGATAACCGCCCTGTCCATAAACGCGCCGGGGTCGCCCTCGTCCGCGTTGCATATGAGGTATTTCGGCTCGCCCTGCGCCTGCCGCGCCGCGTTCCACTTAAACCATGTCGGAAATCCCGCGCCGCCGCGACCGGCAAGCCCCGATATCTTTATCTGCTCGATTATCTGCTCCGGCGTCATTTCAAGCGCCTTTTCTATCGCGCCGTATCCGCCCGCCTTTATGTAATCGTCGATGTCCGTCGGGTCGATAACGCCGCAGTTGCGCAGCGCGATGCGCGTCTGCATATCGAGAAAGCTTTTGTCCTCCGCCGTTATCTCCAGGGCGGAAAGCTTTGAAATATCGCCGCTTTTCACAGCGTTCGCTATAGCGTCCGCGTCCTTTTCCGAGACGTGAACCAGCCTTTTTACAAGGCGGTCGCCGTCGTAAATATCAACAATAGGCTCTAAAAAGCACATGCCGATGCAGCCGGTTATCCCAAGCTCTGAAACGCCGCGCTCCTTTAACGCCTCGTATACCCTGTGCGCGCCCGCGGCGATGCCGCAGCTGCCCTCTCCTACAACGGCTCTCATGCGTTTTCCTCCTTTGCGTAAAGCCCGTCTATAATCTCAACCGCCTTCTGCGGGGTGAGCATACCGTAGGTTCTGTCGTTTATCACCATAACGGGCGACAGGCTGCAACAGCCGAGACACGCCACGTTTTTGAGCGAAAACATACCGTCCGCCGTCGTCTCTCCGTCCGCAATCCCGAGCCTTTTACGTATCGCGCTTTCAATCCTGTCCGAGCCGTTGACGTGGCATGCTGTACCCTTGCACAGCATTATCAGGTATTTTCCGACAGGCTTTAACCGAAACTGAGTGTAAAAGGTGGCGACCCCCATAACCTCGGCGGGAGTCGTGTCAAGCCTTTTGGCTATGTGGTATATAACGTCGGTCGGAAGATAGCCGTATATATCCTGCGCCTTTTGCAGCACCGTGATAAGGCTGCCCGGTGTGTTTGAATACCTGTCCAGCGTCTCGTTCAAAAGCGAAAGGTCGCTCGTCGTATCGGCGCACCTGCATTTTTCCATAATCGTACCTCTATTAAAATATATTGTCCACATTATTTTATATAAACGCGCTTGTTTTGTCAATATAAAACGCGCGGCTTACTTGATTTTCTTGCAGTAGCGATATTTTGAAGGTAAACGAATTGTTAAAAGTGTTGAAATTGCCTTTTTGTTGTTGTATAATAAAACAGATAATTATATATTCAAGGAGCAGCATGATGGACAAAGACGGCAGTAAAATCATTTTCAGCGGCATTCAGCCGAGCGGTACGATAACGCTCGGCAACTATATCGGCGCCGTCAGAAACTGGCCGCTCACGGCGAAAATGGGGCGTGGCATTTTCTCGGTGGCGGACCTTCACGCGCTGACCGTGCGAAACAAGCCGTCGGAGCTTCGTGCCCGCACGCTGTCCACCTTTGCGATTTTGCTCGCGTCGGGGGTAGACCCCGAAAACAGCATTGTTTTCGTTCAAAGCCACGTCCCCGCCCACGCCGAGCTTGCCTGGGTGCTTAATTGCTATACCATGTTCGGCGAGCTTGGCAGGATGACCCAGTTTAAGGATAAATCAAAGCAGCACTCCGAAAATGTAAACGCCGGGCTTTTCACCTATCCGGCGCTGATGGCGGCGGACATTCTGCTGTATGATACCGACCTTGTTCCGGTCGGCGTCGACCAAAAGCAGCACGTCGAGCTTGCGCGGGATATTGCGCTGCGCTTTAACGGCGTTTACGGCGATGTGTTCACGATACCGGAGGGGTATATTCCGAGCTTCGGGGCAAAGATTTGCTCGCTTACCCGCCCCGATAAGAAAATGAGCAAGTCCGACCCCAATCCCAAGTCGTATATCAGCATTGTGGAGGACGCCGACACGATAATCAAAAAATTCAAAAGCGCGGTGACGGACAGCGACGGCAGGATAGCGTTTTCGCCCGAAAAGGCGGGCATTTCCAACCTGCTCACCATCTACAGCACGATGACCGGCTGCACGGTGGAGGAGGCTGTGTCCGAGTTTGAGGGCAGCGGCTACGGCGACTTTAAGCTGGCTGTCGGAAAAGCGGTGGCGGAGGGGCTGCGTCCTCTGCGTGAAAAATACGAGGATCTTATGAACAATAAGGACTACCTTGTGTCCGTTATGGAGCAGGGCGCGGCAAGGGCGGCGAAAATCGCGGACAGAACGCTTGCGCGCGTCTATAAAAAAATAGGACTTTTCAAAGGATAAACCAAATGGGACTGTCAGATTACATCTACGTCGCGTGCGCGTTTGTAATGGCGCTCATACTGTCTTTTGCGTGTACGCCGATAGCGCGCAATTTCGCCTATAAGATAGGCGCGATTGACGTTCCGCGCGACAAGCGGCGCATGCATAAAAAGCCGGTGCCGCGTCTGGGCGGGCTTGCCATATTCACAGGCTTTTATCTGTCGGTGCTGGTGTTCGACACCGCCTATATGACCCGCGAGATACGCGGTATGCTCATAGGCTCGATTGTAATCATAGCTCTCGGCATTTTCGACGACGTTCTGGCGCTCAAGCCCTCCCGCAAGTTTATATTTCAGATTGTGGCGACGGTAATTCCCGTCTGGAGCGGCGTGAGAATTACGAGTATTCCCAACTTTTTCGGAGGCGGCGAGTATATTCAGCTGAATATCGTCGCGCAGTATCTTGTCACAATGGGCTGGCTCATCATAATTCTCAACGCGGTAAATCTGATAGACGGGCTGGACGGGCTGGCGGTCGGCGTGTCGGCTATAATGGCGATGTGCGTCACGGTGATAGTTTTGCTGCTGCAATCCCCGGCGGTCGCGATAATGGCGGCGGCGCTCACCGGCGCGTGCCTTGGCTTTGTACCGTATAATTTTAACCCCGCCAAGCTGTTTATGGGCGACACGGGGGCGATGTTTATCGGCTACACGCTTGCGGTTATGTCGGTTATGGGGCTTTTCAAGGCGTATGCCATCATCGCCTTTGCGATACCGTTTTTGATTTTCGGGCTTCCGATATTCGATATGATTTTCGTCGCCGTCCGGCGCGTTATAAACGGAAAGTCGCCGATGGCGGCGGATAAAACCCACCTTCATCACAGGCTTATCGACCTCGGCTTTTCCCAAAAGCAGGCGGTCGCCATAATGTACGCCATCGCGGCGGCTTTGGGGCTTATCGCCGTGCTGCTGGCGGGCGAGGGCTTTATGCGCGCCATTGTTCTGGTGGTCATAGTTTTCGTGATAGTGATACTGTGCTCGCTTGTCATGTATAAGCATAAAATTCATAAAGGGGTAAAAGATGACAAACAGGATTAAGGTGATGACTGTTTTCGGCACGCGTCCGGAGGCGATTAAGATGGCGCCTCTCATCAAGGAGCTTGAAAAGCGGGACGAGATAGAAAGCATCGTCTGCCTTACCGGTCAGCACCGCGAGATGCTGATGCAGGTGCTGGACATTTTCAAAATAAAGCCGGACTACAACCTTGACATTATGCGTCCGGGGCAGACGGTGAGCACCATAACGACTGACGTTTTATCAGGTATGGAAAAGGTGCTTTGCGGCTTGAAGCCGGATATTATGCTTGTTCACGGCGACACAAGCACCACCTTTGCCGGCGCGCTTGCCGCCTTTTACGCTGGCGTGCGGGTGGGTCACGTCGAGGCGGGGCTTCGCACCTACGACAAGCTGTCGCCTTTTCCGGAGGAGATGAACAGGCAGCTTACCGGCAGGATTGCCGATATGCATTTTGCGCCCACTCCGGCAAACAGGGATAATCTTAAAAGGGAGAACATAACCGAAAATGTGTTTGTCACGGGCAACACCGTAATCGATGCGCTTTCCACCACCGTGAGAGACGATTATGTTTTCAGAGACGATATTCTCAAATCGGTTGATTTTGCGGCGGCAAAATACATACTGCTCACCGCCCACCGCCGCGAAAACCTCGGCGCGCCGCTAAGGCAGATATGCAGCGCCGTGAAGATTTTGGCGGATAAAAACAAAGACGTGCGCTTTATCTACCCTATGCACCTTAACCCGAAGGTGCGCGGCGTCGCGCGGGAGATACTGGGCAACGTTCAAAACGTTCTGCTGTGCGAGCCGGTCGACGTGTGCGATATGCACAACCTGATGAGCCGCTGTTATATGGTGATGACGGACAGCGGCGGGCTTCAGGAGGAAGCGCCGGCGCTGGGAAAGCCGGTGCTTGTGCTTCGCACCGAGACGGAGCGGCCGGAGGCGGTCCGCGCCGGCACGGTAAAGCTTGCGGGCGTTGAAACGGATACGATCGTCGAGATGGCGGATAGGCTTATAAACGACAAAGCCGCTTATGCCGCGCAGGCGGCGGCGGTAAACCCGTATGGGGACGGGCGGGCGTCGCGTCGTATAACGGACGCGGTGCTGTACTATTTCGGTCTGGGCGACAGACCACGGGATTTTGGAGAAAACTAAGTGAGAAAAAGTAAAAAGAAATTAAACGAGGCAAATTCTGCTGAGGGGCAGAACCCCGCCGCCCGCAAAAAGCGCTTTTCAAAGCGTCCGGGCGGCAGATACCTGCTTTCAATGGCGTATACGCTGCTGGCAAGCGGCGTTATCAGCCTGTTCTTGCTGTACGGTCCGTGGGACGGGTTTCGCACCTTTCTTATAACTACGGCGGAGGTTACGATAAACCATAAGTACGTTGCGGATTTGTTCTATTCAAAAAAGACGATAGACAAGGTTATGAGCGAGAACAAAACCGAGGAGTTTGTCGAAACGACCGAGACGAACAACATTAACACCGAGCCGGCAAAGAAAAACGAGGTCAAGCTCACCGAGATAAGCCAGGGCAGCTACAAGGCGTGGATGCTGGAGATTTCCGACCCGTCTACCGTCTTTTTGGGCGTTACCAAGTACCTGAACGCAAAAGGGCAGAAGATACCTTACCTTGCCGAAAACTATTCAAATATAGTCGGCGGGATAAACGCGGGCGGCTTTGGCGACGCCAACGGTTACGGAAACGGCGGCATACCGATAGGTCTTATCATATCCGAGGGCGAGACCTTGCATATGCCGAGAAAGAGCAAGTATAACATTGTCGGCTTTAACAAGGACAACGTGCTGGTGCTGGGCAGCTACACCCGCGACGAGGTGGAAAACAAGCTCAACCTGCGCGACGCGGTCGAGTTTACGCCGGTGCTTATAATGAACGGCGAGCCGGCGCAGATGTCCGGCAACGGCGGCTGGGGCGTAAACCCGCGCACGGCGATAGGTCAGCGGGCGGACGGCACCGTCGTGTTTGTCGTGGTGGACGGGCGGAGCGCCAAGTCGTCCGGCGTCACCGTCAAAACGCTGCGGGATATTATGGTGGAGCAGGGCTGTGTCAACGCCGCCAATCTCGACGGCGGCTCGTCCTCCGTTTTGTATTACAAAAACAACGTCGTAAACGACCCGAGCGGGTCTGATGCGGACGGTATGCGTTTTCTGCCCAACGCTTTTTTGGTGAGAGAAAATTAAAGGATATTAAGAACACGGCGCGCCGTGTTCTTAATAATAACGGGGGATAATATGAATTACAGGAATATACTGTTTGACCTTGACGGGACGCTGACAGACCCCAAGGAGGGCATAACAAAGTCGGTCGCATACGCGCTTGAAAGCTTCGGAATAGAGGTTGAAAACCCGGACTCGCTCACGCCATTTATAGGTCCGCCGCTCACCGTTTCGTTTGCGGAGTATTACGGGTTTGACAGTCAAAAGTGCCTTGAGGCGGTGCGGGTTTACCGCGAGTATTTTACCGACCGCGGCATTTTTGAAAACAGGGTGTACGACGGCATAATCCCGCTGCTGAATAAGCTCAAAGCGCGCGGCTTTCGCCTTTTTATCGCGACAAGCAAGCCGCAGCCGTTTGCCGAAAGGATAGCGGAAAAATTCGGCTTTGCGGAACCGTTTGAGAGCATCTGCGGCATCCCGCTTGACGGGGAAGGTATGTCAAAGTCGCAGGTGATAGACAGCCTTATGAACCGCTTTTTACTTGAAAAGGAGCAGACCGTTATGGTGGGCGACAGGGCTTACGACGCTGTCGGCGCGCGTGATAACGGGATAGACTGTATCGGCGTGCTGTACGGCTACGGCGGCAAAAAAGAGCTTGAGGACGCGGGCGTTACGCGCACGGTCGGCAGCGTAAAAGAGCTGGGCGCGCTTTTCGGTATCGGCGGGCTTTAATAAACTAAAAGGGGAGAGGGTTATGAGAAAAACCAAGATAATATGCACGATAGGTCCCGCCTGCGCCAATGCGCAGACCTTGTACGATATGTGCCGCGCCGGAATGAATGTGGCGCGTCTGAATTTTTCCCACGGCGACCATGACACCCATCTTGAAAACATCAGGCTTATAAAGTCGGTAAGGGAAGCTTTGGGACTGCCGATAGCGATAATGCTTGATACAAAAGGACCGGAATACCGCATAAAAACCTTTAAGGACGGCGCGAAGATCACGCTGTCGGAGGGCGACAGATTCGTGTTTACCACCGAGGATATCGAAGGGGACGCCGCCCGCGTTTCGGTAAACTACAAGGGGCTTCCGCGCGACCTTGAAAAGGGTGATAAAATCCTTCTTAACAACGGGCTTATGGTGTTTGAGGTGACGGGGCTCACAGACACCGAGGCGCAGACCCGCGTCCTTGTCGGCGGCGTGCTTTCTGAGCGAAAGAGTATGAGCTTTCCGGGCAAGGTTTTAAAGCAGGAGTATTTAAGCGAGCAGGATAAAAGCGATATTGCCTTCGGCGTTCAAAACGGCGTCGACTTTATCGCCTGTTCGTTTGTGTCCTGCAAGCAGGATTTGCTTGATATCAGGGCGTATCTTGAACAGATAGGCGCATATGACATAGACCTTATCGCGAAGATAGAAAACAAGAGCGGGATAGAGAATATCGACGAGATTTGTTCCGCCTGCGACGGGATTATGGTCGCCCGCGGGGATTTGGGCGTTGAAATTCCGTTCGAGCAGGTGCCGATTATACAGAAAAAGCTTATAACGCGCTGCCGCCTTCTGGGCAAGCGGGTAATTACCGCCACCGAGATGCTGGAGTCGATGATATACAACGCCCGCCCCACCCGCGCCGAGATTTCAGACGTTGCAAACGCCGTTTACGACGGGTCGAGCGCGGTTATGCTGTCGGGCGAGACGGCGGCGGGGAAATATCCCGTCCCTGCGGTCGAGGCGATGGCGAAAATCGCCGAGTGTACCGAGCAAAACATCGACTATGCCGAGCGGTTTTCCGAGTCGGAATTTAAGATAAAAAACACGGTCGACGCGATATCCCACGCCACATGCGGCATGGCGATTGACATCGGGGCGAAGCTGATTGTCGCCTGCTCGCTGTCCGGTATGACGGCGCGTATGGTCTCCCGCTTCCGCCCGCCTGTGGATATTCTCGGGCTCACCACAAACGAGCA
>CANQVN010000069.1 GCA_947627315.1 uncultured Clostridia bacterium | reverse complement strand
TGCCTCTGCAAGGCAGGTCTTTGTCCGTATGCCGAGTTCTCACGAGCTTTTACCTTGCACTTTGCTTTTTTGCGGCGGGTTTGCTCTCGGTCTTGCCGCGGGACGTCTTGAAAAAGGTGCAGACGGAGCTTAGCGTGCAGCTTTCGCAGGCGGGATTTCGCGCCATACAGACCGCCCTGCCGTGGTGGACAAGGTTATGGCACAGCTTTGTCTGGTGTTCGGGCGGAATGATTTTTTTCAGCTGCCGCTCGACGGCGACAGGGTCTTCATTATTTTTAACAAGCCCTAAGCGGTTGCTTATCCTTATACAATGAGTGTCGGCGATAATGGCGGGCTTTCCGTATATGTCGCCGCAGATGAGGTTTGCCGTTTTCCTGCCTATCCCCGACAGCTTTGTAAGCTCCTCCACCGTGTCCGGCAAAACGCCGCCGTAATTTTCAATAAGCTGGCGCGACATCTCTATGATGCTTTTCGCCTTGCCCCTGAAAAAGCCGCAGGAGTGAATGATGGAACACAGCTCGTCAAAGTCAGCCTGTGCAAACTGTTCAAGCGACCCGTACCTTTCAAACAATGCGGGCGTCACCTTGTTGACACGCTCGTCGGTACACTGCGCGGACAGCCGCGTCGCGATGAGCAGCTCGTAAGGCTTTTGATAGATAAGCGAACACTGCGCGTTGGGATACAGCCTGTTAAGCTCCGAAACTATAAACTCTACCTTGTCCTTCTGCGTCATTTTCAGACCTCCTCGGTATCTACATTATATCAATACGGCTCAATTAAATCAATAGTTGATATTGACAGGGGACGCAAAAGATTGTAAAATTGTAATTGTAATACAACACAGGAGGAGACGCGTATGAACGAAGCAGATAAAAAAATGCTCGCACAGACGGCGCGAAATATACGCCGCGACATAATCGAGCAGGTACACAGCGCAAAGTCGGGTCATCCCGGCGGCTCGCTGTCTATCGCCGATATTATTACATATCTCTATTTTAAGGAAATGAACATTGACCCTGCCGACCCTAAAAAGGCGGATAGAGACAGGTTTGTTCTGTCAAAGGGTCATACCTGTCCCGCTCTTTACGCCGCTTTGGCGGAGCGCGGGTATTTTTCGACAAAGGAGCTTTCCGGCTTTCGCAGCCTTGACAGCTTTTTGCAGGGGCATCCCGATATGAAGCATACGCCCGGGGTCGATATGTCCAGCGGCTCGCTCGGTCAGGGGATATCCGCCGCGTGCGGCATGGCGCTTTCGGCAAAGCTGGATAAAAAAGACTGGCGTGTCTATTCCGTTCTCGGCGACGGTGAGATTGAGGAGGGACAGGTCTGGGAGGCTTTTATGTTCGCTTCTCACTATAAGCTGTCAAACCTCTGCGTTATAATCGACCGTAACGGGCTTCAGATAGACGGTAAATGTAAAGACGTTATGTCGACCGAGCCGCTTGAGGACAAGATGAAGGCGTTCGGATTTAATACGGTTGTTATCAACGCGCACGATTTTGACGAAATCGAGTCCGCCTTTGCAAAAGCCCGCGCCGAAAAGAATAAGCCCACCGCGATAATAGCGAACTCGGTCAAGGGCAAGGGCGTTTCGTTTATGGAAAATCAAGTGTCGTGGCACGGCACCGCGCCGAACGACGAGCAATATGAGCAGGCAGTGTCTGAGCTTGCGGAGGTGAGATAAATGATTAAGGAAGCGACAAGGGAAAGCTATGGAAAGGCTCTGGCGGAGTTTGCCGAGCAGTATGATTTGTATGTGCTTGATGCAGACCTGTCCGCCGCGACAAAGACGGGCATTTTTGCAAAAAAATATCCCGAGCGGTTTGTTGAGTGCGGCATAGCCGAGGGAAATATGATGACGGTCGCCGCCGGTATGGCGGCAACAGGGAAAACGGTGTTTGCAAGCACGTTTGCGATGTTTGCCGCCGGGCGCGCCTTTGAGCAGATAAGAAACTCGATAGGCTATCCCCACCTTAATGTAAAAATCGGCGCGACGCACGCGGGTCTCAGCGTCGGCGAGGACGGCGCGACCCACCAGTGCAACGAGGATATCGCGCTTATGCGCAGCATACCGGGTATGGTTGTCATCAACCCTGCCGACCCGGTCGAGGCGCGTCTTGCCGTAAAGGCGGCGGCGGAGCACGACGGTCCTGTATATCTCAGGTTTGGCAGAATGGCTGTCGAGCAGATTTTGCCTGATGATTATAAGTTTGAAATAGGCAAGGGCGTCGTTCTTAAAGACGGAAGCGACGTTGCGATAGTCGCCACAGGTCTTATGGTGGCGCAGGCGCTCAAAGCCGCCGAGATTTTGGAGCAGAAGGGAATAAATGCGGCGGTAATAAATATTTCTTCTATAAAACCTCTTGACAAAAAGCTGATTTTAGATTATTCTATTAAATGCGGCGCGATTGTGACAAGCGAGGAGCATTCGGTCATAGGCGGTCTCGGTTCCGCCGTGTGCGAGGCTGTCAGCGAGAGCGCGCCATGCCCTGTCGTCCGTCACGGAGTGAACGATGAGTTTGGCAGAAGTGCCGCCGCCCTCAAGGTGCTTGATTATTACGGACTCAATGCCGAGGGTATAGTGGAAAAAGCGCTTTTGGCGATTTCTCTTAAAAAATAACATACTGCGCGGGGCGCTTGCCCCGCGGATATGGGCTTATAGCTCAGATGGTAGAGCGATGCGTTCGCAACGCATAGGTCAGGGGTTCGACTCCCCTTAGGTCCACCAAACCCCAAAAACCCGCATTTATGCGGGTTTTTTATTTTGCAAAGCTTTTACACTTGAAAAATCATAATATATGAGTTAAAATATATAATGTGGAAAAATAAGCAAATTAACAGGACTTCACGGTCTAACAAAAAACAGGAGAGATAGAATGGAAAAGTTTGTGGAAATGTCGGTTGCCAGGCGGCTCACCGCGGGTCAGAGACTGCTCAGCATATTAGCGTCTCTCTTGCCGCTTTTGGCGGCGGCGTATATCGTGATGCTTGCCGTTTCGGCGCATCTTACAACCTTGCTTCCGCTCTCGCTGCTGCTTCTTGCCCTTTCTATGTTCGCGTGTTATAAGATATTCTGCTGCTTTTACATAGACTGGGAATATGTTTTTGTTGACGATGAGATAAGGTTCTCGAAAATCATCAACAAAAGCCGCCGGCGCGAGCTTGTGACAATTGTGCTTGACAAGGCGGAGCTTTGCGCCGCCGCAAGCCATGCGGACGCCGCCGCGCTTATGAGAAATCACGAGTATAAAAAGCGTTATTTTACGACAAACACCGGCGCCGATGCTTATGTAATTGCCGGGCTTGACGGTAAAGGCAGGCGGGTGTGCGTTGTTTTCGAGCCGGATGAGAGAATGCTGGAGTCAATAAAATTTACGATGAAAAGCAGGTTTAAAAGCATATGAACTATTTACTTACTCAACAACAGGTAAAAACCGCCGATAAGCTTTTCAGCGAGAGGGCGGGGCTTTCGGAGCGCGCGCTGGTCGATAAGGCGGCGGGCGCGATTATGTCGACGCTGAACGGTATTTTGACCGAAAAAAGGATTAGAAAAATCGTGGTGCTGTGCGGCAGCGGAATGAACGGGGCGGACGGGTTTTCTCTGTCTCTGCTTTTAAGCCTGAACGGCTACGACGTCAAGGCTTACGCCGTGAATCCCGATTTGTTTGTGTCCGTCACACAGGGCGCGTATGAAAATTGCCGTGCAAAGGGGATTATAACCAAATATTTGCCGGACAGCGGGTTTGACGCCGTTATCGACGCGGTTTTCGGCGTCGGCTTCCACGGTCAGCTCGATAAGGCGGCGCGGGAGACGCTCGCGGCGTTTCAAAAAACGAGCGCGCTTAAAATCTCGCTTGATTTGCCCAGCGGCGTAAATGCGGACACAGCCGCCGTTGCCGACGGCGCATTTTCGGCGGACATCACCGTCGCCGTCTGTTCCAAAAAGCCGTGTCATTTGCTCTATCCCGCAAAGGCGTACTGCGGGCGTGTCGTCACAGCGGATATGAAATTCGGCGCGGAGGTGATAAACGCCGTCTCGCCGTATGTATTTGAGCTTAATGCGGGCGACTATAAGCATATGCTTAAAAAGCGTTCCGTCGCCTCCCATAAGGGCGACTTTGGCAGGGCGGGGCTTGTCGTCGGCTCACAGCGCTACCGCGGCGCGGCAGTCTTGGCGACTTCCGCCGCGCTTCGCTGCGGCGCGGGCATTGTCAGCGCGTTTGTGCCTGACTGTATCGTCGGCGCGTTTGATTCAAACTGTATCAGCGCGGTGTTAGAGCCGCTTAAAAGTCAGGACGGCTTTGTTGACGACCGTGCGATATCCTCCCGCCTTGCCGGCTGTACCGCGCTGCTCTGCGGCAGCGGACTCGGTGTGTCGGACAGTACCGCGCGGGCGGTATATACCGTATCAAAGACGGATATTCCTGCGGTTTTCGATGGCGACGCGCTCACCATAATCTCGCATGACCTTTCTCTGCTTGAGAGAAACGCCGACACGGTGATAACCCCGCACGTCGGCGAGTTTTCAAAGCTGTGCGGCGTAGCCGCAGGCGAAATAAAAAAGGACGTTCTTCCTCTCGCGCTGAGGTTTGCGCGCGAGCAAAACTGTGTTTTACTGCTCAAGGACAGCGTCAGCGTCATAGCTCTCCCCGACGGGCGTGCGTTTATACTTTCAAATCCCACCTCCGCGCTTGCAAAGGGCGGCAGCGGCGATGTGCTTGCGGGTATGGTTTGCTCCTTTATGGCGCAGGGCTATTCCGCCGCCTCGGCGGCGCTTATCTCAGCGACACTGCATAACAGCTGCGGCGTTGCCGCAGAGGCGCGATTCGGCGGTTTTTCCGCGCTGCCGGAGGACGTTGTCGGCTGTATCCCCGAGCTGCTGAAGCTCTGAAATCGGAGGAATAATGGATTTTATAAGGAGATGCTGGGCGGAGATTTCGCTTGATGCGCTGCGCTCTAATCTTGAACTTATACGGCGTAAGGTCGGCGGCGCGGACATAATGTGCGTCGTTAAGGCGAATGCCTACGGTCACGGCGACGAGGCTGTTGTGAGAGAGCTTGAATGCGCGGGTGTGCGCCATTTCGCGGTAGCCACGCCGGATGAGGCGCTGCGAGTCCGCTCGTTTACCGATAAAAGCGAGATTTTGCTGCTCGGCGCGTACGACAGGGTCGATTTTGCGGTTGACAGCGGCATTTCGCTCTCGGTGTGCGACTATGAGGCGGCTGTCGCCGCTTCGCGTTTCGCACAGACCCATTCGAAAACATCCCACCTGCACGTTAAGCTCAACACCGGTATGACTCGCGTAGGGCTTGACTGTGTGAGTGAGAGCGATATTTCAGCCGCCGCGGATGTGATTGAGAAAATTGCCGCGCTGCCGTCGGTCGAGCTTGTCGGCGCTTTTTCACATTTCGCGGTAAGCGACGAGCCGGACGGCAAGGAATTTACAACGCTCCAGCTTGAAAGGCTGATATCGCTTCGCAAAGCCGTTGAGAGCCGCGGGGTAAATATCAAATGCTGGCATTTTGCAAACAGCGGCGCTATCGCCGCATATCCCTGCGCCGTGCTGGATATGGTGCGTGCCGGGATTATTCTTTACGGGCTTTATAACGGAATAGCCGCAGACGGCGGATATGAGCCGGTTTTGTCTCTCAAAAGCGTCGTGACGCAGGTTCGGGATATCCCGGCGGGTACGCCGATAAGCTACGGGTGTACGTTTGTGTCTGAAAAACCGATGCGGGTCGCCGTTATCGGAATAGGCTATGCGGACGGGTATTCGCGGTTGCTTTCAAACCGAGGAAGGGTGATTATAAACGGCAAATACGCCGATATTGTCGGCAGGGTCTGTATGGATCAGACAATAGTGGATATCAGTGAAATCGACTGTAAGGCGGGCGACACGGTCACCGTTATCGGAAAGCAGGGAAACGCCTGCGTCAGCGCGGACGATATCGCGCGGCTGTGCGGCACGATAAACTATGAGACGGTGTGCGGCATATCCTACCGCGTCCCGCGCGTCTATTTCAAAAACGGCACGCAGACAGAGATAAAGCGCTACATATAAATAAAAAATCGTACCGTGAAAAACGGTGCGATTTTTTTAATAAAAACTATTGACAATAGGAAACGTATGGTTTAATATTGTATTATGCGAGGAATACAAGGAGAGATTAAAATGGCGTGGAAATTTGCATCTGACGTTCCCGTTTACATCCAGATTGAAAGGAGCATATGCGCCGACATACTCAGCGGCAGGTATCCGCCCGAGTCGCAGCTGCCGACGGTGAGACAGCTTGCGCTGGAGCTGTCGGTTAATCCCAACACGGTGCAAAAGGCGCTGTGTGAGCTTGAGGACAGGGGAATTGTCTACTCAAAAAGCACTGTCGGGCGGTTTGTCACAGGCGACAGCGCCGTTTTGGAGGCGGAAAGACTGCGGGTAAACGAAACTGTGCTGAGTGAATTTCTGAAGACCGTCGAGTCTCTCGGTATTTCGCGAAAACAGATAATCGACTTTTTAAACAAGGAGGAAAACTGATGTATACCCTTGAATATAAAGGGCTGTGCAAGCGGTACGGAAAGTCGCATAATGTGATTGACGGGCTTAATCTGCAAATCCCCGCCGGTAAGATTGTGGGGATTTTGGGACCGAACGGCTGCGGAAAATCAACGCTTATCAAGCTTACGGCCGGTCTTTTGCGTCAGAACAGCGGCGAAATACTTGTCTGCGGAAACCCTGTGAGCGACGACACCAACAGGCTTATTTCCTATCTGCCCGAGCGCACCTATTTTGATTCAAATATGCGGGTCGACAGCCTGATGGACTTTTTTGACGATTTTTACGACGACTATGACAGGGCAAAGACTAAAAATATGTTAAGAGAGCTTGGCATTGATATGTCCGCGCGGCTTAAAACGCTGTCAAAGGGTACCAAAGAAAAGGTTCAGCTTGTGATGGTTATGTCGAGAAACGCAAAGCTGTATATGCTCGACGAGCCGATAGGCGGCGTAGACCCCGCCTCCCGCGATTATATTTTGAACACGATTGTCGCCAATTACAACCCCGACGCGAGCGTTATAATAACCACCCACCTCATAGCTGATATCGAAAAGCTGCTGGACGAGTTTTATTTTATAGGCTTCGGCGGCAAAATTCTGCGCGGCGGTGATGCGGACGCGACCCGCGAGCGGGAGGGGAAGTCTCTTGATGAACTTTTCAGGGAGGATTTCAGATGTTTGCCAAACTATTAAAATATGATTTAACGCATTATATCAAGCTGTGGCTTGTCGGCGCAGTAAGCGTCGTAGTGTTCGGCGCGGTGGGCGGCTGGTGCCACAGACTTCAGCCGCACGTGCCGGAATTTGCGGGCGACGATTTCCTTAGAATGATGCTCGGCTCAATGTCGGTAATATCGATTATAAGCATCGTCGCGTTTATGATTCTGGGCGTTGTGCTTGTCTTAATGCGCTATGCGAAAAACTGCTTTTCGGATGAAGCGTATCTCACGTTCACGCTGCCGGTAAAGCGCGGCTATTATACATTGATTTCGGTTTCGCTCCCGCCCTGGCGGGGCGGAACCGCGAAACATGAAACACCATGCCCGCTTTGCGGTTATGGTATCATAACCATTTCGTAGCTAGTATACCACAAAAATTCCCAAAAGTCTACGCCCTCAGAGGGTCCAG
>CANQVN010000068.1 GCA_947627315.1 uncultured Clostridia bacterium | reverse complement strand
AAATACATAAGGTCGGAACACAAAACGGGCGAAACTCCTTGAAAATACAGCGTTTTCAGAGGGTTTAACAGACAAACATGAATTTTTCTACCGTTATCCGCAGAAAAGCGGCGGCAGAGATTTCTCCCTGCCGGTCGACATCGGCAAGGTGCTCGCTCAGCTTGCAGGCAGTGAGAAGGTTGTAGTACAAGATGCGGTGATGCTCTTTCAAATACCGCCTGCGCCGCTGTCCCCATATTCCAATGGACTGTTCTCCCTCAGCAGGTAATGCAAGATCGGGCAGATAATAGCTGTCTTGCAGGGTATAACCAATGCCTGTCATTTCATCAGTAATTTGCTTGTTCATCATGTAATCCTCCAAAATAAGTTTTCACTTCAAAACCCATTCCGCTGCCATAAAACACGATTATTTTCTTTTTGTCCCTATCTGGTATAACTCATCTATTGTAAACTTACAAAAATAAAGACTAAAAATCCGCCGCTTTTCATTGACAAGTAAAATCAAATCGGTATAATATATAAAGGAAGATCGGAAAGGGAAGAAGGCTTTATGCTGAAAAAAAGGCTGGGGGTCATCGGTCTCGGTCAGCGCAGCGTCGCCATGCTGAAATTGCTGGCGGACGTCGCGGACTTTGAGATTTTCGCGGTGTGCGACGTTTTTGCCGACAGGGTGGAAAGCGCGCAGAGGCTCGTGCTTGAAAAAACGGGGCACACTCCTTTGGGCTTTCTGTCGGCGGACGAGCTTATCGCGCGGGAGGATATAGACGTTGTGTTTATATTCGCGGCGTGGGAGGCACACATTCCGCTTGTCATAAAGTGTATGCAGGCGGGAAAGATAACCGCCGTCGAGGTGGGCGGCGCATACAGCGCCGACGAGTGCCGCAGGCTTGTCCGTACCTACGAGCAGACGGGCAGTCCCGTTATGATGCTTGAAAACTGCTGCTACGGCAGGCGGGAAATGATGATTTACAATATGGCAAAGGCGGGGCTTTTCGGCAGCATCGTCCACTGCGACGGCGGCTACTGCCACGACCTGCGCGACGAGATAGCAAGCGGTGAGAAAATACGCCACTATCGCCTTCGCAACTATGCCGCCCGCTGCTGTGACAACTACCCGACCCACGAGCTCGGTCCGATAGCGAAATTGCTCGATATCAACCGCGGCAACAGGTTTTTGACGCTCTCCTCCTTTGCCTCCGGCGCGCACGGTATGCGGGAGTATGCGCTGTCCCGCGGCGAGGGCAGAACGGAATATATGCAGGGCGATATTATAACGACGGTCATCACCTGCGCCCGCGGGCAGACGATAAAGCTGACGCTGGATACGACGCTGCCGCGCAGCAGCACGCGGATGTACGCGGTTCACGGAACGCGCGGCGTCTATGAGGAGCAGACAGACTCGTTTTATTTTGAGAACAACCCCGAGCATACAAAGATGTGCCGTGAAAACGACTGGCGCGCGCAGTGGGGCAACGCGCGGGACTATGAGGCGGAATACGACCATCCGATGTGGAAGGAATTTATAAAAGCAAAGGGCGGGGCGCGCGGCTCGCACGGCGGTATGGACAGACTGATGATCGACGATTTTGCACGCTGCGTGCGGGAAAACCGCCCGTTTCCGATAGACGTGTACGATATGGCGTCATGGATGTGCGTTTCGGCGCTGAGCGAGCAGTCGATAGCGGCGGGCGGCGCGCCGGTGCCGTTTCCCGATTTTACAGACGGAAAGTGGATATTGCCGAGGTAATAAAATCGGTTCAGATATCAAATAAAAAAAAGGCGGTAAATTTCATGAAAAAACTCAAGGTCGGAGTGATAGGGTACGGTCAGCGCGGCACGAGCATGACAAAGGGCGTTCTCTGCAAGATGGACAACGTCGAAATTGCAATGGTGTGCGACCTGTATGAGGACCGTGTGGAAAAGGCGCAGAACGACGTTTTGGAAAAAACGGGCAAAAAGCCGCGCGGCACTACCGTCGCCTCGGAGGTTATAAACGACAGCGAGGTGGAGACGGTATTCATCTTTGCGGCGTGGGAGGCGCACATTCCGCTTGCAATAGAGTCCATGAAGGCGGGAAAGCCGGTCGCTCTTGAGGTCGCGGGCGCGTACTCCATCGAGCAGTGCTGGGATCTGGTTCACACCTACGAGCAGACGAAAACCCCCGTTATGATGCTTGAAAACTGCTGCTACGGAAGACGGGAAATGATGGTTCTCAAGATGGTGAGAGAGGGGCTTTTCGGCAAGGTCGTTCACTGCGACGGCGGCTACGGTCACGACCTTCGCTATGAGGTGGCAGGCGGCATTAAAAACAGGCATTACAGACTTCGCAACTATGCCTCCCGCAGCTGCGACAACTACCCGACCCACCAGTTGGGTCCGATAGCTCAGGTCCTTGACATAAACCGCGGCAACAGATTTTTGACGGTAAGCTCGGTCGCGTCAAAATCGGTCGGTATCCGCGACTATATCGAGAGAAATCTTGCGGACGATGAGACGCTTGCGAATATGGAGATACGGCAGGGCGACGTTGTGACGACGGTCATCACCTGCGCTCTCGGACAGACGGTGCGGCTGACGCTTGACACCTGCCTGCCCCGCTTTTACAGCCGCGACTTTGCCGTCCACGGTACAAAGGCGTACTATCAGGAGCTTAACGACTCGTTTTATTTCGAGGATAACCCCGAGCATACCAAGCTTCACGAGGTGAGCTGGAAGCCGCAGTGGGGCAACGCCAAGGAATATGAGGAGCAGTACGACCACCCGGTCTGGAAGCGGTATATCAAAGAGGGTATGAAGGGCGGTCACGGCGGTATCGACTGGCTTGTGGTAAACGACTTTGTAAACCACGTCGTCTCGGGTGAGCCGATGCCGATAGACGTGTACGACATAGCGTCGCTTATGTGCATAACGACGCTGAGCGAGCAGTCGGTCGCGATGCACGGCGCGCCGCAGGCGGTTCCGGACTTTACAAACGGAGCATGGCTTCTCAGAAAGTAAAAAAGGATATAACAAAACCGCTGCTTACGCAGCGGTTTTTTATACGTTTTGCGGCACGCTTTCCGCCGCGGGCTGTTCCGCCGTGCGGGTGAACAGCCGCGAGTGCTTAATGACCGCCGCCGCCGATATCACGGCGCAGCCCAGCGCAAGCGGCGGCTTGCCGCGGATAATCAGCATCGTCGTCGAAATCATACCGAAAAGGGTGAAAACGAGCTTGCTCCGCCTGCTGTGCGGCTGTATCCGCAGAGCGGAAAAGAGGATGTAAAGCCCCGCCAGCAGCAGCACCGCCCGCGTCTGCGGCAAAAGCGCCAAAAGCACGCCGAACGAGGTCGAAATACACTTGCCGCCCCTGAACCTGTCAAAGGGCGCCGTCGCGTGACCGAGCACCGGCGCGCAAATTACCGCCGCAAACAGCATCTTTTCACTGTCAAGCGCGCGTTCTGCCAGCATCACCGGCAAAAGCCCCTTCAGTATATCCAGCGCAAGGCAGAAAAGCCCCGTTACGACTCCGCAGTGGATAAACACGTTTGCCGCGCCCGGGTTTTTGTCGTCGCTCAGCTCCGTTATGTCCTTTTTGAAAAGCAGCAGCGGAATTATTTTACAAAACATTATCCCGCCCAGCAGGTAGCCCGCGGCTATGTAAATAAACCACATAATCCCGCTATCCCGCATTTTGCATCACCGCCCGCGCTATTTCCCGCGCGGCGTGGGGGTTTATCCCCTCGCGCTGCGCCTTTTTCATCTTTTCCGCGGCGTCTGCGTCCTTTACAAGCGCGAGCGCGCTGTCAACCGCCTCCCGCTCGTCCTTCGCCCACACCGACATACCCAGTCTTTCAAAAAAGCGCGCGTTTTCCGTCTCGCACCCCGGTATCGGGCGCAGGTGTACAATCGGGATGTTCGCGACCGCCGCCTCGGTGCTGGAAAGCCCGCCCGCCTTTGAAATGAGCACGTCGGACGCCGCCATATAGTCGCGCACCTTTTCGGTAAAGGGCAGGGCGTGGACAAAGCTGCCGCCGTAGCGGCTGTCCAGTACCTCGCGCAGCCGCGCGTTGCTGCCCGTTAAAACGTAAAGCTCACAGCCGCCGTCCGCCTGCCGCGCCGTGTCGCACAGCTTTGCCATGTCTCCGCAGCCGACCCCGCCCGTCATCACAAGCAAAACCCTGGCGTTTTGCGGTATGTTAAGCCGCCCCCTCGCCTCGCTTCTGTCCGCCTTTTCGCTGAAGGCGCATCCCACGGGAATGCCGGTGGGGACGATTCTGTCCGCCGGAATGCCCGCCGCCGAAAGCTGGTCTTTAAGCTCGGCGTGTGGGACAAAATACCCGTCAAGCTCGGTGTCGGCAAGAAAGGGTATGCAGGTGTAGTCGGTCAGCACGCCGTAACAGCGAACGTCCGCGCCCCGCCTGCGCCTCAACGCCGTCATCGCCTCCATACCGTACAGATGGGTGTAAACCACGGCGTCAAACCCGCACCGCTCGATATATGAGCCGAGCCGCCCCGCGTACAGCGCGTTTGCGTGGTATATCGGCGAGGGCAGGTTTTTGGAGCTGTACCATTTGCCGACGCGGTAGATGCCGCCAAACGCCCGCGGCTTCGTCTTTATAAGCTCGTTGTACGCGCCCGCCACAAGCCGGCTTGCCCGCGCGCTCTGAAAGCGCACCGGGTCGTCGATTTCACAGCAAACGCCCGCGCGCTCAAGCTCCTCCTTCACCGCCGCCGCCGCGCTGTTGTGACCCTGCCCCGTGCGACAGCTCAGTATCAACACCTTCATCCAAATCCCCCTCAGATGCTACGACTCCAGCAATACCGGAAAAAAGAGATAGCCTATGTCCGCCGCGTACAACGCCGCGACGAATATCACAGGCACCAGCAGCGTCACCGCGACAAAAAGCGGACGGTTGAAGCGGTATTCCTTCACGCTCTCGCGGTAGCTTATCTGCTCCTCTATGCTCATATCGTTAAAAATCTCGCCGCGGATGCGGCAAAGCTCTTTATTAAACCCCCACACGCCGACCCGCTCGTCCGTGTTGGCGCTTTTAACCTCGCTCGCCGTCGGGAACATAAACACCAGCGTGAACATAACGCAGAGCGGCAGCGCCCAGTACCAGTAAAACATAGTCGTCATCAGTATGTTGCAAAGCGACGCGCCGACGTATGCGAAGCCGACGACGGTCGGCGCGCGGTGCAGGTTTTTCGCCGTCCGCGTCACCGCCGCGTATACCGCGCAGTACAGCAAAATCAAAACCCCCACGACAAAAAACAGCTTTGTCGCCGTTATGCTGTCAAAAAAAGGCAGAATTGTATATTTAAGCTTCATACGCCTTGTCCTTTCGCGCGTAGTTGTCCATATATTAGATTATATCAAAATTGTTCTAATGTCAATATTATTATTGACTTGCAATTGCATAGATATTATAATGAATCTTGGGTATAATCCCCGTTGGAGAGAATCAGATAAAGGAAGAGACGCGATGGCAGATAAAAAGGGCGGGGACGCCAAAAAGCCGAAAAAGGCAAACGTCACGGGCAGCTATCCCGGGGTGACAGGCTCCTACAGGCCGCGCTCCGCTTATTCGCAGCACGAGCCGGCGCCGCAGACGCGCAGCGAGGCGGCAAGAGAGCAGGCGTCCGGAAAGGAAAAAAAGCCGTTTGATTTCAAGCTGTGGTTTTCAAAGGAAAACAACCGCACCTTTTTGCGTCAGCTGAGATATTACGGGCTTATTGTGATAGCGTCGCTGCTGCTCACGGCGGGAATTGTAAGCCTGAGCAACGACGTGTTTGCGTTTATAAAGCCGGACAGGAGTACCATTGTCACAATCGAGCAGGGCGGCGGCACAAGCGCCATAGCAAAGGTGTTAAAGTCGGAGGGGATTATAAAGCATCCGCTTATTTTCAGGCTGTACTGCAAGCTTAAAAAGGCGGACGGAAAGTTCCAGTACGGCGACTACACGCTCAATTCCAACCTCGGCTACGACCAGATAATAAGCGCGCTCAAAAAGCCGTCCGTGCAGGCGGAAAGCTACACCTTCACGATAAGCGACGGCGAGACGCAGGACGATATCGTCGAGCGGCTGGTGTCAGACAAGCGGGTGGAGCAGGAGGAGATTGAAAACGCGCTCAACGAGTATGACTACAAGGATTTTGAATTTGTAAAATCGCTGCCCGAGCGCCGCTGTCGGCTGGAGGGCTATCTGCCCGCCGGCGACTATGAGTTTTTCGTCGGGGAGAGCGCGGTGTCGATGGTGACAAAGATACTGACCCACTTTAACGAGACGGTCAATACCGAGCAAAACGCCGCGCTTTTGAAGCAGGCGAAAATGAGTCTTGACGAGGCGATAACGCTCGCCTCGCTGCTTCAAAGCGAGTGCAGCGACGCGGGCGAGTATAAAAACGCCGCGCAGGTGCTGAAAAACAGGCTTAAAGACAGTACCGGGCTTTTGAAGCTCACCTGCACGATAAACTACGTTCTCGACACGCCGAAGGCCACCCTATCGGCGGACGATAAAATGACCGAGAGCAAGTATAACACCTACGTCTACGCAGGACTTCCGCCCGGCCCCATCTGCACCCCCTCGGCAGCCGCGCTCTCGGCGGCGATGTCCCCGGCGGAGGGCGACAATATGTATTTTATAAGCGACGGGGACAAGACGTATTTTGCCAAAACGGCGGAACAGCACGCCGACAACCTGAAAAAAGCCTCCGACACCGCCAAGGGTACCGATACGATAAGATAAAATAAACTCCGTAAAGCTTGCTTTACGGAGTTTTTAACAGGTCCGGCGCGGCGGGCGTTTATTACGCTTTCCCGCTTTGCCCCGTCTTGTCGTCGTCGGCTTTTCTTTTTTCGCTTTTGGGGGAGTTGTTTTTAACGGTCAGCGTGACAAAAGCCGCGACCCCTGCGGTCAAAAGCAGTATAAAATAAACCATTAAATCCCCTCCCACATTATTAACTATAACACGCCTCATCCACTATGTCAAGATGTTTTTTATACAGTAACAGTTGATGTTAATACTATCATAAATAACCGATACTATATGTAGAGGTGATAGTATTGTATACGCGGGTCAGAAAAGCGAGAGAGGATATGGGCTACACGCGCGAGCGGTTCGCGGAGGCGCTGGACGTGAGCGTTTCCTACCTTGCCGAGCTGGAGCGCGGCAGGACGGGGATGTCGGTCAAAATGCTTGTGAAGATATGCGGAGTGCTCGGGCTGTCCGCCGACTATATACTATTTGGCGACAGCAGGGACGGCGACGCGCTGCGGCTGGATAAAATTCGCCGCGTCGATAAAAAATATATCCCGCTGCTTGACAGAATAATAGCGGAGCTTCTGCTGCTGAGCGAGAAATAGAAAGCCCCGCCGGCGCAAGCCGTGAAACGCTTGAACGAAGCGAGCGGCTTACGACAATCCCTCCGTCAAAGCCTGCGGCTTTGCCACCTCCCTTTACACAAGGGAGGCTTAAATTGCGCTTTCGCTTTGACTTCCTTTAAAGGCCCCCTTGTGCAAAGGGGGCTGTCAGCGTAGCTGACTGGGGGATTGTCCGCGAAGCGCTCGAACAAAGTGAGCGTTTTACGGAGAGGAGGTGCAGCGAAACCTGTGAGCTTTCGAGCCTGCCGAGAAAGCGAACAAAGTGGAGCTTGCACCGACGAGACGGAGGGATTGTCGAGTCCATTCGGATTATACAAATACACCGTGATATCCCGCAGGGGA
>CANQVN010000067.1 GCA_947627315.1 uncultured Clostridia bacterium | reverse complement strand
CTTGTCGGCGAGTATCCGATAGCGGAGCTGCAGCGGGTCAAGCTTGTCGCCACGATGATGGGCAAGGATTTCGACGACCTTGCCGAGATAAAGCCGGAAAACTTCACACCGGACAAAAACGCGCCGCTTATAATCGAGGCGCGCGGACTCAGCCACAAGGGTACAATAAAGCCGTTTGACCTTGATATGCACAAGGGCGAGGTCATAGGACTTACCGGTCTTTTGGGTTCGGGCAGAAGCGAGCTTGCCCGCGTTATCTACGGCGCGGACAGGGCTCAGACAGGCACCATAAAGGTGAACGGAAATGAAGTTAAAATATCAAGCCCGCTTGCCGCGATGAACCTCGGCATGGGTCTTTTGCCTGACGACCGCAAGGCGGAGGGCATAATCGGCGATCTGTCGGTAAGGGAAAACATAATCCTTGCCATGCAGGTCAAGCGCGGCGTGTTCCGCAGACTGTCCCGCGCAAAGCAGGAGGAGATTGCGGACAAATTTATCGACCTTCTGCAAATCAAAACGGCGAGCCGTGAAACGCCGGTGGCGCAGCTTTCGGGCGGCAACCAGCAAAAGGTCATCCTTGCGCGCTGGCTTGTCACCAACCCCGATTTTCTCATTCTTGACGAGCCGACCCGCGGAATTGACGTCGGCACCAAGACCGAGATTGCAAAGCTTATCATACAGCTTGCGGGCGAGGGCAAGAGCATTATGTTCATCTCGTCCGAAATCGAGGAAATGCTGCGCACCTGCAACCGAATGGTCGTTCTGCGCGACGGCGCGAAGGTCGGCGAGCTTGACGGCGAGCTTAACCAAGAGCGGGTAATGGCGGCTATCGCGGGAGGTGCTAAGAATGAATAAAATCAAAAAAATCACGAAATACCAGCTGTTTTTACCGATTTTCTGTATGCTGCTGGTGCTGTGCATCAACATAATTCACGATATCGCGGTCGGCGGATTTTCAAACGGGCTGGACTTTTTTAAGATAACGATGACAAACGGGCTGATGGGCGGCAGAATTATCAACATTCTCAGCCGCGGCAGCGAAATTGCCATCCTCGCCGTCGGTATGACGCTTGTCGTTTCCGCCTCCGCCGGAACGGACATCTCGGTCGGCTCAGTTATGTCGCTTTGCGCCTCCGTCTGCTGCGTTTTGCTCGCGGGCAAGGCGGCGCCTCAGGCGACGGAGCTTGCCGTTCCGCTTATCGTGGCGGTGCTGGCGGCAATGGGCGTCGGCTGTCTGTGCGGTATGTTCAACGGCGCGCTTGTCGCGCACCTCGGCATCCAGCCTATGGTCGCAACGCTTATCCTGTGGACGGCGGCTCGCGCTATCGGGCTTCTTGTCTGCAACGACCTTATAGTGTACGTTCGCAACGAGCAGTTTCAGGCGCTGGGCAACTATATCGGCTTTTTCCCGACCCCGATTATAATCGCCGCGGTCTGCATTACGGTCGTCGCTCTGTTTTTGAAGCTGACGGCGCTTGGCACATACATCCAGTCCGTTGGTATCAACAAGGCGGCAAGCCGCATCACGGGACTTAACTCCAAGCTTATAATTTTCCTCTGCTACGTCATATGCGGTCTGTGCGCCGCTATCGCCGGCGTCGTCGCCGCAGGGCGCATCTCCAGCGCAGACTCAAACAACATCGGCTTAAACTACGAGCTTGACGCGATTTTGGCGGTGGCGCTGGGCGGCAACAGCCTCGGCGGCGGCAAGTTCAACCTTGCGGGTTCTGTAATAGGCGCGTTTACCATTCAGGCAATCACAACGACCATGTATAACCTCGGCGTTTCGTCAGCCGTAACGCCCGTTTTCAAGGCGGTCGTCGTTATTGTCATAGTCGCCATACAGTCGCCCGCCGTAAAGCAGGCGTTTGCAAAGATAAACGCCCGCCGTGCATCGGGAAAAGAGGTGGAAAGAGCATGAAAACAGCTATTCTTGAAAAGCCCGCGGCGGCGGAAAAGAAAAAAGCGATAAACGGAAACTCACTCCTGCTTATTATAACGATAGCGTTGTTTTTCGTTTTATACATCGCGGGCTGTATCGCCTACAGCTCAAAGGGCTTTGCGAATTTGCAGACCTTTTTCAACATACTGCGCAGCAACGCGGGGCTTATCTGCGTCGCGTGCGGTATGACCTGCGTTATGCTGACGGGCGGCATCGACATTTCGGTCGGCTCGCTTGTCGCGATTGACTGTATGCTGCTCTCATACGGTATGGCAAACTGGCATCTGGGCGCTTTCGGAATGTGCGCCGTCGTCATTGTCGTCGGGCTGGTGTTCGGTCTCGTTCAGGGCTACTGCGTCGGTATTCTCGGAATACAGCCGTTTATAGTCACGATGGCGGGCATGTTCTTTGCCCGCGGTATGACGGCGGTCATTTCCACCGCCCAGCTCTCGATAACGGCGGACGTCAGCAAGACCTTTTACGATATCGCAAACTTCCGCATTTACTTCCCGTTCAAATCGGACGGAATACGCCCCTATATCAGCATAGGCGTTATAATATCCATCGTGGTGCTTATCGTCATATTCCTCATGCTCCGCTACACCAAGTTCGGGCGCTCGCTCTACGCTGTCGGCGGCAGCGAGCAGTCGGCGAGCATGATGGGGCTGAACGTCAAAGCCACCAAGGTCAAGTCTTACGTTCTCTGTTCGCTTCTCTGCTCGATAGGCGGCATCTGCTACTGTATGAACACCATGTCGGCGAGCGTCGCGCAGGCGACGGGGCTTGAGATGGAGGCGATATCCTCCTCCGTTATCGGCGGCACGCTTCTGACAGGCGGCGTCGGCAACGTGATAGGCTCGTTTTTCGGCGTTCTCATCAACGGCACGATACGCACGATAGTGCAGACAAACGGAAAGCTTGCAAGCTCCTGGCCCAACATTCTCACAGCGGCGCTGCTCTGCTTCTTCATCGTTCTGCAAAGCATATTCGCTCTCGTAAAAAGCAGGAGGAAGTAGACTTATGAAAAATCACAACACTTTTGACCCGTCGACATGTACGATAGGCATCGAGTTCGGCTCAACGCAGGTCAAGGCGGTGCTGATAGACGACGGCTATCAGCCGCTCGCCTCCGGCAAGCACACCTGGGAGAGCAGGCTGGAAAACGGAAACTGGACCTATCCGATAGAGGACGTGTGGCATAGCGTTCAAAGCTGCTTTTCAAAGCTTCAAAAAGAGGTCGCCGATAAATACGGCAGTCCCCTGCACACCGTCGGCGCTATCGGCATTTCGGCGATGATGCACGGCTATCTCCCATTTGATAAAGACGACAGGCTTTTGACTCCGTTTCGCACCTGGCGCAACACGACCACCGAGAAAGCGGCAAGCGAGCTTACCGGGCTTTTCGGGTTCAATATCCCGCAGCGGTGGACAATCGCGCACCTGTACCAGGCGATGCTGAACGGAGAGGAGCATGTAAAGCGGATAGACCGGCTTGACACCCTTGCAAGCTACGTTCACAGAAGTCTCACCGGCAGCGCCGTCACCGGCATAGGCGACGCGTCGGGTATTTTCCCTGTCGACAGCGACACGCTTTATTACGACAGAAAAATGATGGATAAGTTTTTACCGCTGGCGGCGGATATGCCGTGGGAGTTTGAAAAGCTGCTTCCCACCCCGCTGCCCGCGGGCAAGCTTGCCGGAACACTCACCGAGAAAGGCGCGCGCCTGCTCGACCCGACCGGCGCGCTACAGCCGGGAATACCGTTTTGCCCGCCAGAGGGGGACGCGCAGACGGGTATGACGGCGACAAACGCCGTCAGCCCCCGCACAGGCAACGTCTCCGCCGGAACGTCAATATTCTCGATGATAGTGCTTGAAAAAATCCCGGAGCATCCCCACCCCGAGATAGACGTTGTCACAACGCCGGACGGAAAGCCGGTCGCCATGGTGCATTGCAGCAACTGCACCTCCGATATGAACGCCTGGGTAAACATTCTGCTCCAGCTTTTGGAGATGACGGGCGCGCGGGCGGATATAGACGAGCTTTATCCCGCGCTCTATCGGCTCAGCCTGAAGGCGGACGCTGACTGCGGCGGGGTCACGGTGTGCAACTATATGTCGGGCGAGCATACGACGGGGTTTGCCTCGGGCGTGCCGATGGTGCTGCGCGACCCGTCAAAGCCAATGTCGCTTGCCGAGTTTACACGGGCGCATCTCTACTCCGCGATGGCGTCGCTCAGCCTTGGTATGAGCATTCTGCGCGCCGAGTCGGTAAAGGTGGATAAGCTTGTCGCCCACGGCGGGCTGTTTCGCACCAAGGGGGTCGGTCAGCGGTATCTTGCCGCGGCGATGCAAACCCCCGTCAGCGTGATGGAGACGGCAAGCGTCGGCGGACCGTACGGTATGGCGCTGCTCGCCGCGTTTATGCGCGAAAAGCGCACCAGCCTCCCCGATTTTCTCAACTACCGCGTTTTTGCAGACGCCGAGAGCAGCGTTATGTACCCGAACGACGACGACGTCGCGGGATTTAACGCCTATCTTGACAGGTTTAAGAAAATGCTTGAGGTTGAAAAAACCGCCGTCGAGAAAATGTAACGTATACTCACCCCATACAACGCCTGTTGTATGGGGACCCCGAGAAATCACCCCGCGTGACGAAAGCCGCGCGGGGACTGCAAAATATGATAACAGACAGGAGGCAAATTATGCTTAAAGACTATGAATTTTGGTTTGTGGTCGGAAGCCAGACGCTGTACGGACAGGACGTGCTTGACACCGTCGCCGCCCGCGCGGCGGAGATGGCAAACGTTATGAACGACAGCGGCAAGCTGCCCTGCAAAATCGTATACAAGTGTACCGCCAAATCGAGCGACGAGATATTGAACGTCGCAAGAGAGGCGAATTACGACGCGCGCTGTGCCGGCGTCATTGTGTGGATGCACACCTTTTCACCCGCAAAAATGTGGATAGACGGTCTGTGTACGCTGCAAAAGCCGTATTGCCACCTTGCAACGCAGTATAACCGCGAAATCCCCGACAAAGAGATAGATATGGACTTTATGAACCTCAACCAGGCGGCTCACGGCGACCGCGAGCACGGATATATCGCGGCGCGGCTGCGTATGCCGCGCAAGGTGATAATGGGCTACTGGCAGGACGAGGACGTGCTGGATGAGCTTGGGGTTTGGATGCGCGCCGCCGTCGGCGCGGCGTTCTCCCGCGCGCTCAAGGTTATGCGTTTTGGCGACAATATGCGCGAGGTCGCCGTCACCGAGGGCGACAAGGTCGGCACGCAGATAAAGCTCGGCTGGCAGGTAAATACCTGGGCTGTCGGCGACCTTGTGGAACAGATGAACGCCGTTTCCGAAAAGGAAATCGACGCGCTCTATTCCGAGTATGAAAAAGATTACGACATAGCGACGGAAAACACCGAGGCTATCCGCTATCAGGCGCGCGAGGAGATTGGAATAAAGCGTATGCTTGACAGCGAGGGCTGCCGCGCCTTTTCAAACACCTTCCAGGATTTGTACGGGATGGAGCAGCTGCCCGGGCTTGCCACCCAGCGGCTTATGGCGCAGGGCTACGGCTACGGCGGCGAGGGCGACTGGAAGGTCGCCGCGCTCACCTCTGTAATCAAGGCGATGACGGAAGGGCTTGGCGGCGGCACCACCTTTATGGAGGACTACACCTACCACCTCACGCCCGGCGCGGAATATTCGCTCGGCGCGCATATGCTGGAGGTCTGCCCGTCCGTTGCCGCCGGTCGCCCGCGGATTGAAACGCACCATTTGGGCATCGGTATGAACCGCAAGGACCCCGCCCGCCTCGTTTTCGAGGGCAGAGCGGGGCGGGGTACCGTCTGTTCGATTATAGATATGGGCGGCAGACTTCGTATGATAGCGCAGGACATCGAGGCGGTAAAGCCGATAATGGAAATGCCCAACCTGCCTGTCGCGCGGGTTATGTGGAAGCCGCTGCCCGACCTTAAAACGGGGGCGAACTGCTGGATACTCTGCGGCGGCGCGCATCACACGGTGCTGTCATATGCAGCAGACGCGCGCCTGCTCTCCGACTGGGCGCGGATTATGGACATCGAGTTTGTCCATATTTCAAAGGACACCCGTCCGGATGAGCTTGAGCGCGAGCTGTTTTTGAACGACCTTGCCTGGAAATTTAAATAAGGAGATTTTCGTATGCTTGAATCGCTGAAAAAACAGGTGTTAAACGCCAACCTTGCGCTGCCGAAATACGGGCTTGTCACCTTTACCTGGGGCAACGTTTCCGGCATCGACCGCGAGCGCGGGCTTGTCGTCATCAAGCCGTCGGGCGTCAGTTACGACGGTATGAGCGAGCAGGATATGGTGGTAGTCGACCTTGACGGGAAGGTGGTCGAGGGCAAGTGGAAGCCGTCGTCCGACACGCCGACCCACGTCGCGCTCTATCGCGCCTTTCCCGAGCTTGGCGGGATTGTCCACACCCACAGCCGCTGGGCGACGATTTTCGCCCAGGCGGGACGGTCAATCCCCGCGCTCGGCACGACCCACGGCGACTATTTTTATGGCGATATCCCCTGCACGCGCCCTATGACGGACGAGGAAATCGCGGGCGATTACGAGACGGAGACGGGCAACGTGATAATCGAGACGTTCAAGAACCTGTCCCCTGCCGACGTTCCCGCGGCGCTTGTTTTCTCCCACGGACCGTTTGCATGGGGAACGGACGCGGACAACGCCGTTCACAACGCCGTCGTTTTGGAGGAGCTTGCATATATGGCGTTTTTCACGCAAAGGCTCGCTCCCGACAGGGAGCGTATGCAGCAGACGCTTCTTAATAAGCACTATCTGCGAAAGCACGGTAAAAACGCCTATTACGGACAGCAGACTCAATAAAAACACCCCGCGGAACACATTGTTTCGCGGGGTTACCGTTTAATTACTGCCGAATATCGCGCGGCGGGCGGCTTTGGCGGCGTTGTCGCTCATGTCGCACTCGACAGTCCAAAGCGAGCAGGTATTTATAAGCCTGTCTGCAAGCTCCAGCGCGCGGACGGCGTTTTCCGCGCCGCGCGGGATATAAAGCTGCCGCAAAAGCGCGGCGGCGTCCGCCGGCACAGGTCGGGTTTTGTTGACAAAGCTTCGCTTTATAAAGCATATGTCCGTAAGCCCGACGCGGGCGTTTTTCTGCATATTCTCCTTGCCCGCCCAGGGCGTGCCGTATGCGTAAGGCGCTCCGTTTTCAAAGCGGACTATCGGCTTGTCGCCGTTTATGACAACCGCGCCGTACAGCTTTTTCCACAGCAGCGTGTGGGTGGTCTTGCCGGTGCCGCTCGGCGCGACAAAGGCTATCCCGCGTCCGCCGCACTCTATCACCGAGCCGTGCAGCAGTATCGCGCCGTATTCGGGCAGCCGCTCGCAGATTTGGCGGTAGGCGCAAACGCTTTCAAGATAACCTTCCGAAAAGCCCGCGCCGGACATTTTCCGCTCTTTTTCTATCTCGTCCTTGCTCACGCGCACCTCAAAATCGGCGGCGGGCGCGTCTTTTCTGTATTCGGCGCACTGGTTTATGATAAAGTCAAAGCGCGGGCGAATGTCGACGGCAAGCCCCGCAAGCTCATACATAGGCACAGCTTTGCACCCCCTTGTTTCGATTATACCACAACCGTGCGCCGCTTGGCAACCCCGGTCGGGAGTATCGGCAGGACAGATTTGCCATATCCGCATTTTGAAAAAATAAACCGCACCGCGTATCTTATGCTGCGCCGTAAAAACAAAACAAAAAGAGAGTCGTGGACTCTCTTTTTTCAGGTGTCGGCATAACATATTTTCCCGGGTCGTGACCAACCAAGTATTGTCTGCACAACGAAGCTTAACTACCGTGTTCG
>CANQVN010000066.1 GCA_947627315.1 uncultured Clostridia bacterium | reverse complement strand
CTTGCGACAGCGTCGTTCGGTCAGCGGTTCAAGGTGACGCCTATCCAGATGATAACGGCGGTCGCCGCCGTCGCAAACGGCGGCAACCTTGTCACCCCGCACGTCGTCAAGGAGATAACCTCGACGGACGAAAATGGCGGCAAGACGGTCGTAAAAACAATAGAGAGCGGAATCAAGCGGCAGGTCGTATCAAAAGAGACCTCGGAAAAGGTGAGCGCGCTTTTGGAGGACGCGGTAAAGGTCGGCTCGGGTAAAAACGCCTATGTAAAGGGCTACCGCGTCGCCGGTAAAACGGGTACCTCCGAAAAGCTTGCGACCGAAAGCTCGACGGGCGAGGAGGAGTATATCGCATCGTTTATAGGCTACGCCCCCGCGGACGACCCGCAGGTGGCAATCCTCGTTATGCTTGACGAGCCGACGGGACCCGAGTATTTCGGCGGACTTACCGCCGCTCCCGTCGCGGGCAAGATACTTGCGGACGTTTTGCCCTACCTTGAAATAACGCCGCAGTACACCGACGAGGAAAAGCAGAGCCTTGACACCGCCGTCCCCGCCGTGTCCGGTCTTACGACCGACGAGGCGATAAGCAAGATAGAGGAGAGCGGGCTGTCTTACAGAATAATCGGCGGAGAGGGTACGGTTGACAGCCAGATACCCAAGAGCGGCACGTCAATCCCGCGCACAGGCACGGTCGTTTTGTATACAAACGGACGGGAGCCTTCGGCGACGGTGACCGTTCCCGATATTACCGGTATGAGCATTTCGGGAGCGGCAAGAGACATTAACAACAGCGGGCTGAACCTTCGGACCGTGGGCAACGAGAGTACCAAAAACACCGCGCTGATAACGTCGCAGGAGCCGGCGGCGGGAACTGTCGTTGAGGCGGGAACGGTGATAACGGCTTATTATAAAAACTACGACGACGTATCCAACTGACGGAGGGTAAAATGAAACTTTCCAAGCTGCTGTCGGGAATTTATGATATAAAGGACATTCCCGACACTGAAATAACGGACCTGTGCTGCGACTCGCGGCGGGTGACGCCCGGCTGCGCCTTTGTCTGCCTTTCGGGCAGCGCGGCGGACGGACACAGGTTTGCTCTGTCCGCCCAGCAAAACGGCGCGGCGGTTATAGTCGCGGAGCATAAAACGGACAGCACGCTTCCGCACATAATCGTGCCGGACACGCGAAAGGCGGTGTTCGAGCTTTCGGCGCAGTGGTTTGACCACCCCGAAAAAAAGCTGCGCTTTATCGGCGTTACAGGCACAAACGGCAAGACTTCCACCGTTTATTATATAAAACAAATTCTTGACAGCATGGGCAAAAAAACGGGGCTTATCGGCACCGTATCCAATATGATAGGGGAGACCGAGCTGCCGTCGGGCGCAACCACCCCCGAGCCTTATAAGCTCTGCTCGCTTCTCTGCCAAATGGTGCAGGCGCAGGTCGAATACGTCGTAATGGAGGTCTCGTCCCACTCGCTTGACCAGAAGCGGGTGTGCGGCATTGACTTTGATGCGGCGGTATTTACCAATCTCAGCGAGGATCATCTTGACTACCACGGCGACATGGAGCATTACTTTGGAGCGAAGCGCCGCCTGTTTTTACAGACAAAGAGGGCGGTTCTCAACATCGACGACGAGGCGGGGAATATGTTAAGCGAGCAGCTTGAATGCCCGAAAACCACCTATTCGCGCCGCTATAACCATGCCGATATTGTCGCAAAGGATATAAAGCCGAAAGCTCAGGGCGTTCGCTTTCTCGCCGTGACGCGCGGCGGGATAGCGCGGGTGAAGGTCGCAAGCCCCGGTATTTTCACCGTTTATAACGCGCTTGCCGCCATCGGCGCGGTGTATGCGCTCGGCTTTACGCTGGACGATATGGCGCCGGCGCTTTCACAGCTTTACCCCGTCTCGGGCAGAGCGCAGGTGATAAGCGGCGACAGGGACTACACCGTTATGATAGACTACGCCCACACCCCCGACGGGCTTGAAAACATATTAAGCTCGGTGCGGGAGTATGCCGCCGGCAGGATAATAACCGTTTTCGGCTGCGGCGGGGATCGCGACAGGCTCAAGCGCCCGATAATGGGCGGCATCGCGGCAAGGCTTTCGGACTACGTCGTTGTCACCTCCGACAACCCGCGCGGCGAAAAGCCGTCGTCTATAATCGAGGATATTTTAGAGGGTATGAAAAAAAGCCGCACCCCGCGCGCCGTCATTGAAAACCGCCGCGAGGCGATAGAGCACGCGATAGATATGGCGCGCCCCGGCGACATTGTCGTGCTTGCGGGCAAGGGGCATGAGAAATATCAGATAATCGGCGACAGGCGGGTAGAGTTTGACGAGCGTGAAATTGCGTTGAATATAATGGAAAGGCTCGGGAAATGAAGCTTACACTTTCCCGGATAGCCGAAAAAACGGGCGGCATACTGTACGGGGACGATATGGTCGTCTACTCGCTTGAAACAGACTCGCGCCGCGTGACGGGCGGTACGATTTTCGCCGCGCTGCGCGGGCAGCGGGCGGACGGGTTTGACTTTATCCCCGCGCTTGACGATATCGCCGGTATCGCCTATCTTACGGACAGACGACCCGACGGCTGCCGCAACCCCTGCGTTGTGGTGGACGACGTTTTGCGGGCGATAGGGGATATCGCCGCGCTCCACCTGTCGGGGCTTTCGGCAAAGCGGGTGGCGGTGACGGGCAGCGTCGGCAAAACCACCACCAAAAACTTCATTGCCGCAGCGCTCGGCAAATGTATGAAGGTAAACTGTTCGAAGGGCAACCGGAATAACGAGCTGGGACTGCCGCTGAGCGCGCTTGATACGGATGAGAGCGACGGCGCGGTCGTGCTGGAGATGGGTATGCGCGGCACAGGGCAGATACGCTACCTGTGCAGTATCGCCCGTCCAGACGTTTCGGTTATAACAAACATCGGTGTTTCGCACATCGAGCTGCTCGGCTCGAGAGAAAATATATTAAAGGCAAAAAGCGAGATAATAGAAGCTCTGCCGCGAGACGGCGCCGCTGTCATAAACGGCGACGACGATATGCTGAAAACGCTTGAAACGGACAGGAAAACGCTGCGTTTCGGCATCGAAAACAAAAGCTGTGATATACTTGCGCGGCAAATTGTCGATAATCATTTTATACTGAGCTGTAACGGGCGGGACTATCCTGTAACGCTGTCCGTTATGGGGCGGCATAACATATATAACGCGCTTGCCGCCTTTGCCGCAGGGTACGCGCTTGGATGTGACGAAAAGCTGCTGATAGAGGGCATTGAGAGCTTTTCCGGCGACGGCAGGCGGCAGAATATCTATGAATTTAACGGACTTCGCATTTTCGACGACTGCTACAACGCCTCGCCCGACAGTATGCGCGCCGCCTTTAACGTGATGAGCGGGTATGAGGGCGACAGGCTGCTTGTGCTGGGCGATATGCTGGAGCTTGGAGAAAAGTCGGAAATGTATCACCGCGCGCTCGCGCCGGATATAAAAAGGCTGGAGCCGCGCGCCGTTATCTGCATAGGCAAAAGCATGCGATATCTCAAAGACGAGCTGGGAGAGGTCGCTTTCGGCTGTGAAGACAACGCGCAGGCGTTGGAGCTTATCAAAAAAATCGCGCGGCGGGGCGACAACATACTGTTCAAAGGTTCGCTTTCGATGAACCTGTCCGAGCTTGTGACCGCGTTTTTGGGGGAATGGAAAAAATGAACACCGTTTTGATAATGGCAATGTCGCTCACCTTTGTTCTTTCCGCCGTGTTCGGCGGGCTGGTACTGCCCTGGCTGCGCCGCCTCAAATTCGGGCAGAGCATTCTTGAAATCGGTCCGTCCTGGCACAAGGCAAAAATGGGTACGCCGACGGTGGGCGGAATTATTTTCATTGTCCCGATACTGGCAATAACGCTCATTTTGGGCGCGGACAGCGTCTTTTCGTCAGACAGAAGGCTGTTGTACGCGCTGCTGTTTATGACGTTGTGCGGCGTTATCGGCTTTGTGGACGACTATATTAAAATTGTGCGAAAGCATAACAAGGGTCTGAGCGTCCGCCAAAAGACGATTTTGCTGCTGGCGGTCGTTACCCTTTATATCGCCGCGCTTTATTTCGACGGCTTTATCTCGACCGATTTGTATATCCCGTTTGTGTCTGTACGTCTGCATTTGGGATATTTCTATTTCATTTTAATAATCCCGTTTTTATTCTTTTTTGTAAATTCGGTAAATCTCACCGACGGGCTGGACGGGCTTGCGACAAGCGTGACGCTACCCTACACCCTGGCGTTTGTGCTTGTCGCGCTTGTCTACAACGCGGCGGGCGCGGGAAGCCGCGGGCTTGGCGTGCTTGCCGCATCCGCCTCGGGCGGGCTGCTCGCGTTTCTTATCTACAACTTCCACCCCGCCAAGGTGTTTATGGGGGACACAGGCTCGCTCTTTCTGGGCGCGCTTGTCGTATCGCTCGCCATGTCCTACGATATGCCTTATTTTGTCCTGCTGGGCGGGGCTGTCTATCTTATCGAGGGGCTGTCCGTCGTGCTTCAGGTCTCGTATTTCAAGCTGACCCACGGCAGGCGCATTTTCAAAATGACCCCCATCCACCACCACTTTGAAATGTGCGGGTGGAAAGAGGTTACGATTGTTCTGGTGTTCACGGCGGTGTCGGCGGTCGCCTGCGCGGGCGCGCTGTGGGGTATAATATATCAGGCGTTATATTTTATTTGACAGAGGTCATATGGCAAAAACGGCAAAACGACATAATCCGCGCAGACATGGATTTCGCGGTAAAAATAGCAAGGCGGTATCCGGCGTCGGGCAGAGCGGGGGCGCGATAGCAGAAAAAAAGCGTCCGGCTTTGGGCAGCGTCGGGCGGATTGACGCGCCTTTTTTGCTGCTGGTGCTGGTGCTTACCGCGTTCGGGCTTGTTATGATAGCGTCGACAAGCTACGTCTACGGCTATTACGAAAACGGCGACAGCTACTACTACATCAAGCGTCAGCTTATCTTTGCGTTAATCGGCGTCGCCATTATGCTGGGTGTTGCGTTTTTCGACTACCACCGCTTTCGCAAATACGCCTTTCCGCTGCTCTGTATCGCAGTAGTGCTGCTTATACTGGTTTTGATACCCGGTATCGGCATAAACGCGGGCGAGGGCAGGCGTTGGCTCAAGCTGGGAATACAGTTTCAGCCCTCCGAAATAGGCAAGCTTGCGATAATCGTCAGCTTCGCGTCCTACATCTCGGCAAACTACAAGCAGATGAAAAAATTCACCGTCGGCGTTCTGCCGCTGCTTGTAATGCTCGGCGTCGTCGTTTTTCTTGTAGCTATTGAAACGCACCTTTCGGGCGCGATTGTCATTTTGGCGCTGGGCGCGGTGATGATGTTTGTGGGCGGCGTGCAGCTCAGGTACTTTGCGGGGGTAATCCCGCTCGCCGGTATCGGTTTTGCGGTGCTGGCGGTCATAAAACCGTATATGCTCACCCGTCTTAAAATCTGGTTCGACCCGTTTTCCGACTCGTCCGGCGAGGGCTATCAGGTCGTCCAGTCGCTGTACGCCATAGGCTCGGGCGGGCTTATGGGATTGGGACTCGGTCAGTCGCGGCAGAAGCATCTGTATCTGCCCAAGGCGCAGAACGACTATATTTTTTCCATCATCTGCGAGGAGCTTGGCTTTATCGGCGCGCTGCTTTTGATAATGCTGTTTGTAATGCTCATATGGCGCGGATTTTACATCGGGCTTAACGCGCGCGATAAGTTCGGCTCGCTGATGGCGATTGGCATAACCTCCCACGTCGCCGTGCAGACGCTGCTCAACATCCTCGTTGTCACAAACGCCCTGCCGTCGACCGGCATATCTCTGCCGTTTTTCAGCTACGGCGGAAGCTCGCTTGTTATGCTGCTGTTCGAGATGGGTATCGTTCTGTCGGTATCGAGGTTCAGTTATATTGATAAGTCGTAGGTGTGCTTATGAAGGTATTGCTTGCGGGCGGCGGCACGGCGGGGCATATCAACCCCGCGCTGACCGTCGCTAAAACGATAAAGAGTAAAAACCCCGGCAGCAGCATTCTGTTTGTCGGCAATCGCGGCTCGCTTGAAGAAAAGCTTGTCAAAAAAAGCGGGTTTGATATGGAATACATTCGGGTCGAGGGGCTGAGGCGGTCGCTTTCTCCGAAAAACCTAAACACGCTGCGGCTTTTTGTAAAAGCGACAAACGACTGCAAAAAGCTGATTTCCGATTTCGGCGCGGATATCGTTATCGGTACGGGCGGCTACGTCAGCGCGCCCGCCGTTTACGCCGCGCAGCTTACGGGCGTTAAAAGCTGCATACACGAGCAAAACGCCTACCCCGGCGTTACAAGCAGGTTTCTCTCCCGCAAAGCCGACTGCGTCTTTATAAGCTTTGACAGCTCGCGCGAATATTTTCCCGGCGCGAAAAAGCTCATTCTGTCGGGAAACCCGCTTGACGAGGCTTTTTTGTTCTGCGACAAAAAGCAGGCGCGAAAAAAGCTGGGTATTCCGGATAATGCGTTTTACATTCTCTCCTTTGCCGGCTCGCTCGGCGCAAGAGAGATAAATCGGCTGTTTGTTGATTTTATACTCAAAAACGCCAAAAGAGGCGATTTTATGCACACCCACGCGACAGGCTCGTTTGGCTACAAGTGGATGCCGCAGCAGCTTAAAGAGCGCGGGTTTGACGGAAAGCCGGGCATTGAGGTCGTAGAGTACATCTACGATATGCCGGAGCGGCTTGCGGCGTGCGACCTTGTCATTTCCCGTGCCGGAGCTATAACGCTGGGCGAGATAATGGCGCAGGGCAAGCCGTCGATTCTGATACCCTCGCCCAACGTCACCCATAACCACCAGTATCACAACGCCATGTCGCTTGTGAATAACGGCGCGGCGCTCATCATGCAGGAAAAGGACGCGACCGCCGACAAGCTTTATTCGATGGCGCTCGGCGTTAAAGGCGACCCCGAGATGGCGTCGCGGCTCTCCGCCGCGGCGCGCGGCATGGCTCAGCTTTCGGCGGCGGAGGTCATTTACCGCGGTATATACGACATTGTGAAAAAGTAACCGCGGCTCCCGATAAGGCATATGATAGACTAAAGCTTATCGGGAGGTATTTTAATGTCCGAATACATAATAAGCGGCGGCGTCCCGCTTGTCGGCGACGTTACCGTGTCCGGCGCGAAAAACGCCGTGCTTCCCATCCTCTGCGCCTGTCTGCTGGTGGGCGAGGGGACGGTGACCCTGACAAATTGCCCCGACATAACCGACGTTTTGTATACGCTTGAGATTTTACGCGTTTTCGGGTGCAAAACGACCTTTGAAAAAGGGACGATAACGGTAAACGCGGCGGATGCGCATGCCTGCGAGATACCCTGCGCCCTTGTCGGGAAAATGCGCTCGACGGCGCTGTTTTTAGGCGCGGCGGCGGGCAGGTTCAAAAAAGCGGAGCAGTGTATGCCGGGCGGCTGTGAGCTCGGCGCAAGACCGATTGATATGCACCTTTCGGCGTTTGCCAAAATGGGGCTGGATATCACCGACGACCAAAACAGGGTGATTTGCCGCGGCGCGCCGCACGGTACGGACGTTTTTCTGCGCTACCCCAGCGTCGGCGCGACCGAGAATATAATGCTGGCGGCGGCGTGCGCCGCCGGCACGACCACTGTCACAAACGCGGCGCGGGAGCCGGAAATTTCGGCTCTTGCGGAATTTATCAATGCGGCGGGCGGCAGGATAAGCGGCGCGGGCGGCGGCATTATCGTTATAGAGGGGGTCGAAAAGCTGCACGGGGCGAGCTTTTCCGTAATGGGCGACCGAATAGAGGCGGCGACCTATCTTGCCGCGGGGCTTGCGACAAACGGCAGCGTCACCGTAAACGGCGTAAACCCCGCGCATCTTGCGGCTGTCTGCGAGGTTATGCGGCGCGCGGGCGGGCATATAACCTGCGGGAAAAACTGCGTTTCCGCCTGCCGGGCGTGGGAGTATCTGCGCTCCCCGGGCAGGGTGGAGACCGCGCCCTACCCCGCGTTTCCGACCGACGCGCAGTCGATAGTGATGGCAATGCTGAG
>CANQVN010000065.1 GCA_947627315.1 uncultured Clostridia bacterium | reverse complement strand
GGAGTTTTCCGTCCACTGCCACAACGACCTCGGTATGGCGGTGGCAAACTCGCTTGCCGGCGTGCTGGGCGGCGCGACGCAAATCGAGGTCGCGGTGAACGGTCTCGGCGAGCGGGCGGGCAACACCGCGCTTGAGGAGGTCGTGATGGCGCTTAAAACGCGCAAGCCATTCTACGAGGCGGACACCCGCATCGACACAAAGCAGATATACCGCACAAGCAACCTCATATACAACATAATCGGGCAGACCGCGCCGATAAACAAGCCTATTGTCGGGCAAAACGCCTTTGCACACGAGGCGGGCATACATCAGCACGGCGTGCTTGCCAAAAAAGAGACCTACGAGATAATGACCCCCGAGTCGGTCGGCGTCACGACAAACAAGATGGTGCTTGGCAAGCATTCGGGCAAGCATGCGTTTACAACGCGGCTGTCAGAGCTGGGCTACGAGCTTTCCGACGAGGAGATTGCAACGGCGTTTGCACGGTTCAAGGAGCTGTGCGACGCGAAAAAGACGGTTACGGACGGCGATATAGAAGCGCTTGTCAACAACAACACCGTCAAGACGGAGGGTATGTATAAATTCGTCTCGTTTGACGTGCAGACGATGGGCAAAAGCGGCGTTTCCGCCACTATCTGCCTTAAAAAGGACAACGAGTTTTTCGAACAGACGGCAATCGGCGACGGCTCAATCGACTCGCTTTACGCCGCTATCGACAAGATAGTGCTGCCGCCCTCCCATACGCTTGAAAAGTTTATCATCAGCGCCGTGTCGCAGGGCAGAGACACGTTGGGCGAGGTTATTTTGAAGCTGAAAAGCGAAGCGAAAAGCTTTAACGGACGCGGGCTGTCCACCGACATAATCGAATCGAGCATCGAAGCGTACCTGTCGGCGGTAAATCAGCTTATGCAATAAGGGAAAAAATGAGACGGATTGAAATCTATGATTCGACGCTGAGGGACGGCTCTCAGGGCGAGGGCATCTCCTTTTCGGTGTCAGACAAGCTGAAAATCGTAAAGGCGCTGGACGAGTTCGGGGTGGACTGCATCGAGGCGGGAAACCCCGGCTCCAACCCGAAGGATCTCCAGTTTTTCGAGGAGGTTAAAAAGCTGAGGCTGCGCCGCGCGCGGCTGTGCGCCTTCGGCAGCACCCGCAGGAGCAATGTGCGCGTTGAGGACGACGCGAACATAAAAAGCCTGCTGTCGGCAGACACGCCCGTCTGCGCGATTTTCGGCAAGGCGTGGGATTTGCACGTCACCGAGATACTCAAAATCCCGCTTGAAAGCAACCTTGAAATGGTTTTCGACACCATAAGCTATCTCAAAGGTCTTAATAAAGAGGTCGTTTTTGACGCGGAGCATTTTTTCGACGGATATAAAAACAACCCCGAATACGCCATGCGCGTGCTGGAGACGGCAAAAAGCGCGGGGGCGGATACCATTTGTCTTTGCGACACAAACGGCGGTATGATGCCGCACGAGCTGGCGCGCGTAACAAAGACGGTCTGTGAAAAATTCCCCGACGTCAAAATCGGCATACACTGCCACGACGACTGCGGCTGTGCCGCGGCAAACTCGGTATGCGCCGTCATAAGCGGCGCTTCCAGCGTTCAGGGAACGTTTGTCGGCTTCGGCGAGCGGTGCGGAAACGCGGACTTGTCGACGATAATCGCAAACCTTGCCTTAAAGTGCGGATTTGAGGTGAGCGGAGACATAAAGAGCCTGCGGCAGACCGCCATGCTCATATCGGACGTGTCAAACGTGCGGCTTAAGGGCAACAAGCCCTACGTCGGCAAAAGCGCGTTTGCTCACAAGGGCGGTATGCATATCGACGGGGTGATGAAGCTCACCCGCTCGTTTGAGCATATCGATCCCGAGCTTGTCGGCAACCACCGCAAGTTTTTAACAAGCGAGGTGTCGGGCAGAGGCACGATACTTCCTAAAATACAGAAGTTTATCCCCGAAATTGATAAAAGCTCCCCCGAAACGGCGCGGCTTCTTGCCGTTTTAAAGGAGCGGGAGTTTTACGGGTATACATACGAGGCGGCGGAGGCGAGCTTTGAGCTGCTTATAAAAAAACAGCTCGGGCTGTGGAAGCCCAGCTTTGTCGTTGAGTTTTTCAAGGTGACTGACGACTTTCCGACCTCCGACGGGTCGATGCAGTCCAGCGCGATTGTGTCGCTCAACGTGAAGGGCAAGACCGAGATAACGGGCGCTGTCGGCAACGGACCTGTAAACGCGCTTGACAACGCGCTTCGCCGCGCGCTCTGCGTGTTTTACCCACAGATTTCGGATATGCAGCTGACCGACTTTAAGGTAAGGGTTATAGACGGCAGCGCGACGGCGTCGAAAATACGGGTGCTGATAGAGTCGTCAAACGGCGGCGAGAGCTGGTCGACAATCGGCGTTTCAAGCGACGTTATCGAGGCGAGCTTTACCGCTCTTACCGATTCATTTGAATATATTTTATCACAAAAAGGAGAATAACAAACACTATGGGCATGACAATGACACAGAAAATCCTTGCCGCACACGCCGGTCTTGACAGCGTGGAGGCAGGGCAGCTTATCATCGCCGACCTCGATTTGGTGCTCGGAAACGACGTCACGTCGCCCGTTGCCATCGCCGAATATAAAAAGCTCGGTCTTGACAGGGTTTTTGACGGCAAAAAGGTGACGATGGTTATGGACCATTTCGCCCCCAACAAGGACATCAAGGCGGCGGAGCAGTGCAAAATGTGCCGCGACTTTTGCGGGAAAATGGACATCGAAAACTTTTTCGACGTGGGAGATATGGGCGTGGAGCACGCAATCCTTCCCGAAAAGGGGCTGGTGGTGTCGGGCGACGTTGTGATAGGCGCGGACAGCCACACCTGCACATACGGCGCGCTGGGCGCGTTTTCGACCGGCGTCGGCTCGACCGATATGGCGTGCGGCATGGCGACAGGCAAAGCATGGTTTAAGGTTCCCTCCGCCATCAAGTTTGAGCTGCGCGGCAGCCTTCAGGGCTATGCCACCGGCAAGGACGTGATTTTGCACATAATCGGTATGATAGGCGTGGACGGCGCGCTCTACAAGTCTATGGAATTTACCGGCGAGGGCGTTCACTCGCTGTCCGTATCCGACAGACTGTGTATGGCGAATATGGCGATAGAGGCGGGCGGCAAAAACGGCATTTTCGAGGTGGACGACAAGACGATAGAATACGTCCGCGCCCACGGCTGCCGCGAGCCGCGCGTTTTCAAGGCGGATGACGACGCTCAGTACGACGCGGTGTACGTCATAGACCTGTCGCAGATTAAGCCGACGGTCGCCTTCCCGCACCTTCCCGAAAACACCCGCCTTGTCGAGGAGATAGAGGATATCAAAATCGACCAGGTCGTGATAGGCTCCTGCACCAACGGCAGGCTGGAGGATCTTATCGCCGCCGAAAAGATAATGCGCGGCAAAAAGGTCGCCAAAAACGTGCGCTGCATTGTCATTCCCGCGACGCAGAAGATATATCTTGAGGCGATGGAGATGGGGCTTATAAAGTCCTTTATCGAAAGCGGCGCGGCGGTGTCCACGCCGACCTGCGGACCGTGTCTTGGCGGTCATATGGGCATACTTGCCAAGGGTGAGCGGGCAGTCTCCACCACCAACCGCAACTTTGTAGGCAGAATGGGTCACCCCGAGTCGGAGGTGTACCTTGCAAGCCCGGTCGTTGCCGCGGCAAGCGCGATAACGGGCAAGATATCCCACCCCAAGGAGGTAGAATAATATGAAATTTACCGGTAAAGTTATAAAATACGCGGACAACGTCGACACCGACGTTATAATCCCCGCAAGATACCTCAACACCATTGACAAAAAGGAGCTTGCCTCCCACTGTATGGAGGATCTTGACAAGACCTTTGTAAACCGCGTCCGGCAGGGCGACATTATGGTCGCGGGCTACAACTTCGGCTGCGGCTCATCCCGTGAGCATGCGCCGATAGCGATTAAGGAGAGCGGGATTTCGCTTGTCGTCGCCAAGAGCTTCGCGCGCATTTTCTACCGCAACTCGATAAACATCGGTCTGCCGATACTGGAATGCCCCGAGGCGGTGGATGCGATAAGCGAGGGCGATATGCTTGAAGCTGACCTCGACGGCGGCGTGATTTACAACAAAACGACCGGCAAGCAGTATAAAACCCAGCTGTTTCCCAAGTTCATTCAGGACATAATTTTGGGCGGCGGGCTTGTCGAGTCGGTCAAAAAAGGTCTTATAAAGTAAGGGAGGAACGTGAAATGGAATTTAATATCGCGCTGCTGAAAGGCGACGGCATCGGTCCTGAAATTGTGGACAGCGCCGTAGCCGTGCTGAATAAAATCGGCGGCAAATATTCGCATAAATTCAATTTCAGCGAATATCTGATGGGCGGCTGCGCCTACGACAAGACGGGCAACCCGCTGCCGCAGGAGACGGTGGACGGCTGTCTTGCTTCCGACAGCGTGCTGCTGGGCGCGGTGGGCGGACCCAAGTGGGACACGCTGCCCGGTCATCTGCGCCCCGAAAAGGCGCTGCTCGGCATTCGCGCCGCGCTGGGACTTTACACCAACCTGCGCCCGGCAAAGCTCTACCCCGCTCTGAAAGAGGCGTGTCCTCTGCGGGAGGAGGTCGCCGCCAAGGGGTTTGACCTTTTGATGATACGCGAGCTAACCGGCGGCATCTACTTCGGCGAGCGCGGCAGAAGGGACGGTAAAAACGGTCTCGAGGCGTATGACACCGAGTGTTACAGCGAGATGGAGGTCGAGCGGATAGCGCGTGTCGCGTTCAACTCCGCAAGGCTCAGAAACAAAAACGTGATTTCGATAGACAAGGCAAACGTGCTTGAAAGCTCGCGGCTTTGGCGGGAGGTCGTTCACCGCGTCGCCGCGGAGTATCCCGACGTTGCCTGCACCGATATGCTGGTCGACAACGCCGCCATGCAGCTTATCAAAAACCCGCAGCAGTTTGACGTTGTCGTCACGTCAAATATGTTCGGCGACATACTGTCCGACGAGTCGTCGCAGATAACAGGCTCTATCGGTATGCTCGCCTCAGCCTCTTTGGGCGACGGCAAGCGCGGGCTTTACGAACCGATACACGGCTCCGCGCCGGACATCGCGGGCAAGGGCATCGCAAACCCGATAGCGACGGTGCTGTCAGCCGCCATGATGCTTCGCTTTTCGTTCGGACTTGAAAAAGAGGCGGACGATATGGAAAACGCGGTAAACCGTGTGTTAAACGACGGCTTCCGCACGGCGGACATTGTCGGCACGAGCCGTGTGACGCCGCTTTCCACCGCGCAGATGACAGAAAAAATCCTTGAAAATTTATAAGAATTTATAAGAAGGTGTAAAATCATGCAGGAAATCAAGGTAACGCTGACTCAGAACAAAAAACAAAAGCCGCCCGTCGAGGGGCTGGGCTTCGGTAATTACTTTACCGACCATATGTTTCTTATGGATTACTATGACGGACGCGGCTGGGTCGACCCGCGCATAGTACCATACGGTCCGCTTTCGCTTGACCCGTCCGCCATGTGCCTGCACTACGGTCAGGAGGTGTTCGAGGGCATGAAGGCGTACCGCAGACCGAACGGCGGCGCGGCGCTGTTTCGCCCCGACAAGAATATGCAGCGGCTCAACGTGTCCAACGACAGGCTGTGCATACCGCTTATCGACGAGGATTTCTGCGTTGAGGCGATAAAGAAGCTTGTCGATATCGACAAGGACTGGATACCCGACGGCGAGAACACCGCCCTCTATATCCGCCCGTTTATCATAGCTCTCGACCCGCATTTGGGCGTCCACCCCGCAAAGCACCTGCTTTTCATTGTGATAATGTCCCCTGTCGGCTCTTACTACAAGGAGGGCATAAACCCGGTAAAAATCTACGTCGAGCAAAAGTACGTCCGCGCGGTCAAGGGCGGTATGGGCTTTACCAAAACCGCCGGCAACTATTCCGCGTCGCTCAAGGCGCAGGACGAAGCCGAGAAAAAGGGCTACACGCAGGTTTTGTGGCTGGACGGCGTCGAGCGCAGGTACATAGAGGAAGTCGGCACGATGAATGTGTTTTTCAAGATAAACGGCGAGGTTATAACTCCCTCTCTTGAAGGCTCGATTTTAGGCGGCATAACGAGAATGTCCTGTATCGAGGTACTCCGTTCAAAGGGCTACAGGGTGACAGAACGCCGCCTGTCGCTGGAGGAGGTCGTAAATGCGGCCGATAACGGCACGCTGGAGGAGGCTTTCGGCACCGGTACCGCCGCCGTCATATCCCCTATCGGCGAGCTTATTGTCGGCGACAGGGAGATAACGATAAACGAAGGCAAAATAGGCGAGGTTTCCCACCTGCTGTATGACACTATCGTCGGCATCCAGAACGGAACTGTCGAGGATACCTTCGGCTGGGTTCAAAACGTATAAAACGCTATATAAAAAATGTTCCGCGAAATATCGCGGAACATTTTTCTTTTTTGCTTATTTTTTCGATTTTTCAACCGTGCGCTGAATGAGCTTCACGATTTCAACGACGGGTATCACAACAATCGCAAGCCCCAAGGCGACAAAATACTCGACCGGCGAAATAGCCGTGAATGAAAACATATTTTTGAGAACGGGGATATAGATGACCGAGGTCGTAAGCGCCAGTGCTGCCGCCGCCGCGCCCCACAGCCACATATTCGGCTTGCCGAGCGCGAAAATCGAGCCGCGGCGGGAGCGCATATTAAACGACTGGAAAATCTCCGCCATCGACAGCGTTAAAAACGCCATTGTGATACCGTCGTGGCTTTGGGCTATCTCCCACACGCCCGCCTCCATAAAGTGACCGATAAAGTACGCCAAAAGCGTGACGAGCGCGACAAGCAGACCCTGGTATACTATGTCAAAGCCGACCCCGCCCGAAAAGATGCCCTCGTTTGAGTCGCGCGGAGGACGCTTCATCGAGTCCCGCTCGCCCCGCTCCATACCGAGCGCCAGCGCGGGCAGGCTGTCCGTTATCAGGTTTATCCAGAGTATATGCACAGGCTCCAGCAGCGTGACCCCCAGCATTGTCGCCATAAAAATGCCTATTACCTCGCTCAGGTTTGACGACAGTAAAAACTGGATTGATTTGCGGATGTTGTCGTATATCCGCCGCCCCTCCTCCACCGCCGAGACGATGGTGGCAAAGTTGTCGTCGGCAAGTATCATATCGGCGACGTTTTTGGTAACGTCCGTACCGGTGATGCCCATGCCGACGCCGATGTCGGCGCTTTTGATTGACGGCGCGTCGTTCACGCCGTCGCCCGTCATGGCGGTCACCTTGCCGCGGCGCTTCCACGCCGAGACTATCCTCACCTTATGCTCCGGCTGGACGCGGGCGTAAACGCAGATGTTTTCTATAATCTCATCAAGCTGACTGTCGCTCATACCGTCAAGCTCTCTGCCCTCTATCGCCTGCGACGGGTCGGTCAGTATGCCAAGCTCCCTTGCAATCGCCGCGGCGGTGTCGATATGGTCGCCCGTTATCATAACGGCGCGTATGCCCGCCTGCCGGCATTTTTCCACCGCCGCCTTGACCTCCGGGCGAATGGGGTCTATCATACCGAACATACCGGCAAAGATAAGCTCGTTTTCAAGCGCCTGCGCCGACATATCGGCGGGCTTTTCGCCATACTCGCGAAAGCCTGCCGCCAGCACCCGCAGCGCCCTGTCCGCCATCTGCTTATTTTGCTCCATAATCTCATTTTTAATTTCTTCTGTCAAAGGCTTTACGCCGGCGGACGTCAGAATGCGCGTACAGCGGCGCAGTATCTCGTCCGGCGCGCCCTTGGTATACTGAACGACGCCGTTTTGCGTCTGATGCACCGTCGTCATCATTTTCCGCATCGAGTCGAAGGGCGCCTCGCCTATTCTCGGCATTTTTTCTTTGAGCGTGTTTTTGTCAAGCCCCTCTTTTGCCGCGTGATTTACAAGCGCGCACTCGGTCGGCTCGCCGACAGCCTCTTTTACGTCCTCGTCGTACTCCGCGTCGGTGCAGAGCGCCATCGCGGTGCAAAGGGTCTCCTTGTCGTCGCCGACGACCTCCACCACCGTCATTTTGTTTTGGGTGAGAGT
>CANQVN010000064.1 GCA_947627315.1 uncultured Clostridia bacterium | reverse complement strand
ATATGAAATCCTCCTGCAAGGCTCTGATACGGTTCGCCCCATTCGGATACCATTGCCGCTTCGGGAAATTCCTCATCGAGAAATGCACGGATATTTTGCCATAGCGCAATGGTTCCCTTGCTGTCCTCGTCATTTTTAACAAGCGAGCCTGCCATATCAACGCGGAAACCGTCACAGCCTTTTGAAAGCCAGAAACGCATGACATCTTTAAGGGCTTCCCTTGTTGCGATTGCTCCTGCGGAATCGGTGGACTGCTGCCAAGGACGATCGGGCTTGTAAAATCCGTAATTAAGCGCAGGCTGATGTGTGAAATAATTTACCACACAGCTTCCGTCACGGTCGGATATTCCTCTTAAATAGCCGTAACCTACAGGTTTTTCCCAGATACTGTCCGTCCAGACATAACGGTCGGTAAATTCGTTACGCTCCGCTTTCATGCTTTCCTTGAACCAAGGGTGTTCCCATGAAGTATGTCCCGGAACAAGATCGAGAATTATGCGCATATCAAGTTTATGCGCTTCATGGAACAAATTTATCAGATCGTCATTTGTTCCGTAACGCGGTGCGACCTTGAAATAATCGGACACATCATATCCTGCATCGCCGAAAGGCGATTCAAAGCAGGGATTTATCCATATGGCGGTACAGCCTAGTTCTTTAATGTAAGGCAATTTTTCGGTTATGCCGTTTATATTGCCGATACCGTCGCCGTCGGTATCTTTGAAAGACTGCGGATATATCTCGTAAAAAACAGCGTTATCAAGCCATTCAGGTCTTTTGGACATATTATTGCCTCCTTATTTTACAGCGTCAGCTTGACGTTGAAGATTAAAAATATAGATATAATTTACTGCAAGCTAATCATCATTGTCAAGATTTTTACAAATATTCTCGAAAATTTACAATTCTTATGTATTCTCGCTCTGCTTTTTCAATTTTCTGACCAGATCCTGCAAATCCTGACACGCATCAAAGCACATCTGATTGCAAAGGAGGTCAAAGCGAGAGGCGCAATTTAAGCCTCCCATGTGCAAAGGGAGGCGGAAAAGCAGCATGCATGAAAAAAACAGACAGGCGGCGCCTGTCTGTTTTTATTTGCGGTCAATTCTACTTTATTTTTTCAAAATCCGCCGCGCCGTGTTTACAGAGCGGACAGACAAAGTCGTCGGGCAGGGTGTCGCCCTCGTAGACGTATCCGCACACCTTGCAGACGTAGCCGTGTACGCCCTCGGTTTGCGGCTTCGGCTTTACGTTTTTCTGATAGTAGGTGTAGGTCATCGTCTCATGGTCGGACATCACCCGCGCCTCCGTTATCTCGCAGATAAACATACCGTGAGTGCCAAGGTCGACGTAGTCTGTCACCTTGAGCGATATAAACGAGTTGATATAAGAACATAAAAACGCCAGCCCGTTGTCCGAACGCAGCACTTCACAGCCCTCGAACTTATCGACGTTCCTGCCGCTTTGAAACCCGAACCGCTCGAAAACGGAAAAGGGCGCATCGACCGACAGGCAGTTGACGTTCATTATCCCCGTCTGCTTGATTATATGATGGGAATAATTTTCCTTGTTAATGGTGACCGCCACCCGGTTGGGCGTGTTTGTCACCTGCGAGATGGTGTTGACTATAAGCCCGTTGTCCCGCTTGCCGTCGTTTGAGGTGACAACGTACAGCCCGTAGCCGATGTTGAAAAGCGCGGTAAGATCGTTTTTATCGGCGGCGTCGCCGCTGCGCGCTATATAGTCGCGGCAGAGCTCGTCTGCAAGCTTATCAATGGCGGCGGCGGAGTCTTCTTTAAGCGCCGAGCTTACGGTGACGGTCGTCTCCGCAAAGTCGATATTTTTGCAGGCTTCCAGCCTTGCGCGCATTATCTTTGCCGCCATAGGCGCCCAGGAGCCGTTTTCGATAAGCGCCACCGTGCGGTTTTGGAAATTGCGTTCGCACAGGTCGCTTATAAACTCCCGCATCGGCGGGAAAATGTCGGCGTTGTAGGTGGTGGTTGCAAGCACAAGCTTGCTGTAGCGAAACGCATCCTCCACCGCCTCCGCCATATCCTCCCGCGCCAGGTCGCAGACGCTCACCTTCGGACAGCCGAGCGCGGACAGTCTGTCCGCCAGCCGCTGCACCGCGCGGCGGGTGTTGCCGTAAACGGAGGTGTAGGCGATAAAAACGCCGTCCGTCTCGGGGCGGTAGGACGACCATACGTCGTACAGCCCGATGTAATAGCCGAGATTTTCTTTCAGAACGGGACCGTGCAGCGGGCAGATTATTTCAATATCGAGCGCCGCCGCCTTTTTAAGCAGCGCCTGAACCTGCGCGCCGTATTTGCCGACGATGCCGAAATAGTACCGCCGCGCCTCGCACGCCCAGTCCTCCTCAACGTCCAGCGCGCCGAACTTGCCGAACCCGTCCGCCGAGAACAGAACCTTGTCGGTCGCGTCGTAGGTCACCATAACCTCCGGCCAGTGTACCATCGGCGCGAAAACAAAGGTGAAGCTGTGCCTGCCGGTCGACAGCGTCTGCCCGTTTTCCACCTCGATGCGCTCTACACCGCCGTCGATATCAAAAAACCTGTCCAGCATGGCATAGGTCTTTTTGTTGGCGACAAGCGCGGTTTTCGGGTAGGCGCGCAGGAAATTTGCGATATTTGCCGAATGATCCGGCTCCATATGCTGTATCACCAGATAGTCGGGCTTTCTGTCACCCAGAGCGGCGGCGACGTTGTCCAGCCACTCGTGAGTGAAATTGGCGTCCACCGTGTCAAACACGGTGACTTTATCATCCAGCACGACATACGAGTTGTACGCCATACCGTTAGGTACGTCATACTGACCCTCAAACAGGTCGACCTTATGGTCGTTTACGCCGACGTACAGTATGTCATCGGTTATTTTCATAAACGCCCCTCCTTATTCCTCGGTAAAATCGTCCTTGCCGACTCCGCACACGGGACATTCAAAGTCGTCGGGCAGCTCGGAAAAAAGAGTGCCGGGCTCGATGTCGAGATCTTTGTCGCCCTTGCTTTCGTCATACTCCCAGCCGCAGATGCTGCATACATATTTCATTGTAAAAACCTCCTTTTTAATTGTTAGATTTATAGTACCACAGTTATATCCGATTATCAATCAAATATCGAAATTTTGCCAAATTTTTTGGCGGAATATTTTTTGGATTTTGAATGTTGACATTGTTTACACGGTAAGGTATAATATTATTCTGTGATAATCTGTACGGAGAGTGCCGATGAAATTTGTCGATATACACACACATATTTTATACGGTATCGACGACGGCGCGGACAGTCTTGAAACGTCCCTTGAAATGATTGACAGGGCGTATAGAGACGGCGCGCGCGCCGTATTTCTTACTCCGCACTGTCACGAGGGCAGCCTTGATTTTAACAAGGTAAACGACGCGCTTATCGCCCTAAAGCCGCACATCAGAGAAAAATATAAGGATCTGCTTGTATACGGCGGCTGCGAGCTGCTGTTCGGCGACATAACGCTGACAGGGCTGTTAAGCGGTAAAATCCCCACACTTGCCGACTCGAATTATATTCTTATCGAGTTTTTCCCCGCGGTCAAGGCGGAGGAGGTTATGTGGGCACTGCGCACGGCAACCTCAAACGGCTATTTTCCGATAATCGCCCACGCCGAAAGATACGGCAGGCTGAAGGAAAAGGATATCGAGGAATTTGTCGACGCGGGAGCGTACATTCAGCTTAACGCGCAGAGCGTCTGCGGCAAGGCAGGCGGCGCGGTAAAGCGGTTTTGTCACAAGCTGCTGCGAGACGGGCTGGTTCATTTCATCGCGTCGGACTGTCACAATCTGTCGCGCCGCCCGCCCGGGCTTTTTGAGTGCGCGGAGCTTGTCGCCAAAAAGTACGGCGAGGACTATGCGGAAAGTATTTTTTGCAAAAACGCCCTGCGCGTTGTTGAAAACGAGATAATTTAGGAGGACTTCGATTTGAAGCTGACAGAACAGAACGACAAGCAGATAGACGTTGTCGCCATGCTTTTGCGCATATGGCGCAATATCGTCGTGGTGCTGCTTATATGCTGCATCTGCACCGTCGCGGCTTACACTTATTTCACCTACACCGAAACGCCGATGTATACCGCGCGCACCGAGGTGTATATGCTGACAAGCCTGCGCGACACGCTCGCCCTTGGCAACAATAACATTTACAACGAAATCTCACTGTCCGACCGACTGCGGGGCGACTTTGAGAAGATAATGACAAACATCACGATTACCGAGCAGGTGGTGGACAGGCTGAAGCTCAACATTTCGCCGGAGGCGCTGTCAAGCCGTCTGTCGGTCGCGAGCAAGGAAGAGACCCGCATAATTGAAATAACGGTCGTGGACAGCGACCCGTTCCGCGCGGCAAACATAGTAAACACCGTGCGGGAGGTCTCCGCCGAGCGCATTGTCGACCAGATGGGGCTGGACGCCATCAACCTTATAAGCGAGGCGAGAATACCGACCGCACCCATCGGCTCAAACGCGCGCCGCGCCGCGCTGTATACCTTTATCGCAAGCTTTATCATCTGCATCGCGTTTATAGCCGTTTTGGATATATTCAACGACCGTATCCGCACACCCGACGATATTGAGCATTACCTGGGACTCAGCACCTTGGGCTCGATACCGCTTGTTAAAAAGAAAAAGGGCAAGAGGAAATCCTCTTCAAAGGAGTAATTTATGCAGAAACTGGAAATGACAATCCCCAAGCTTACGGGATTTCGTCTGTCAGAGGCGTATAATATCGTCCGTACAAACCTTATGTTTGCGGGAAACGATATAAAGTCGGTCGTTATCACAAGCAGCCACGAAAACGAGGGCAAGTCTACCGTCGCGTGGAATCTGGCGCTGTCGCTTGCGGGCAGCAGCAAAAAGGTGCTGTTTATCGACGCGGATATGCGTAAAAGCGTGTTTGCCGGGCGTATGCACGTGCGCAACGGCTCGGTGGGGCTGTCCCATTACCTCTCGGGGCAGGCGGAGCTTAACGACGTCGTATATTCGACCGATATGGAAAACCTGTACGTTATGATGTGCGGGCAGTTCCCGCCCAACCCGTCCGAGCTTTTAAGCCACGAGCTTTTCGGCAATATGATAAAAACGCTCCGTCAGGAGTTTGACTATATCTTAGTCGACACGCCGCCCGTTATGAGCGTTATCGACGCGGCGGTCATCACCTCGGTGTGCGACGCGTCTATAATCATCATCAGCTACAACAGGCGCAGCCGCCGGTTTGTCCAGATTACGATGGATCAGCTCAAAAGGACGGGCAAGCCGATACTGGGCGCGGTGCTGAACAAGGTGGACGAGGACAACAACTCCGCCTACGGCAGGTATTATAACAAATACTACGGCGACCACTATTACAAGCATTACTATTCAAGCTACGGCTACGGTACAAACGGAGGAGGGGAGTCGGAAGATGAATAACAGAATCAAGCTGGAAATCATTCTCTCCGTCCTGCTGGCGGGTATGATAGGGCTTGCCTATTTTGTGACGACCTCCAAGGACAGGACGCACCCGGTCATCACCTTCACCGAAGACCCCGTGTATTACGAGGGGGACGGCAATGACGTGCTGCTCACCGGCGTTCAGGCAAGCGACGATATTGACGGAGACGTGACGGCGTCCGTCGTCGTTGACCACATAGTGGAAAGCGCGGACGGCGCCAGCATCACCGTCTACTACGCGGCAAAGGACAATTCCAACAACGTTGTAAAAAGCTCCCGCGTCGTGGTGGTGCATAAGGCGGAAACGCCGCCTGTCGCGCCCGCGCCTCAGCTGCCGGAGCAGAACCCGGACGAGGAATAAAAAGACGTTAAACGATAACCTCGCGCAGCTATGCTGCGCGAGGTTAATTTTTTTCATATTTTATCGCAAGCCGCTCCGGCAGGGCAGCGAAGCTTACGCGGTAGTGCGCCGTGATTTTTGCCCTTTCAAGGCAGTCCTCCTCCCGCACCGGCTGACCGGCGTTATGCAGCAGATAGGGTATGCCTTTTTTGTTCCGCCTGTCCGAAACTATGCCGATGTGCTTTGTTCCGTTTGTAATGACAATATCGCCCGGCTGAAAGGCGGCGATATCCGAAACGTCGGTCGTAAGCGGCAGGGCGTACTTGTCAAAAAAGCTTTTGAGCGTCGGCACGCGGCGAAAGTCGATGTTTTTGTCCCGCGTTTTGACGCTCGGGTAGTCGGCGGGGTTTTCGGCAATATCGCTGTCCACCATATCGCGCAGGCAGTATCCCGCCTCGGCAAAGGCGCGCCACACAAGGTCGGTACACACGCCCTCGTTTTGGGGCGGATAGCCGCCCGCGTAGTATTTGTCGGTGTATTTGGGACGCCGCTTTGCGTCCGCACGCGCGCCTTTTACAATATCGGCGTAATCGTCAATCCCGTCGCCGTCAAAGTCAACGCCGCTGAGCACCGTCTCGATTCCGAAACGCCCGCCGTAATAATAGCGGCGGGGTATAAGAGAAAAGCGGTCGAGAACAACGACCGCCGCGCAAATCAGCGCCGCCGCGGCGGCTAATGTGATACGTCTTTTCAATTTAACGCCCCCTTGCCGTCTTTCTGCCTTTATTGCAGGGTGAACTTTTTCAGCTTATATTTACCCCCGAGAGAGGAAAACGTATCCAAAAAGCCGGGGTAGCGGGCAAGCAGACCGTCGATTCCGCGCACCGTTGTGCCGCCTTCCATACAGGTTGCAAGCAGAATTAGCGCCATTGCGGCATACGGCTCGTTTTTCGCGTTGAGCAGCGTGTGGGGAAACGACTGCTGCCGCCAAATCCATATACTGCCGTCGTTATACTCGAAACGTGTGCCAAGCGCGCGCAGATTTTCGTAAATCAGCGCGTGCATATCGTCCTCTATCCCCGAGATGTGCGTTATTCCCTTTGAAAAAAGCGCGACGAGCATCACCATCGGCGCAAGTCTGGAAAGCCCCGTCAAATCCGTCCTGCATCCGCGCAGAGCGCCTGCGCGCACGTTTATACTGCTGCCGTTTTTGACAACACCCGCGCCGAAAGCGCGCAGAATGTCAATCGCCGCCTTTCCGCTCTGCTCACTGCTCTGGCTGAGGTTTTGGCAGATGACAGACGAGTTTATCGCGGCGCGCGCGAAAAACATACCCGCGAAGCTGTAATCGCCGCCGTACCCGCCTATCGGCGGCGCGTCGAAATTCCCGCGTATGTCGCATTTTTCTATCTCAATATCCGCCATAATCTCAACTCAAAAGCTCTCTCAGCGCGGCATACAGCGCGCTTTCGTCCATACCGTCCGGCGATATCGCCGAAAAATCGGCGTAGAGCTTTTCGCTCGTCTTTGCCGTAAGCTCACAAAAATCATCGTCCGGCACCCACTCGTAGCCGCGCGACTTGTCTGTATAAACCGATTTGTCACAGTTTTTATCCCGTATTTCGGCGGCGATGACGCCAAACCGCTCCAGCGTCTTTTGCGGGGAGAAAAAGTCGGGCGTTTTTTTGACAAGCTCCGTCTTCGCTTGGTCATAAAGAGACAGGTAGCTTTCAAGCGTGCCGCAGTCCAAAAGTCCGTCCTCGCTCTCCAGCGTCACGCCGCCGCCCGCATCAATGCGCGGATACGCCGCCGTGAACAGCCCCAGCAGATACACTGTTTTGTCGCCGTAGACCCATGGCTGGGCGTCGAATATGTAGCTCTCGCCTCTTTTGATGTCAAACCGCGGTGAAAACTCGCCGTCCGCCCCCGCGCGGTACAGCTCCACCTCGCCTTTTGGCGTGTAGCCGTCGACGGAGGATATTATTTCCGCGCGGTAAACGGTGTAGCGCGTTATGCCGAAATTGTATTTTGTTATAAGCGCGTTTTTCGTCTCGGCGGATATGATTTTTGCCGTAAACAGGCTTTTTTGAAGCTCCGCTATGCTCTCCATGCGTAAAAGCCCGTTTTTGTCCGCGCCGACGGGACTGCCGCTTTTTTTACAGCCGCAGAGCAAAATCAGCGCGCAGAGCAAAAGGCAGATAACCCTCTTTTTCATAAATCAGCCTCCGCCGTCCCGCCGTCCCACACGTCGTGTATCGGCTCGCGGTCCTGCCCGCCGCCCTGCTCCGGCTGCCAGAAGGAGCTG
>CANQVN010000063.1 GCA_947627315.1 uncultured Clostridia bacterium | reverse complement strand
CCTTTACAGTTTTACGGTAATAACCGCTTTGTTGTTCCTTTGAGATAGACCTGGCACTGCGTGAAGCCCTCGGCATAATCCGCGCCGCATTGGAAGCCGCGATACCTGCAGCAGGTCTTTACCATGTCCGGAAAATCAATGCCGTCGTGGTCGCGCATCCACACGATTTGGGACTTGTGGCAGTTGAGCATCTCGAGCTTTGTGTCGATGTATTCCGATACGTCGACGTACTCGGTCGGGTTGAAGTTGACGCCCGCCAGCGTGTCCATATAGTAAATGGGGACAAGCCGCGCTCTGCCCGGTACTTTCGTTTTGTAGTTCGGCAGCGTCGCCGTAAAGCTCGCGTCGAACACCAGACGCGACACCGCCGTGTGGTCGGGCATATAGTCGTTGGGGGAGTGGGTGATTATAAAATCGGGGTCTACCTCCTTTATAACGTCCACGACCCTGTCGCGCGCCTCTTTGTTGTTGTCGTAGATTTCAAGATCGTCAAACCGGCTGTGCATAATCTCGATCCCGGCAATAAGCGCGGACGCCTCCGCTTCCTTCTGACGCATAACGGTCAGTTCATCCGGCGGGATTATCTCGTGACCGAGGTTGCCGCTTGACAGATGGCAGACAACGACCCTGTCGCCGCGCGCCTTGCATTTGAGCAGCGTGCCGGCGCAGGCAATCTCCATGTCGTCCGGATGGCATGATAACACAAGTACAGTATACATATATTTATACCTCCTGTCTACATTATATCAACGCGGGTATTGCTTTGGAGTGTAAAATCGGCTATAATATTTATAAAATAAGACAATTTGAGGTGATATATATGGAGCAGAAATTCACGCGCGTTGGCTTTGACAAAATATTTAACGTGGACAAAATAATAACGATATTTTATATGGAGCTTCCCAAGGATTTTAGTTATGAGGGCGAAAGTCACGATTTCTGGGAGATGGTGTATATTGACAAAGGCAATATGATATGCGTTGCGGACAAGAACAGGTTTGTCCTCAAGAGCGGCGAGATGACTTTTCACAAGCCAAACGAGTTTCACAACCTGTCGGGCGATAACAACACCGCCCCTAACGTCAGTATAATCACCTTTGAGTGTAAAAGCCGCGCCATGAAGGCGTTTGAGGGCAAGATATTCCGATTGGATGCGGAGCAAAAAAGTCTGCTTTCCATGTTGTTTGAGGAGGGGCTGTCCTGCTTTAAGCTGGTGGACGAGCATAATCCGCTTTTGCAAAAGCTGGAGAAGATAGAAGGCGCGCCGACAGGCAGCAGCCAGATGACAAAAAACCTGCTTGAGGTGTTTCTCATAAAGCTGTGCAGGAAAAGTACCGACGTTGTGACAAAGCAGATGCGAAACAGCCATATTTTAGACGGCGCGGACGTGCCGTATAACGTCGAGGAGATACTTGATTATTTACACGAAAGCGTTTACGGGAAAATAACGGTGAGCGATATCGCGCACAGGCTGGGCAAGAGCGAAAGCGCGGTAAAGCAGCTGTTTTCACGGTATCGTAAAAACGGTATAATCAAATATTATAACTCGCTGAAGATAAATGAGGCGAAGCGGCTTATCCGTGAGCAGAGCTATAATATGACGCAAATATCCGATATGCTGTGCTTTGATAATCCGCAGTATTTTTCCAAGTGCTTTAAAAACGCGACAAAAATGACGCCCAGCGAGTATAAGGAGTCAATAATAAAATAACGTTAAAACTGTAATGACCTACAGCGCGGGGACTGTCGGGTTTGCTTTTGTGCCAATCGTTTCGGATGCGTCAGCATCCGAAACGATTAGCTTTTTTCATTGGAAAATCAAAGAAGCCGCAACCTGTAAAGATTGTGGCTTCTTGTCTTTTTACTTCGCAGAGTTACGGATTCTATTGTTTCATGGGCTTAACGCGCATATTTCGCACGATTTTTCTTTTTTTCTGACGGCAGTTTTTGACGGCTGAAATCAATATCCGATGGCGGCGAGCTTGTCCATATTGTCACGTTTCAGCTCCATAGATGAATGAACGTATCGCTCCAATGTGAACTTCGGGCTGGTGTGCCCGAGAATTTCGGAAAGCGACTTTATCTCAAAGCCTACCTCGACACATCGGGTCGCAAAGGTATGGCGAAGCATATGGAAATGTATGCCGTTAAGTCCGCAATCCTCCGTATATCGCTCCAGGCGGTATTGCAGGGCGCGTGGCTCCATATACCGGTCGCTTTTCCCGGTCAGCACAAATGCGGCAGGGTCTTTCTTTTTTCGCAGCGCACACAATTTCTCGGCATATTGGGTAAGGGGAATCACCCTTGCCGATGTGTTGCTTTTTGGATCGGTCATCACGATTTTTGTCTTTTGCGGAGCGTTTGCTCCATAATCTTTCAGGCGCAGCATAGTGGAAGACACCGTCAAGGTGCAGTCGGACAGCGAAATATCGCCCCAGCGCAGAGCGCATATCTCGCCGATGCGCAGCCCCGTCAGAAGCGCCAGAAGTACGCCGAACTTGCAGTCGTCCAAATCATCGAGCAGATACTCCGTAAACACCTGCTGCTCCTCGCGGGTAAGCACACGCATCTCTTTTTTGCTCTCCTTGGGATAAACGATTTCGATATTCTGCGGGAGCAGCAGCGCGTCCTGCCGCCGGATATATCCGAATACCGAATGTACTACCGTTAAAATGCAGCGGACGGTTTTGGCGGACAGCTCCGCGTTGTACAGCAGCAAGTGGCTGAACTGCTCAACCAGCACCGTAGACAAAGCGGACAGATGGCATCCGCCCAGATTCGGCAGGATATGATTGTGAATAATCGCATCGTATTTCATATAAGTAGATTCCTTCACCCGGCTTCGGCATAGTGTCAGCCACTCCTCGCAATACGCGCCAAACCGCTTCCTGGCGCCGGTCGCGGCAGCCGTGCCTTTTAGCAGCGCGGATTTCGCCGCGTTCAGCTTGTTCCGCGCCTCACGGTAGGTCTTGGCGTAGCAGTACCCGAAACGCGCGCTGCCGTCCGGCTTGTACCCCTTGATATACCGAGCCTCCCAACGATTGTCTTTGCGCTTATAGATGTTTTCTCCTTTTTTGGACATGGAAAATGTCCTCCTTTCAAGTGATACTATTATTTTATCGCCAAATTCCGGAGTCTTTTGACGGCACGTTTGACGGCGAATGCCATCAAAAACAACTGGTTTCCCGTCATTTTTCTTTGATTTCGTCGACGAAAAAAGCCGATTTACCGTTTTTATATAGAAAAAAGCTTGAAATTTCGCGATACCTCTTGAAATCTGCGAGATTTAGAGTTATAATTTACTTCGTAGAATCCGTAACTCTGCGAAAGCCTCACGTGCAGAATCCGTAACTCTGCGAAAAAATCGCATAAAAAAGCGGTCGCTGTTTCACTATTATTGTAAGTAAAACACAAAATGCGGTCTTTCGGCGAAGTTTTGCGAAGCGGCTGCGGTAGAGAAACAGAGGATAGATGAAACGAGGCGGGCAATATGGCAAATGAATCGGCAAAGAAGCGCAAAAGAAGGGGTTATGAACAAACGCCTGTAAAAATCCCGGCGGACGTGCTGCTGCTTGACGCCGTCGTTCGCGTTGTCGCCAAAAAAGGGGTGGAGGGTACTTCCACCCGTGCCATTGCCGCCGAAGCGGGACACGGACTTACCGACACCGTTATCTATCGGTTCTTTTCCGGTAAAGAGGAACTGATGCTGAAAGCTTTTGTACGGGAAAGCAGGGCTTTTATGCAGCAGGTCGAATTGGTGCTTCCGGGTCTGTGGGAAAATAAAATCTCCCGCGAGCAGCGGCTGCGCTTCTTATGGCATACCGTTTGGACGTGGCTCGGTCAACATAAAGAAGCCTGCACGTTTATGATTCGGTATTATTACTCCGCCTCTTTTGATGAAAATGCAAAAACCGGTTATCAGGCGGTCTGGCAGCCGATTGCCGACAAACTAAAGGAGCTGCTGCCGGATACCGACGCCGAAACGCTGGTCTATATGGCGCTGGAAGCGACGGCATCCGCCATCTATCCCGTCTGCGTGGGCTGGCGGCCGGACGGCGCGGGAGCCTCCGAATACGGATTTCGCCGCTTGATAGGGCTTGTCAATGAGTTTCTTTCCAAGTGATTTGCGAAGGAAGATATTTATATGAGAAAAATTATACCAAAAAGAAATTCAGCCGGAGGGCGGGCAAAGACGGTCCGCTCCCCGTTTTCCGGCAAAGCGTTAAAAAGAGTGACTTCCGTGCTGTTGTGCCTTTGCATAACGGCGTCCTTGCTGTGTAATTTCGGCGGTTGGGTGTTATCGTCTGCGGTCGCCGCGGAAGCGACCGGGAATGTGATGAATCGGATTGCCGACGGGGATACGAGCGATACCTACATCGGTAAACTGCTGTCGTCCGAATGGGGCAGCAGATATGCGGGGCGCATATGGACGGACAAGAGCGTGTTTGAATTTGGCAAGGATATCAAACTTGATGATAATACCGACGGATACGATGGAATCGTAAATTTCAACTCCGATTTTGGAACGATGTTTTCCGCCTTATCGAGTTCTCAGCGGATTAACGAATACCCGCCGTCCCCGATCGATCTCCTCGTTTTGATAGATATGTCGGGCTCAATGGCGACGGATATCGTCGATAACACGTCGCATAACGACTATGATCAACCAAATAGCAATCGTGTTTCCCACTCCCGTATATATGCCGTTTTGGAGTCCATCAATCAATCCATTCAGCAGGTAATGGATATCAGCGACGCCAGCCGCGTGGCGGTGGTAGCCTACGGCGCTACGGCGTACACCCTGATGGATCTCGGGCATTATAAACCGGTCAGTAAAGGCAAATATCTGGAGGTTAAAAACTTTCGATCTTATTACGGCAATTACACATCTGACAATCACGCCCCCAACGATAGAGGGTCAGCTTCCTATATGGTCGGAACGGTTGACGGGCTGGAAAAGCTGGATGAATCGACCGAAACGTATTCCGGCTATTCAAGACACGCCCGCAACGACTACAAAAGCAGCAAATTCGAATGCGACCCGGTCGGAACGCAGAATATCGGCTATCACACCGATTTGCAGGCGGGAATTTATCAGGGCTTTGAAGAGCTTTACAAGTTCTACAACAGCGCGGACGAGGTTACCAAAACCTATACTTCCAAGGATACGGGTAAGACGACAGTCGTTCAGCGGATTCCTGTCGCCATCGTGATGACCGACGGCGGCTCCAACTATGCGCTGCAAGAAGCTACCACAGGTGTAACGGGCAGCGAATGGTACAAAGTGCCGATATATAAAAATAACATAACCGACTATATAGGCGACTGGGAAAAATACCGCTCCGAAGTCGACGGAATAAATAAGGGCGGCGACGCGGTAATTCTGGATATTTTGATGACCGCCTCCTATGAAAAGTCGAAGGTGCAGAAAAAGTATGAAAAATTCGTTTTGGAAGCCAAAACCCGGGACGTCAATCCGCTTGAAGACGACCGCTTTAAGGGGACAGACCTTCGCGTTTTAACCGTCAGTGTGGATACGCCGGAAAGCAAGTGGCAGAAGCCGCGCGTTTATGCTGCGCTTGACCCCGTGCATTTTTTCAATAAGGAATTGAAGGCATATAACGGGATTGACCCCGACACATGGGAGCAAAAGCAGGACGTTGTCAGCGCTTACGATTATTTTGAGCAATGGCAAGCGGCATCCGATACGATATCCATCAAATTCAGCGATCTTGAGAAATTCAGAACCATAAAATTCAACCAGCTTCCAGACGCGGTCTCAGATACTAGCGTTACTAAAACGGATGTTATCAAAAACATCAACTACAACACCCGCTTTGAGGATATTTCCAGTGATGCGCTGAGCGACACGTTTGACGATATGCTCAACGAGGTTCGCGGTCTTGCCTTTTCGCCGCTTTCGGGCGATAACGCTGCGGGTGTGGCAGATTCCATTACCTACCAAGACCCGCTCGGCGAGTATATGGAGCTGAAAAACGGCGCCATTACCGTGAAAAGCGGCGAAGTGACCGGTTCGACCGATTCGACCGGAAAGACCTTCGATATGTCGATGCTGCTGCTCGGAGAGATGCATGGGCTTGTGCGTGCCGGCGTTTACGACTATCAGTGGAATAACGATTACATGCGCAACAACGAGGTGAAGGACGGCTATCCGGTACCGGCGGACAAGGTCGACCCCAATAAAGACCCGCTGCAAATCGGCTGGTATAAAGGCGACGCCGAAAACGCGGTTTACAGCTACGACAAGGACACCGGTCTGCCCGACGGCTGCAAAACGGCGGCGGACGCGTGGGCGAGCGGCTGGGTTCTGCGGCTCGACTACAAAACCTTGGCGGAGTTTGTCCCTATTTCGGATATAACGGATACTATGCTTCCCACCGAGATACCGGAGCAGATCAAAAACACCGTTTACACCTGCTACCGCTTTGCCGATTCACAGGTGGAACGCAATAGGCTGCGCCGCAATCCCGTTTACGGCGAAGTTCCCGAAAGCCTGCAAAAGGATTGGAACGATTATTATACCGACAACGGCTCGTACCCTGTCGGTATGGATTTTTACAGCAGCTATTCCGGCGTCTACCGGTTATCGGACATTCGCGTCTGGACGGAGCATACCGGCGACTTCGTTGACCAAACCGGCGCGATTACGCCGGAAGAGGAAAGCGGATACGACGACTCTCTCTATGTCAACGTCCCTGTGTCGGCGGTGCCGACACAGCTTGCCGAGATTACCATCGGCACCGAAGGTCCGATTTCCTACAAGGACAATCTGAATGACAAGAAACAGTCCACTCCTCTCCGTCTTTTTTACGCGGTGGGTCTCACCGAAGACCTCATCCAACGGGATGCGGAGGGTAACCAGACCGGCGTGGACGTATCCAAAATTTCGGGCGAATACATCGCCACCCACAGCGACCCCGAAAACAACAACATCTACTTTATTTCCAACTGGTATTCCAACACGGCCTATCGCGGCTATACCAGCGACGCGGCGGAAGATTACCGCACCCGCGGCGACGCGGCGGCGTCCTTTTCTCCCAACGAGAAAAACCGCTACTATCTGTTCCAGAAAGCGCTGCCCCTCATCGCCCACGCCTACCGCGTTGTGGATGACAGCGGCGCCGTAGCCCCGGTGGACAACGCGGAGAACAAAAATTGGGGCGCGAACGGCGCCGGCAACGGCGAGACCAAATGGGAAACAGTGAACGGCATCGCCCAGTCTGCCGCAAGCTGGGTCGGCGGCGAGTTCATCGGCACCTATGAAGATGAAGCGGCTTTCAAAGCGGCGCTGGCGGCAGTCAAACCGGATACGGAAGGCAAGCGTTACATCACGGACGCCAAGGAATATACCTACCTGTTGCCGGACGACATCACCGATGCGGTCATTACCTACACCAAAGACCAGCTTTCCAAGGTGGATTCTGACGCCGGCGGTTACACCAGTGATTCCAACTCCTTCTCGTCGGACGACTATTTCTTCCTTTGCATCGAATATTACCTGCCGATGGAGGGCGTGGGAAAGGATATTCACGGTAATGAAGACCCCGACACGCAGGCTGTGCGTAAAGTAAGCCGTATGATAGCCCGCAAGGGCTCGGCGTTCGGCTCGGGGCTTCACTCCGAAAATATCGACAACGGCGATATGCTCTGCTGGACCGATATAAACGGTCGTTGCAGCACCGAAATTGAGTATAACTCCTACAGCGATACCGACGACGCCACCCGCGGCAGACCGACGCTTGAAAAGCTGACCTTAAAGGGCGATGAACTGCTCAGGTATTTGAGCGATATCGGCTTAAAAGGCAAATATCTTGACGACGACGTCAAATATTGGACGGGTGTGCAGACCGACCCGCACATGGCGGCGCTGATTGAGGAGATTAACAAGCAGCCCGAGGCAAACCGGCAGGCGAAGTTTGACGAGCTGTTTGACTGGTCGGTCGCGGCTCGCACCGACGGCATCCGCGTCGGCGATATGTTTAACAATATGCAGGCGAAGAGCGGGAATCTTGTAGACGGGTATTATGAGGGCAACAAGACAAAGACCGCCAACAACTACTATATCCCCACCCTGTCGGAAGACTCCACCGCCGGAGACGGGCTTGTCATCAACAACTA
>CANQVN010000062.1 GCA_947627315.1 uncultured Clostridia bacterium | reverse complement strand
GACGTAACCCAGCACGTCGCCCTTGTTCACAACCTGACCTGCGCTTACCGCAAGCGAGTCGGAATGGGCGTAAAGGGTTGAATACCCGTCGCCGTGGTTTATAAGCACATAGTTGCCGTATGCCGTGTTGTAGCCCGCTTTAAGGACAGTCCCGCCCTTTGCGGCATAGTACGGCTTGCCGCGAATACCCGAGCTTGCGATATCTGTGCCGGTGTGAAGCTTATACACGCCGGTCGTCGGGTGAACACGGTAGCCAAACGGGCTTGTTATATTGTGATACTTGGGATCAAGCGGCCACATAAAATCGCCGGCGTCGACAAACGTGCCGCCGGATTCGCCCGACGACTGAGCCGCCGACCTGATAGCCGCCTGAATTTCGCTTTGAAGCTGCTGCTCCGCCCGCTCTATCTCATCGACCGCCTGCTGCGTCTGCGCCGCGTTGTCGCTTATCTGCTCGATAATCTTGTCGCTTGCATTCTGCTTTTTGACAAGCTGCTCCTTTTTGGTTTCAAGCTGCTCTGCGGCTTTTTCGTTTTCCGCCTTATTCTCCTTTATCTCAGCGCGCTTCTGCTCGATTATCTCCTTGTTCTGTTTTACGGTCTCTATGACCTCGTTGTCTTTTTTGGTAATCCTGCTTACTATCTCAATCTTGGATACAAGCTCATGCAGGCTGGAAGACTTTATTATAACTTCAAGAAAGGATGCGCTTCCCTGCTCGTATGCGCTGCGGATGCGCTCCTTACTCAGTGTGAGGTTTTCCTCGACCTTGAGCTCTGCTTCCTCAAGCTCCTTCTCAGCGTTTTCAAGCTGGGTATCGAGCGTGGAAATCATATTGTTAAGAATATTTATTTCTGAGGAGGTTGCGCTCACCTGCTCGTCAAGATTAGCCTTTTTCTCAAGCTCTTTTTCCTTTTTCTCCGACATAACGTCAAGCTCTTTTTCAAGGCGTTCTTTTTTTTGAGCAAGCTCGTCAAGCTCGTCCTTCATAGACGAGACAGACTCTGCCGCGCGCGCGCTGAAGCTTGATATAACAATGCCAGACACGAGCGACAAAACCATAAGTATAATTATTGCGATAGCTATCACTGAGCGCATTTTTCTCATAATAAACACCGCCTAAACTTTAAGATACTTGCGTATCGACAGCGCGCTGCCGACAGCGCCGACAACAAGACCGATTGCCCCGAATATGACAACAAGACTTATAAGCATACTTTTGAACGGAACGATAGTATCGGAAAGGAAGCTCAGCTGTGAAAGCGCGGGAACAAGCGCATATGAATATACGCACCATTGAAAAAGAAGTGCCGCTCCGGTGGACAAGATACCTATCAGTATCCCTTCCAACACAAACGGAAAGCGAATAAACCCGTTTGTCGCGCCGACGTATTTCATAATGTTTATTTCGTTGCGTCTGCTGTGCATGGCAAGCTTTATCGTGTTTGAAATTATAAACAGCGAAACTATCGCCAGCAGTACAAGCACCCAAAACCCGACCATATTCATTGTACGGCGGACGGAAAGCAGCATATTTACTATATCCTGCGAGTCGCGCAGGTTTGCGATTTCCTCCATCTGCGACACGGCGCGGGAAACACTCGAAAACTGCTCGATATTCCCTATTTTTATTCTAAGCTCGTTTCTCAGAGGGTTGTCCTCGCCTTCGTAGCCTTCAAGGTAGGAGCCGTTTTCTCCAAGGCTTGCGCGATACTCCGAAAAAGCCTGTTCTTTGGTGACGTACTCCACCGACAACACGCCGGAGATGGCTTTCACCTTGTCGCAAAGCTGCTCACGGGAAAGGCTGTCGTCGCCATACTTGTCGTCAATAAAAGCCACAATCTCGTTTTGAGACTCCAGCTTGCCCATAAAGCTCTTTACATTCTCGGAGGTGAGGTAAACCGTACCGATAATAAGCATACACGCGATGAGCACAAACACGGACGCAAGTGTCATCAGCGCGTTTTTATACATCCCCTTAAAAGAGGATTTTATGAAATATCCAACACTACCCAAGTTCATTATATTCGTAACCGCCTGTCGTATCGCTGATTATTTGCCCGTTTTTAAGCGCAATTACGCGCTTGTTAAACTCATCGACCAGCTTCCGGTCGTGCGTTATTACCATAACGGTGGTACCCATTTTATTTATTTCGATAAGCAGCTCCATTATCTCACGGGCGAGAGCCGGATCGACGTTGCCCGTAGGCTCGTCCGCAATTATCGTTTTGGGGTTGTTGACAAGCGCGCGGGCAAGAGCGACACGCTGCTGCTCGCCGCCGGACAGCTCCTTCGGATAATTTTTGGATTTATGACCGAGACCCACAACACCTAAAACATACGGCACGCGCCGCCTTATCGTCTTGCTGTTACAGCCAATAACCCGCATGGCAAACGCAACATTTTCCTCGACCGTCATCGTCTCTATCAGCCTGAAATCCTGAAAAACAACCCCGATGCTTCTGCGAAGATATGGTATTCTGCCGTTTTTCAGCTTATTAAGCTTATAATCGTTAACTATTATTTTACCGCTTGAATGGCGCTCCTCCCTGAGCAACAGCTTGATAATCGTACTTTTGCCCGCGCCGCTCGGTCCAATGATAAACACAAACTCACCGTCTTCAATCTTAAAGCTTATACCGTTGAGCGCGTTTGTACCGTTCGGATAATTTTTATATACGTCATCGAATAAAATCATAACTTCCCCTGAAGGTTAAAATTTGGTGGGGTTGGAGACAAGGTAGCGTTTAACCATAAGAGCCACCTTAAAAACAATAGCGTGGTCAAACCTGCGCAAATCAAGCCCCGTCAGCTTTCTTATCTTTTCAAGCCTGTAAACAAGCGTGTTTCTGTGAACAAAAAGCTTACGCGAAGTTTCAGAGACATTGAGATTATTCTCAAAAAACTTCTGTATTGTAAACAGCGTCTCATAGTCCAGAGACTCTATCGAGCCTTTTTTGAATATCTCGGACAAAAACATCTCGCAAAGCGACGTGGGAAGCTGATAGATAAGCCTGCCGATACCGAGGTTGTCATAGGTCATTATATGCTTTTCGGTGTCAAAGACCTTGCCGACCTCCAAAGCAACCTGCGCGTCGTTGAAGGAACGCGGCAAATCTCGGATGTTGTCAACAATCGTTCCTATCCCGATAAACGCCTTGATATATAGCTCGGAATTGATGATATCAATTATGCTCTTTGCAAGCTTTTCGAGGTCTTTATTATCGTTTGTGTCCTTAACCTCTTTAACAAGCACAATATCAGTCTCGTTGACGTTTATAATAAAGTCCTTCTGCTTGTCCGGAAACAGGCTTTGCAGAATGTCAAACGCCGACACGTCGCTCTTATCCGACAAACGGATAAGTATCGCCACCCTGTACGCCTCAGTCTCAAAATGGAGTTCCCTTGCCTTTATATAAATGTCGCCCGGCAATATGTTATCAAGAATAACATTTTTGATAAAGTTATTCTTGTCGTATTTTTCATCGTAGTATTGCTTTACGTTTGTCAGCGCAATAACGACAAGCGAGATATATTTTTCCGTAATTTCATCGGTACCCTCGACAAAAGCTATATACTCATAACCGGGCGCGGGAGAGATTGGCTTATATGTATACCCGTCCTGCTTTACAACATCGAAGGTGCTGTTGACGGCAATTGCAACGTCCTCGTGCTTCTCGCCGACCTTGATAAGCTCGCTACACGCGACGACAGTACCGTTCTCGTCCAAAACGCCGACCGTCTTATCTATGCTTTCACGCAGCTGATAAACCACACCCTGAAAAAATCTGTTGGACATAAGAGTGTCTCCCCCTTACATATTATCATATTGTATTTTATAACAATCAAGGCGCGATTTCAACAGTTTTTTATAATTTTTTTGTTAAATTTGCACAAGGCAGCTAAAAACAAGTGTGTTTTGCGGCTGTTTTGGTAATTTTTTATGGCGTTTTGACGAATTTTAATAAAAACAAGCACCCGCCTCGGCAGGTGCTTGCTGTGATGCTTATAATCAGTTGATTATTGTCTTCTGGGTTTCCTTATCGAAAAGATGGATATGCTCAAGGCTGACAGCTATTTTAATGCGCTCGTCTGCCTTCGCGGTCGTCGTCGGCGCAACCTTGGCGGTAAGCTTAGCCCCGTCAACATCAAGGTAAAGGAAGGTCTCCGCGCCCATAAGCTCGGTAACCTCAACATCCGCGTCTATAACATAGTCGGGCATTTCCTCAAGATATCTCTCCTCGTCGTGAACATGCTCGGGACGAACGCCGAACACAACAGGCTTACCGATATAAGAACGAACGTCGTCGTTTATCTTGGACGCGGGGAGCTTGAGAGAATTACCCTTAAACTCAAGATACAAATCTCCCGATTTCTCTACGATTTCGGCATCGACAAAGTTCATCTGCGGAGAGCCGATGAAGCCCGCGACAAACATATTGCAGGGTTTGTTGTAAAGAGCCTGCGGAACGTCGACCTGCTGAATGAAGCCGTCTTTCATAACGACTATTCTTGTCGCCATGGTCATAGCCTCGGTCTGGTCATGCGTAACGTAAATAAATGTGGTTTCAAGATTGTGATGGATTTTTGAAAGCTCGGTTCTCATCTGAGCACGCAGCTTAGCATCAAGGTTGGACAGCGGCTCGTCAAGCAGGAAGACCTTCGGCTCACGGACAATTGCACGACCCAAAGCAACACGCTGACGCTGACCGCCTGACAGAGCCTTCGGCTTTCTGTCAAGAAGGTGGCTTATATCAAGTATTTTCGCGGCTTCCTCAACGCGGCGCTTTATCTCATCCTTGGGAGTTTTCCTGAGCTTCAGACCAAAAGCCATATTATCAAAAACGGTCATATGCGGATAAAGAGCATAGTTCTGGAAAACCATAGCGATATCTCTATCCTTCGGCGCAATGTCATTGACTATCTTGTCGCCTATGTAAAGCTCGCCCTCGGTTATCTCTTCAAGTCCTGCGATCATACGCAGAGTTGTTGATTTACCACAGCCGGAAGGACCGACGAGAACAAGAAATTCTTTATCCTCGATTTCAAGGTTAAAATCCGAAACAGCTACGACGCCGCCGGGATATCTCTTATAAATGCCCTTTAATGATAAGCTCGACATTAGATGTTCCTCCTAAGAACGAAAATGTATTTCACACTATATTACTATACCACATTATTCGGAAAAAGCAAATGTTTTTTTCTACAAAATTACAAACGTTTTTTTGTGCAATATACACTATTTTTCTCTTTTAAAATTTTATTGGGCGTCTTTTTTGTGTAAATTGTTAAGTATTTGTTCATATTCTACGTCGGTAAGTTCTCTGTATTGACCCTCGGAAAGCGTACTGTCGAGATAAACGCCCGCAATCGCCGTGCGTTTCAGCGCAACGACCTCGTTGCCGAGCGCTTGAAACATACGTTTTATCTGGTGAAATTTACCTTCTCTTATCTCTACGGTACAGCGGTTGCTGCCGTCCGAGTAAAAACGCGCGGGCTTGCAGGTATACCCGTTATCAAGCGTTATTCCTTCCTCAAAGCGCCGCTCATATCCCGAAAAGTCGCCGTGTGCGAGAGTGACCTCATATGTTTTGTAAACGTGTTTTACAGGCGATAACAGCTCGTGTGCGAAAGTGCCGTCGTTTGTTATAAGCAAAAAGCCGGACGTATCCTTATCCAATCTGCCCGCTATAAACAGGTCGGCGCGGCGGTCGCTGTCGCAAAGCAGGTCGAGAGCCGTTTTTGAGTGCTTGTCCGTTGCCGCGCTTACGACGCCGCGCGGCTTATTGAGCATAATGTAGACATACTTCCTGTAAATAAGCCTGACGCCGTCCAGCGTTACAACAGAGTCGGCGCAGGTCTGCACAGAGCCGGAGCAAACGCCTTTACCGTCCAGCGTTACGCGCCCCTGGGCTATCCTGCGTTTTGCCTGCGCTCTCGTTATGTTAATGGTGTCACAAATATATTTATCTATTCTCATATTTTGAAAGACAAGGCTTACTCTTTGATAAACCCGTGTACGAAGCCGCCGAGCGTGGTTGACGATATATCCCCGCCTATAACCTTGTTATTGTAAACGATTACGTTGGCGACGACCTCGTCATCGGAGCCTTCATAATTCAATACTTTATATGTGTATTTTTTTACACGGTAGCTTTTGTACTTTGATAAATCAAAGCCGGACAGCTTCTGATATTCGTTATACTTTTCATAGTCTGCGCTGAACTGCTCGGGTATAACAATCTCCTGTATCTGCACAGGCTTTTCGGCTACCGTATAACCGTATGCATTTAAAAACGCTATATGCTCCTCAACCGATTTCGCGGAATTGCTGATGCTGCTGCCAAGCACGTCGCTTGCGCGCTGCGGCAGAGCGACGCACACAATCGCCGTCACGATGCAGAGCGCGGCAATACAGCCCAAAACCTTTCTCTTATCAAGCCTGACCGATACTATATACATACAAAGCACAACCTTACTTTTTATTTGTATATATCTATTCGTCAAAGCCGCCGAATATTACTGCGTATGAATTATTTTCAGCTGTTTAAGACGCTCATAAAAGCCTCGGCGTTTTTCTTTGTATTTTCCCCCGAAAATACAGCCGAGCCGGCGACAATGACGTTGACCCCGGAGTCGATAACCTCGTTTACGTTGGAAATGGTTATGCCGCCGTCCGCCTCGATATCAAAGCCAAGACCCAACTTTGAACGAAGCGACGAAAGAACGCGCGCCTTTTCAAGCATATCCGGCATAAACTTCTGTCCGCCAAAACCGGGCTCGACGGTCATCACAAGCACCATATCGACAAGACCGAGGTACTGTTCTATTTCGGAGACAGGCGTTTTAGGCTTTATCGAAAGCCCCGCCTTTTTGCCGCAGGCGCGGATTTTACGCAAAACCGCGGCAACATCCTCCGTGCTTTCGGTATGTATCGTTATTATATCCGCTCCCGCCTTTGCAAACCGCTCTATATACCGCTCCGGTTCGGTTATCATAAGATGAACGTCCAGAACACAGTCAAACTTCGGGCGAATGCTTTCAACGCTCATATAACCAAACGAGATGTTGGGTACAAACACGCCGTCCATAACGTCGATATGCAGATATTCCGCGCCGCCCGAAAGTGCCGCGGATATATCCTTTCCCAGCGCCGTGAAATCAGCGGCAAGCAGCGAGGGTGAAAGAATATTTTTCATTGTTTTTCCTCCTGAAAATTACAGTTTAAAAAATAACGGACGGTCGAAAACCGTCCGGTATGATTAGACGTACTATCGTCTAATCGGTCAGCTCATTCTCAATGAGGTTGATAAGCGAGGAAACGGCGGCTTCCTCGTCAACACCGTCGGCAATTATCTTTACGTCTGTGCCTTTGATTATGCCGAGCGAAAGTATACCGAGCAAGCTTTTAGCGTTCATTCTCCTGTCGCCCTTCTCAATCCATATAGAGCTTTTGAACTCATTTGCCTTTTGTATGAAAAAGGTAGCGGGGCGGGCATGAAGACCGACGCTGTTTGTAACTGTTACCTCTTTGGAGTACATAGGTAATCCTCCCAATATAATAAGTTTTGTTGCAGATAAATCTTAACTTAAAGCGGCGTTCAAGTCAAGACACTAACTAAACTTTCGGCAAGTTTAACATAATCGCGTTTATTTCAGACCTTTTTTTCAACACTTAAAACAACGACATTTCCGTAATAGTTTTTACTGCTTACAAGTATGGAATTATTAGGAAACAGTCCCAAAGTACCCTGCGCGAAAAATCCCTTGTCCGTCTCTTTCCCGCTGCCGTCGACCGTAAGATAGTAATCAAGGGATTTCTCACTGTCAAAGTATTTGAAGGTTCCGTCGGGCTGGTCAACCTTTATGGGCATCGGCTCGCTTCTGATATTTGTAATTTTGCCGATATATTCGCCGTTTGAGCCGTAAAGGCTTGCTCCCACCTCAAACGGAGAGATATCCCCCTTGTCTATACTGTATGCTTTAAGCTCAAGCGAATATTCGGACGTTGCGCTCGTTTTAGAGGGCAGCTTTACGCCGCCGGAACGGCTGAGCAAAAACACCGCGGCGACAAACACGATGCACACAACAATGATTATGTCAAGAATGCTTACCTTTCCGAAAAGCTTTCCGTTTTTATCTATCGCTTTCATGCTATACCTCCTCAATATTCGTCACAGTGCCAAGGGCGCACAGGCTGGGCATCTGGAGAGTAAAACTCCTGCCGATACCTATTTTCACGCCGTTAATCTCGGTGGCGCGCTCCGA
>CANQVN010000061.1 GCA_947627315.1 uncultured Clostridia bacterium | reverse complement strand
GACTGAAAACGTTAACAAGGCCTACGCCGCCATAGTATGCCGTTATTTCGATGCTGATAAGCAGGAAATTATGATAGGCGTCGAGCTTTCGCCCGCAGTCCAAAAAGGAAATGCGAACGCCGCCGCCTTCATAAGATTTGATATAGCGAAATTGCTCATAGAACCCTTTTTCGGAGGCTCTCTGCTCGACCGCCGCGGCATACTCCGCCGCCTGACTGTCGTCCACCGAGGCGATGCGGCTGGTATCCACAAAAATCACCGTACCGTCCTCCCCGAGCAGTACCGAAAAATACCGCGACTCATACTGCAGCTCCGGCGACATTCCGTGCGGCCGCCGCCCGCCCGGACCGGGCTCGCCGCCGATATCGGGAAATACGCCCCGGTTCTGCGAGATGAGAGACAGCACCTCGTCCGCATCGTTTACAACCGAGCGGTAGTTTAACAGGTTCATCCCCGTCACGATGACCGTCAGCATCAGCAGTAGAGACAGCATCGCCAGCGCGGTAAACTGAATCCGAAGCTTTCGTATCATATTGTTTCCTCCAACGAATACCCGGCGTTTCGCGACGCCTTAATCCGAATGTCGGCGCGCAGAGCCGTCAGCTTTTTTCGTAAGTAGGAAATGTAAACCCAAACCACGTTGATTTCGGCGTCGGTATCATAGCCCCAAATCTTTTCTATAAACCGCTCGACGGGAATGATATGATGCGGATTTGAAATCAGCATCTCCATCATCTGAAACTCCCGATTGGCAAGCCTGAAGCTTCCGTACGGGGAGGACAGCTCAAAGGTGGCGCGATCCAGCGTGATATTTCCGAAGGTAAGGCGGGAATCGGTCCCGGTCTGTCCTCTGGTAATGGCGCGAATGCTTGCAAGCAGCTCCTTTGCGTCAAAGGGCTTGGTGAGATAATAGTTGGCGCCGCTGTCAAGCCCCAGTACCTTGTCGTCGATTTCGGATCTTGCCGTAAGCATCAAAATCGGGATGTGATTGCCCGCCTGTCGCGTTTTTTTCAGTACGGTAATACCGTCCATTTTCGGCATCATAATGTCCAGCACCGCGACGTCGTAATTGCCCGATTGCAGGAAAGAAAGCGCATCCTCGCCGTTTTCCACCGCGTCGGCGGAATAGTTGTTTTTTTCAAAGATTTTAACGATTGCACGCGCCAGCGGGCGTTCGTCCTCCGCCAATAAAATTCTCATGTCAAAAACCTCTCTTATCTGTCGACTTGCAGAGACTGCGAAAAGCTTTATTTCTTTTTTCCATTATATCATAACAAAGGAACATTAACTGAACCTAAAAATAAAAATTTTTGTTTTTTTAAGTTCGGTTAAGCTTTCGGATTTATACTGTGTCCGTAAAAAAGAAAAGGAGGGATTCGGTATGGCGTTCCAAACCGTATTTGAGCGGTACGAATTGAAATATCTCCTATCCGAAGCACAGAAGCAAATTATATGTCGGGCAATGGAGCCGTATATGAGGCTCGACCGGTACGGTCGGACGACGATTCGCAATCTCTATCTCGACACCGACAATTACCGCCTGGCGCGCCGCTCCATCGAACGGCCTGTATATAAGGAAAAGCTGCGTGTGCGCAGCTACGCGCAGTCGGCGGCGGACAGCACCGTTTTTGTTGAGCTGAAAAAGAAGTACCGCTCTGTCGTCTGCAAGCGCCGGCTGGCGCTGCCCGAGCGGGAGGCGATGCGGTGGCTCGGCGGAACAGAACCCTGCCCTGTAAAGTCGCAGATTGCCGATGAAATCGAGTATTTCCTGCGCTATTACGGACCGCTGCGTCCCACCGCGTTTCTATCCTACGAGCGGGAGGCTTTTTACGCTTTGGACGGGAGCGATTTCCGCGTGACCTTTGACGAGCGGATTTGCTCCCGCCAAACCGATCTTTCTCTGTGCGAGCCGCCCTACGGATTTCCGCTGTTGAAAGACGGCATAACGCTGATGGAAATCAAGTGTTCCGGCGGCATCCCGCTTTGGATGACGCGGGTTTTGAGCGAGCAGAAGCTATATAAAACGTCCTTTTCCAAATACGGCTCAGCGTATGAAAAGCTGATATTCCCGCGGCAAAACCAACCTGCTCAAAAAATTCAAATCACTGCTTTAGGAGGGGCTGTTTGCTATGCTTGACAATCTGCTGAAAGGAATTTTTGATTCCGATTTTACAACGGTGATAAAATTATCTGATTTTCTGCTCTGTATCGGCGTTTCGCTGGCGCTGGGACTGATTCTTGCAGGAAGCTATATGTATAAAACAAGATACACCAAAAGCTTTGCAATCACGCTGGCGCTGCTGCCGGCGGTCGTCTGCGTCGTCATTATGATGGTAAACGGCAATATCGGCACAGGGGTTGCGGTCGCGGGCGCGTTCGGTCTGGTTCGCTTCCGCTCGGCGCCCGGCACGGCAAAGGAGATATGCGCGCTGTTTTTAGCGATGGGTACGGGGCTTATCGCCGGGATGGGCTATCTCGGATTCGCTTTTCTGTTTACGGTAATTCTCAGCGCGGTCTTTCTGCTGTATAACCGGCTTCGGTTCGGGACAAAGCGAAACGCGGCGATTTATAAGACGCTGTCGGTCACCATCCCGGAGGATCTGGACTATTCGGACATGTTCGAGGATATTTTCACCGACTACACCTCGGAATATGAGCTTGAAAAGGTCAAGACGACCAATATGGGCAGCATGTTCCGGTTGACCTATCAGATTACGCTTCGCGACCCCAAAAAGGAAAAAGAAATGATAGACAAAATCCGCTGCCGCAACGGAAACCTTGAAATCACGGTTTCAAAGCAGGAGACCGCGGCGGCGGAGCTTTAGCGGACGCTTTGCAAAGGAGGCTTTTTTATGAAAAAATTATCGTTTCTGCCTGCCGTTTTTCTTATCCTTTGCCTTGCCCTCGGCGGCTGCTCGCCCAAGCCGTCCGGCGGCGGTGAAACGCTTCAAAAAGCGGATACCTCCGGAATGGATTTTTCGGTTGACGACAAAAACGCGGCCGCGGCGGACGGCGGCGATGCGATAGATTTGTCCGCCCTGTCCTCGGACACCTATTCGATTACGTCCGGCGGCTCTTACACTTTAAGCGGTTCTAAAACCGACACCATGATTTTGGTGGATGCGGGAAACGCCGACGTCACGCTGATTTTAAGCGGCGCGGCAATCGAAAACAGCAAGGGTCCCGCCGTCTACGTCCGGTCGGCGGATAAGGTCACGCTGTCTCTGGCGGACGGGACGACAAATACCGTTTCTGACGGCGAGTCCTATTCGGTTACCGACGATAATTCCACATTGGACGGCGCCGTTTTCAGCAAGGCGGATCTGACCGTCTCCGGCGGCGGCACGCTGATTTTAAGCGGCAACAACAAGCACGGAATCGTCTCCAAGGACGATTTGATTGTCGCCTCCGGCACGGTGAATGTCACAGCCAAAAACGTGGGGCTTTGCGGCAAGGACTGCGTAAAAATCGGAAACGCCGATATTACAATCACCGCCGGCAGCGACGGCATTCGCTCGGATAACGCCGAGGACGCGTCGCGCGGGTATGTGTCGCTTTCGGGCGGCAGGCTCGATATCACGGCGGGCAACGACGGTATTCAGGCGGAGACGGTCATCAACGCCGAAAGCACCGATTTGACCGTGAGCGCCGGCGGAGGGAGCGGGAAAACGCTGACGTCCGCCTCCGAATCGTATAAGGGGCTTAAAGCCGGCTCGGATATTTATATCACCGGCGGCGCTTTCCGCATTACCTCTCAGGACGACTGTATTCATTCAAACGGGACGGTCACCATTTCCGGCGGAGAATATACCCTCTCGTCCGGTGACGACGGCATCCACGCCGATACCGATCTGGAAATCTCGGGCGACGCTACGAAAATCACGGTGGAAAAGAGCTACGAGGGAATTGAAGCCACAAACCTTTATATCAAAGGCGGGAATATTTCCGTCACCGCCGATGACGACGGGCTGAACGCGGCGGGCGGCGACAACGCCGCCTCCGGCAGCACCGGCGGTATGATGCGCCCGGGCAAAGGCAGCTTTTCAGCCTCCACCGGCAGCCTGTCGATTTCGGGCGGGGATATTTTTATTCAGATGGGCGGGGACGGCGTAGACGCCAACGGCAGCCTGTCGATTACCGGCGGGACGATTACGGTATCCGGCGCGACAAGCGGCGACACCTCCATTCTGGACTACGATTCCAGCGGCGCCATATCGGGCGGCACCTTTATCGGGCTGGGCGCATCCAATATGGCGCAGAATTTCAGCAGCGACTCGACCCAGGGCGCGATTTTGTCCTCCGTTGGCGCTCAGTCGGCGGGAACGGTCGTCAAACTGACCGATTCGAGCGGAAACGTACTGATTGAACACACGGCAGAGCGGGCGTTTGGCTGCGTCATTCTCAGCCACCCGTCGATAAAGCAGGGGCAGACCTACACGCTTTCGGTCGGCACTTCCTCCACAACGATTACGATGTCAAGCCTCGTGTACGGCGGCGGCGGGGGCTTTGGAGGCGGAGGATTCGGCGGCAAAGGCGGCTTTGACCCCGGCGCAGGCTTTGTCCCCGGCGGCGGCAAAATCGTCAGATGATGCAGTCGGACTGCAATGTGTTTTGCGGAAAATGCCCGCCGCGGCGCGGCGGGATGGGCAAACGGGCTTGTGATGAGGTGAGATGAGACGCAAAATTTTTCCGACGAGCCTTGTTTTCTTACAGGGCGTATGCTATACTGTTAAAAAAGCGGGAGGGACGCTTTATGAAGCCATGCAGCTATGCAAACGTCCGCCTGACCGGCAGGTATCTGTTTGACCGACAGGAACGCAACCGCACCGTGACGCTGGACGCTGTCTACGACCGATTTTCTAAGACGGGTCGCGTGGCGGCTTTCGATTTCACCTGCCGGTCGACCGCACCACAAAGCACCGGCAGTCGGATTTTCCATAATGATAGCTGGAGGCAAAATCGTATGAGCAGGCAGGTTTTGGCATTTGATTTCGGCGCGTCGAGCGGGCGAGCCATGCTGGTCAGTTATGACGGCGGCGTCACCCTTACTGAGTTGCACCGGTTTGCGAACGAACCTGTAACGGTGGACGGCTGTCTGTGCTGGGATATTGATATGCTTCTGCGCGAGGTCAAAACAGGTCTGCGCAAGGCGGCAAAAGCCGGCGGGTTTGACGCGGTCGGCATTGACACATGGGGCGTCGATTACGGCATCATCGGACCGGACGGCAAGCTTTTGACACAGCCGGCGCACTACCGCGATACCCGTACAGCCGACATGCCGGAGCGTGTGTTTGCGGCGGTGCCGCGCGACGATATCTACCGCGCGACAGGGATTCAGTTTCTGCATTTTAACACGCTGTATCAGCTTTATTATCTGAAAGAGAATAAACCCTATCTGCTTGCGGACGGCAACAAGATGCTTCTGATGCCCGATCTGCTTGCCTATTTTCTGACCGGGGCGGTGCGCGCCGAGGAGACGGTAGCCTCAACCACCAATTTATACGATCCGTCGGCACGCGACTGGCATTGGGAGTTAATTGAAAAGCTCGGCTTTCCGCGCGGGCTGTTTCCGCCCATAATCCGCGCCGGACAGACCTACGGAACACTGTCCCCCGCGGTCTGCGCGGAAACGGGATGCGAGCCTGTCCCCCTGATTGCGGTGGGTACTCACGACACCGCGAGCGCGGTGGTCTCCGTTCCGGCGCGCACCGATAATTTTGCCTACATCAGCTGCGGCACATGGTCGCTTTTCGGCACGGAAAGCCCGGCTCCGGTAAAAAGCGACGCGGCGCGGCGGTTGAATTTCACCAATGAAACCGGCGTTTTCGGCACCGTGCGGCTTCTCAAAAACATTATGGGTCTGTGGATTATTCAGGAATCCCGCCGCGCCTGGAAGCGGCAGGGTGAGGACGTCTCGTTTGACACGCTGGAGCGGGAGGCGTTGGCGGCAGACCCCGCACGCGCATATATCGACTGCGACGCGCCGGACTTTGAAGCGCCCGGGGATTTGCCGGCAAGGATACGTGATTTTTGCAGGAAAACCGGGCAGCCCGTACCGGATACGCGCGGCGAGGTGATGCGCTGCATCTATGAAAGCCTTGCTTTGAAATATCGGCATACGCTGGGCTTGCTCTCGGATATCACCGGCGTCCGATACGACGCGCTGCATATGGTCGGCGGCGGCATAAAAGACACGCTGCTGTGCCAAATGACTGCCGACGCGTGCAATATCCCCGTGTTTGCCGGTCCGGCGGAAGCCACGGCGACCGGCAACGCCGCAATGCAGCTCATCTCTCTCGGCGATCTGCCCGATCTTTCCGCCGCGCGGAAAATCATCGCGGATTCGGTCGCTTTGAAAACATATCTTCCGAAGCCCGGCGCGGTAAAGGTCTGGGAACAGGCCTACCGTAATTATAAAAAAGCTTTATCTTTTTGACAGAAAGGTATGGTGGTATTTATGAACGAAAGCGTACACAAAAGCTATAATCTGGCGCGCGAAGCCTACGCCGGAATCGGCGTGGATACCGAGGCGGCGATGGACGCTCTAAAGCGCATACGCATCTCTGTCAACTGCTGGCAGGGCGACGACGTGAACGGCTTTTTGTTTCAGGATATCGCACTTTCCGGCGGCATTCAGACTACCGGGAATTATCCCGGAAAGGCAAGCAGCGCCGAACAGCTCCGCGCCGATCTTGACATGGCGCTTTCCTGCATCCCGGGAACGCACAAGCTGAATTTACACTCGATTTACGCCGATACGGACGAAAAGGTGGATTTGGACGAACTTGAGCCGCGCCATTTTTCCGGCTGGGTCGATTGGGCGAAGGAGCGCGGCATGGGGCTGGATTTTAACCCCACCTGCTTTTCGCATCCCATGGCGGACAGCGGCTTTACCATTTCGTCGGCGGAGCAAAAAGTCAGAGAGTTCTGGATTGAACACTGCAAGCGCTGCCGCCGCATCGCCGATTCGTTCGGGCGGGCTTTGGGCGAAAAATGCGTCACCAATTTCTGGTTTCCGGACGGTTACAAGGACATTCCCGTCGACCGCGAGGGTCCGCGCCGCCGTATGATGGAAGCGCTGGACGAGGTGTTTTCCGAAAAGTTTGACCCGCGGTATTCACTGGACGCGATTGAGAGCAAGGTGTTCGGCATCGGCGCCGAGAGCTATACGGTAGGCTCCGGGGAATTTTCCCTCGGCTACGCCGCGACGCGCGGCATCGCCTGCTGTCTCGACGCGGGGCATTTTCACCCGACCGAGGTCATTTCCGACAAAATTTCATCCGTCCTTCTGTATACCAAAGAGCTTTTGCTGCACGTCTCCCGCCCGGTCAGGTGGGACTCAGACCACGTTGTCATTCTGGACGATGAGCTTAACGCCATCGCGCAGAATCTGGTGCGCGGCGGGCTGATTGACAGAACCCACGTCGGGCTCGACTTTTTCGACGCGAGCATCAACCGCATTGCCGCGTGGGTGATAGGTACACGCAATATGATAAAAGCTCTGCTGCGCGCCTACCTTGAACCGACCGCCGCTTTGAAGGAGATGGAGCTGAGCGGCGACTATACCGGTCGGCTTGCCATGCTGGAGGAGCTGAAATGTTATCCGTTTGCCGCCGTATGGGACGAGTACTGTGAGCGTCAGGGCGTTCCCGTGCGCGAGAGGTGGCTGGAGGACGTCCGTCGGTATGAACGGGACGTCTTATCGGCAAGATAAAGAAAGGAAGTATTATTATGACGATAAAGCAGCCGCAGGCGCCGTTTATAGATGAAACCGCGCGTCTTGCCTCCAATCTCTACCGCTTGGGCTGGGACGAGCGCAACGGCGGCAATATCAGCGTCCTGCTTGACAAAGCGGAGGTCGCGCGGTATTTCGATACGGACGCCGTCACGCGCGTCATACCTGTTGATTTCGATGCGTCCGCGCTTTCCGGCAAATATTTTCTTGTCACCGGGACAGGAAAGTATTTCAAAAACGTGGAGCTTGCGCCGGAGGACAACCTCGGTCTGTTCCGCGTAGCGGAATCCGGAAAGGCGCTGGAGCTTCTGTGGGGCTATGCGGACGGCGGTCGTCCGACAAGCGAGCTGCCCGCCCATTTTATGACGCATGTCGCGCGTTTGAACGCGGACCCCGACCATCGCGTCGTCATCCACACCCACGCGACCAACGTCGTGGCGATGACGTTTGTGCATTCGCTCGATTCACGCGAATTTACACGAACGCTTTGGCGGATGTGTACCGAGTGTCTGGTGGTATTTCCGGACGGGGTCGCCGTTTTGCCGTGGATGCTTTGCGGTGGCGAAAAAATAGGTCGCTCCACCGCCGAGCTTATGAAGGATCACCGGCTTGACGTCTGGGCGCATCATGGCATTTTCGGCACGGGCCGC
>CANQVN010000060.1 GCA_947627315.1 uncultured Clostridia bacterium | reverse complement strand
CGTCGCCGAGTCGGTAAAAGCGTTCTCCGATAAGCTTGCAAGCTCTCAGATACTCTTTATTCCGGGCGGCTTTTCGGGCGGCGACGAGCCGGAGGGCTCGGGCAAGTTCATCACCGCGTTTTTACGAAACGGCGAGGTGTCCGAGCAGCTTGATATGCTGCTTAAAAACCGCGACGGGCTTGTCTGCGGCATCTGCAACGGCTTTCAGGCGCTCATTAAGCTGGGGCTTGTTCCGTTCGGCGAATTGATTGAAACCGACAAGAGCTGTCCCACGCTCACGTTCAACACCATTGGCAGACACCAGTCGCGCATCGTCAGAACCCGCATTTCGTCAAACAAGTCGCCCTGGCTTATGCAGACCGAGGTAGGGCAGGTTTATAGCGTGCCGATATCTCACGGCGAGGGTCGGTTTATCGCGCCGCCCGAGCTTGTCGAAAAGCTTATACAAAACGGACAGATTGCAACGCAGTATGTCGATCTTGACGGCAATGCCACCGATGATATCAGGTTTAACCCCAATAACTCTATGTTTGCGGTAGAGGGCGTCACGTCGTTTGACGGCAGGGTGTTTGGCAAAATGGGGCATTCGGAGCGCACGGCAAGCGGGCTGTATAAAAACGTCGACGGGCAGTATGATATGAAGATGTTTGAGTCCGCTGTGAAATATTTCAGTATTTAAAGGAGACAGATATGAAAACGGATATCGAGATAGCGCAGAGTACGAAAATGCAGCCGATAACCGAGATAGCAAAAAGGGCGGGCATCGACGATAAGTATGTCGAGCAGTACGGCAGATACAAGGCAAAGATAGACCTGTCGATAATGCGTGAAAACAAATCTCCCGACGGAAAGCTTATACTTGTGACGGCGATTACTCCCACCCCCGCGGGCGAGGGCAAGACGACCACCACGATAGGACTTGCCGACGGGCTTTCCCGCATCGGCAAAAGGGCGGTGGCGGCTCTGCGCGAGCCGTCGCTCGGTCCGGTTTTCGGCATAAAAGGGGGAGCCGCCGGCGGCGGATACGCCCAGGTCGTGCCGATGGAGGATATAAACCTGCACTTCACGGGCGATTTTCACGCGATAGGCGCGGCAAACAACCTGCTTGCCGCGATGCTCGACAACCATATCCATCAGGGCAACGCGCTTGGAATAGACTCGCGCAGCATAACCTGGAAACGCTGCGTCGATATGAACGACAGGCAGCTCAGAAACGTTGTGGACGGGCTTGGCGGCAGGGTGAACGGCGTGCCGCGCGAGGACGGGTTCGACATCACCGTTGCCTCCGAAATAATGGCGGTTTTATGCCTTGCCGACTCGCTTTCCGACCTCAAGGCAAGGCTGCGCCGCATCATTGTCGGCTATAATTTTGAAGGAAAACCCGTAACGGCGGGCGATCTTAAAGCTGACGGCGCGATGGCGGCGCTTTTGAAAGACGCGATAAAGCCCAACCTTGTCCAGACGCTGGAAGGCACGCCCGCGCTTGTCCACGGCGGTCCGTTTGCCAATATCGCGCACGGCTGCAACTCGGTCACGGCGACAAGGCTTGCGCTCAAGCTTGCCGACTATGCCGTCACAGAGGCGGGCTTTGGCGCTGACCTTGGCGCGGAAAAGTTTCTTGATATCAAATGCCGCGCGGCGGGACTCACCCCCTCGGCTGTCGTCATCGTGGCGACTGTGCGCGCGCTTAAAATGCACGGCGGGCTTGAAAAAACGGAGCTTGAAAGCGAAAATCTCGCCGCGCTTGAAAAAGGACTGCCAAACCTTATGCGCCACGTCTCGAATATCAAAAACGTGTATAAGCTGCCCGCCGTCGTTGCCGTAAACCGTTTTCCGAGCGACACCGACAGGGAAATAGAGCTTATAATCAAAAAGTGCGAAAAGCTCGGCGTCAAGGTCGTTCTTTCCACCGTCTGGGCGGACGGCGGCGCGGGCGGTCAGGCGCTCGCGCGCGAGGTGGTAAATCTCTGCGAAAGCGAAAATGGCGATTTTTCATTCAGCTACGAGCTTGATATGCCGATAGACCAGAAGATAAGCGCGGTGGTAAGCCGCATCTACGGCGGCAGCGCGGCGTTTACTCCGGCGGCGTTAAAGCAGATTGAAAAGCTGACCGAGCTTGGCTTCGGTTCGCTGCCCGTCTGTATCGCAAAAACGCAGTACAGCTTTTCGGACGACCCCAAAAAGCTCGGCGCACCCGAAGGCTTTACGGTCACCGTCAAAAACGTCAGAGTGTCGGCGGGCGCGGGCTTTATCGTCGTGCTGACGGGCGATATTATGACAATGCCGGGGCTTCCCAAAGCTCCTGCGGCGGAGCGCATAGACTTGTCTGACGACGGCGTTATCACCGGTCTGTTTTGATTTTTGAAAACAAATTGTGACAATTTTGTAATATAACATAAAACCGCTTTCTTTTTCGCTTTCGGTATGCTATACTGCTTTGTAGTAGGATGGTGATACAATGTGAAAAAGGCGGTAAAATATTCGCTGCTCGGCGTCTGCGCGCTTGTTATATGCGTGCTGATGTATTATACCGTTTCGGGATATATGATGTATCGCCGCGCGCTTAAAGAAACGCCGCCCGCGCAGGTGGTGGAGGAGATTAGGGAAAGCTCAGACTACGTCACAATCGACAGGCTTCCGAAAATTTATAAGGACGCCGTCGTTGCGGTGGAGGACAGGCGGTTTTACTCGCACAACGGCGTTGATATCATATCAATCGCCCGCGCCGTATGCACCGATATCCGGCGTATGAAGCTTGTCGAGGGCGGAAGCACGATAACCCAGCAGCTTTCAAAAAACCTGTTTTTCACCCAGCAGCGTAAGCTGGAGCGCAAGGTGGCGGAGTCGTTTATGGCTCTGCGGCTGGAGCGTATGTACGATAAGGACGATATACTGGAGCTGTATGTCAACAGTATCTATTTCGGCAGCGGCTACTATTCGGTGCGTCAGGCAAGCCTCGGCTACTACGGCAAAGAGCCGTGGCAGCTGACCGACGGCGAGTGTACCGTTCTTGCGGGACTGCCAAACGCGCCGTCCGTCTATTCGCTTGACAGCAATCCCGACCTTGCAAAGCAGCGGCAGCGGCAGGTCGTCGATAAAATGGTGAAGTACGGCTATATAACTTACGATGAGGGGGAGCGCATCCTGCGCGGCGTTATGTAATATGTCCGACGATAAATTTGTCCGGCGTCATAAAAAAGCGGTCGGAATTGTTTCGATTGCGGTGTTTATAGCGTTTACCGTGCTGGTCTGCTGGTTTATAGGCAGACCGATGGTTCGGTTTGTGTCCGAGCCGGAGGTTTTTCGCGACTGGATATCGTCAAAGGGGTTCATGGGACAGCTTATCTTTGTCGGTATGGTCGCCATGCAGATAGTTTTTGCGGTAATCCCGGGCGAGCCGCTTGAAATCGGCGCGGGCTATGCGTTCGGCGCGATTGAGGGTACGGTACTGTGCGTTATCGGCGGACTTGTCGGCAGTCTTATTGTTTTTGCGTTTGTCCGCACGTTCGGCGTCCGCGTGGTGGAGCTTTTGTTTCCAATCGAGCGGGTGAACGACCTGAAGTTTTTGAAAGACATCCGCAACTTTGAAATCGTGTCGTTTCTTATATTTATAATCCCGGGTACGCCCAAGGACATTCTTGCATATTTTTTCGGCGTCACCAAGATGAAAACCTCCCATTTTATTTTCATAACCTCCATCGGGCGCATACCGTCAATCATAACCTCTACGATAGGCGGCAACGCGCTCGGTATGCAAAACTACCTTTTTGCGATAATTATGTTCGCGGCGACAATGCTTGTCAGCGTTGTCGGGTTTGTCGCATATCGGCTTATTTCCCGCCGCGGCAGATAATTTTTTAAAAAACTATTGCAAAAATTGAAAATAGTGGTACAATATATTAGCAGTCTGAATGTAAGACTGCTAATTTTTCTGTGAAGGTGATAAAATGGCAAAGAAACAGTTCAAGACAGAGTCTAAAAAACTTCTGGATATGATGATAAACTCCATCTATACGCATAAGGAAATTTTCCTGCGCGAGCTGCTTTCAAACGCGAGCGACGCTGTGGACAAGCTCTATTATCTGTCGCTTACAGACGGCGGCGTTTCGCTCTCAAAGGACAGCCTTGAAATACGCATATCGGTCGATAAGGACAAGCGTCTGCTTGCAGTTGAGGACAACGGCATCGGTATGACAAAGGATGAGCTTGAAAACAACCTCGGCACTATCGCCAAAAGCGGCTCGTTTGATTTCAAAAACGACGGGGAGAATAAGGAGGACGTCGATATTATCGGTCAGTTTGGCGTCGGTTTTTACTCGGCGTTTATGGTAAGCGACAATATATCGGTACTCAGCCGCGCCTACGGCAGCGATGAGGCTTATGAATGGCGCTCGTCCGGCGTGGACGGATATACCGTCGTCCCCGCTCAAAAGGACGGCTGCGGCACGGTTATAACGCTGCATATCAAAGAGGACGAGGGCGAGGAAAAATACAGCGAGTTTTTGGATAAATACCGCCTGCGCGCGCTTGTTAAAAAGTATTCCGACTACCTGCGTTACCCCATCAAAATGGAGATGGAAAAGAGCGTCCCCAAGGAGGGCAAGGAGGGCGAGTACGAGACGGTAAACGAGCTTGAAACTCTCAACAGTATGATACCCATCTGGAAAAAACAGCCGTCCGAGTGTACCGAGGAGGAATATCAGGGCTTTTACCGCGAAAAGTTTTTTGATTATGAGCCGCCGCTCAAGGTAATCCACTCTAAGTTTGAGGGACTGACGTCCTGTGACATACTGCTGTTTATCCCCAAACGCCCGCCGTTTGACTATTACACGAAAGACTTTGAAAAGGGGCTTTCGCTCTATTCGAGCGGCGTTTTGATAACGGATAAATGCGCGGAGCTGCTGCCCGACTATTTCAGCTTTGTCCGCGGCGTTGCGGACAGCTCCGATTTGTCTCTTAACATCTCCCGTGAGACGCTCCAGCAGGACGCACAGCTTAAAGGCATTGCCAAAAACATCGAGCGGAAAATCAAAAACGAGCTTGCGTCTCTCCTTGAAAACGACAGGGAGAAATACGAGCAGTTTTTCAAGGCTTTCGGCATCCAGCTCAAATACGGCGTCTATTCCGATTACGGTATGCATAAGGACACGCTCAAAGACCTCATTATGTTTGTCTCGTCTGCCGAAAAGAAGTATGTGACGCTCAAGGAGTACGTCTCGCGTATGAAGGAGGGGCAGAAGTCCATCTACTACGCGGTGGGGGAGAGCGCCGACAAAGCGGATATGCTGCCTCAGACCGAGGCGGTGAAGGAGAGCGGCTGCGAGGTGCTGCTGCTGAGCGACGATGTGGACGAATTTGCGCTCAGGGTGCTGGGCGGCTACGACGAAAAGGAGTTTGTCAACGTCTGCGACAGCTCGCTTGACCTGCTGTCCGACGAGGAGAAAAAGGATCTTGAGGCGGAAAACAAGCAGTATGAGGATATGTTCAAGTGTATGAAGGAGGCGCTGGGCGACAGTGTGCATATCGTGCGCTTTACAAGGTCGCTTAAAAACCACCCGGTCTGCCTTACAAGCGAGGGCGAGGTTTCTCTTGGCATGGAAAAGGTGCTTGAAAAGATGCCGGAAAACGGCGCCAACCCCGTCAAGGCGCAGACGGTGCTTGAGATAAACGAGAGCCACCCGATTTCGCAAAAGCTGCGCGAGCTTTACGGCAGCGACAGGGAAAAGCTTGCGGATTATGCAAAGGTGCTTTACGCGCAGGCGCGGCTCATCGGCGGTATGTCGGTAGACGACCCGACAGAGTTTTCAAAGCTTGTCTGCGATATGATTTCGTAAAAATTTACATCAGTAATGCCGCTGTCTGCTGACAGCGGCTTTTCTTTTGCCTTATATAAAAAAGCCCCCTACGGGGGCTTTTTTATATCTAAGACGTTCCGGTGCGCCTACACTTTCTTTTCGGTATCCTTTAACAGGTCGCGTATCTCCTCCAGCAAAACGACCTCGTCGCTCTTTGCGGGCGGGGCGGGCTGCTCCTCTTTCTCTTTTTTCTTGTGCAGGCTCGAAAGCTCTGCCATTATCTTGATAAAGGCGAATATGCACAGCGCGATAATGAGAAAATCAATCACATTCTGCATAAACGCGCCGTAGGCTATCACCGCACTGCCGATTTTCACCGACAGCGCCGAAAAATTAACCCCGCCGATGATAACGCCGATAATCGGCATCAAAATGTTATCGACAAGCGACGTCACAATCTTTCCGAACGCGCCGCCGATGATAACGCCGACCGCCATATCAATGATGTTGCCCTTCATTATGAAGTCCTTAAACTCCGAAACAAGCTCTTTTCCCTTTGCCATTTGCTTTTTCCTCCCTTTATCCCATTGATTTATACCCATTATAGCAATATTCAACAAACTTTTCAACATTTTGTTTATAAAATCCATCCCGCGTTTTAAAATTTTTTTCAAGGAAAAAAACGGCTGTTTTTTGCCCCGAAAAATGGATGAATTTGGGATTTTCAAGACCGCTTTTTATAATCTTTTACCATAAGAAACACAACATTTTCAACAATTTATATCTGTCTTTCGGAGCTTTCCGGTTTTGCCGGAAATTGTCGAAAAGTTTTGCTTGAATAATTTGCCATATAATGCTAAAATCTGGTTAAGGAGGCAGAGAAAAATGACGGCTGCGTGTAAGTCGGAAATTGGAAATCTGCGTCTTAGATATGAGATAACCGAAACAGAGGTCGGCAATGGCACAATGTACGGTATTTCCATCACCTCCGAAAATGAAAACGGTTATAAAGAAAGCGACGCAGTCCAATCAATCACAACCAACCGCAACGAGCTTGAAGCGCTTTGCAGAAAAATGTGCGACGGCTTTGTTACCCCCGTAACCCTGAGGGACATTGTTGCGGATTATCTTAATCGCTAAAACAGAAAACGTCCTGAGTAAGGATGTTTTCTGTTTTTAAATCATATTAAAAAAACACCGCCTTTATTAAGGCGGTGCCGCTATCGTCTCATTTGCCGCAGATAAAGCTTCATGTCGTCGGGAATCCGTTTGCTCTCAATGGCTTTCTGTATGGCTTTAATGCGGGTCTTTTCGTCCAGCAAACGCTTTTCGATGTAGGGCAGCGTCGCTTGCGGCTGTTTTGCGAGCGCCGTTGCGAAAAACCACGCCTTTGCCATCATAATATAGTAATCGTCGCGGTTTATGTTTTTTATAAGCTCTAAATACTCGGGCGAAAACCTGTCGTCCAAAAAGCAGCTCATAAGCGTCACGATTGCAAAGCGGACGGTATACGCGCCCTTCCCGTAAATCCAGCGCAAAACGTGCGGCAAAAGCTCGTCCTGCTTTTTCTTAAACAGGGGAGGGGAAAAGCAGTCGCAGGTCGCCCAGTTGTCAATATACGGCAAAAACCTGTCTGTCTGCTCGATAAGCCTGTTAAAATCGCGCTCACGTTCTAAAATAAAAGCGTGAAGGTTATTTTCCTCATAATAGTAATGAGGCAGCTGTGAGATAAATTCCGCCGCTTCTGTAGCGTCCGTATTTTTGGCAAACGCGCGAAGCTGAGGCGTTTTTACGCCTATTATCCGCGCCTTGTCCACTGTCGGCAAAAGCCCTGCCTGAAATTCGCGGTATCTGCCGTCTGCAAGCTCAAAAAGCCTGTCGCGCACGCCGCCCATTATTTGATAACGGGCAGTGTGTCGTGAAATCTCATTATAATGGCGGCAACCTCGGCGCGGGTGGCGTTGTCGCGCGGGGCAAATCTGCCGTCCGTCATACCGTTTATAATGCCCGCCGTCTGGCACTTCTCTACAGCCTCACGGGCGTAGGTTTGAATTTTATCCTCATCGGTAAAGGTCGTTTTCTCCGTCAGGGTGATAAGGGTCGCCTGCATATATTTTTCAACGTAGCGCACCACCATCGTGCATATCTGCTGGCGCTCGATATTTTTGTTCGGACCGAACGTGTCGGCGGTCAGCCCGTCGACAATGCCGCTTTCGTTTGCCCACTTGACCGCGGGGGTAAACCACTTGTTTGCCGCAACGTCCGAAAACCTTGTCGTTTGGCTTTTCGCCTCAGCCGACGTTGTGTCGATACCGGACAGGTTTGCAAGTATCTGAACAAACTCGGCGCGGGTGAGGTTGCTTTGAGGCTCGAAGGCGATGCTGCCGTCGCTTTGCGTTTTGCCCTTCATTATGTCGCGCGCCGAGACATAGTCTACATACTGTGTAAACCACTTGCCGCTCGGCACGTCGGGAAATTCAACCGGCACATATACCTCGGGCGTTGACGGCGCGTCCGGGTTATCGGGCGTTGAGGGCGCGTCCGGGTTATCGGGCGTTGTGGGCTTGAGCTTTGTTCCGAGCGCGGTGCGTGTAACCGACGTGCCGCAGCTCGAGCATGTGCGCGTCTCGGTTCCGTCCGCATCGGGCGTTGCGTCGCCGTTGTACTTCCACTCGCCCCAGGCATGCTGTCCTGTCGCCTGCAAAATTTCGTCCTTCCAGTGGGGGGTATGGTCTTCCGCTATGCAGTTGTAGCGGATTAC
>CANQVN010000059.1 GCA_947627315.1 uncultured Clostridia bacterium | reverse complement strand
GGCTTGTTCTTTCTGTCGGGGAGCTTAACGGTAATAAAAACCATGCCTCTGTCATTCGCGCGCTGGCGCGGCTGAACGATACTCACGTTCACTATGCAATCGCCGGGCAAGGGGAGCTTTATGATTCTCTCAGTCGCCTCGCAATGGAGCTTGGCGTTGAAAAGCAGGTGCATCTGCCGGGCTTTCGCAGCGATATCGCCGCGCTGTATCGGATAGCCGATTTATATGTTCACCCGAGCTTCAGAGAGGGTCTGCCGGTCTCGGTTATGGAGGCTATGGCAAGCGGCTTGCCCTGCATCGGCTCTGATATCCGGGGAGTGCGCGACCTTCTGCAAAAAGAAGACCTGTTTGAGCCAAACGATATAACAAAGCTGACAGGGCTTTTGTTAAAGTATTGCGGCGATGATACCTTAAAGGCGGAAAAGGGACGTCAAAACGCGGAAAGCTCGGCTCAATACGATATTAAAATCATATCCGAAAAAATAAGTTCGGTTTATCAAACAATGATTCACGATAAATAAAAAATGGGAAATGAAAATATGATACCTAAAAAAATTCACTACTGCTGGTTTGGCAGGGGAGAATACCCCGAAAAAGTCAAAAATTGTATCGAAAGCTGGAAAAAATATTTGCCTGATTACGAATTATGCCTTTGGAATGAGGATAATTTCGACTTAAACCAGTCGGATTTCGTAAGTCAGGCGTACAGCGCGGGCAAATATGCTTTTGTTTCGGATTATGTGAGGATATTCGCATTAAAAAATTATGGCGGAATTTACCTTGACACGGATATCGAGGTGGTAAAACCGTTTGACGACGTATTGAAGTACGATGCTGTTTTAGGTACGGACGATGCGGGATGTTTGACGGCATTTATGGCGGCAAGCCCCGGACATGCGCTTTTCGGGGAGCTGTTGGATTATTATAATACGCTGAGCTTCTACGATAAAAAAGGGAGAATGAATACAACGACAAATAACAAGTATATCGAAAGTATTCTTAAAAAATACGGTTATGTACGCAAGAACGAATATCAGATGATAAACGGCGGCATAACCATTTTCCCGTGCGCCTACTTTCATGCTAAAAGCCTTACAAGCGGTAAATTGCTGAGAGATGAAAATACATACTGTATTCATCACCACACGCTGCTTTGGGTTTCCAAAAAAACAAAGCTGATTAAATTTATGAGAATGAAAATACTGGTGCCGGTTATCGGTGAAAAAAGATACAGTGAATTTGTAGAAATGGTAAAATCGCTTCGCAAGGGCAAATTCCCCGGCGGGGGGGGGTACGAACTAACCCACGTCACGCTTATATACTTAAATACAGAATATTGCCGTCCGTTTTTGCTTTCTCGGCAACGCCGGTTTAGCTAAAATCAGTTGCTGCGGAGGAAATAAAAATGGATTCAAAGCTAAGTCCTAAGATAAGTGTTATTATACCTGTTTATAATATCTCGGATTACTTAAAACAATGTCTTGACAGCGTCGTAAATCAGACGTATCAAAACATTGAAATTATTTGCATAAACGACGGCTCTACAGATAACAGCCTTGAGATACTTGAACAATACGCAAATAAAGATAAAAGGATAAAAGTCGTTTCAAAGCGTAACGGGGGATTATCGGCGGCTCGAAATACCGCGCATCGGTACGTCACCGGAAAATATATTATGTATCTGGACGGCGACGATTGGATAGATATAAACACATGTGAGACAGCGGCGTTCAAAGCGGAAAAAGAAAAAGCAGACGTCGTTTTTTGGAATTACGTGAGAGAATTCGGTGCGGTCTCAAAGCCGCAGACGATATACGGGGAAAAAGAAATTGTCTTTGCAACCGCCCCGTCGATACAGCGGGTACACCGTCGTTTCGCCGGATTGTACGAGAATGAGCTGAGATGCCCCGAAAAGGCGGATTCCATTGTTACCGCTTGGGGGAAACTGTACCGTTCTGAAATCATATTACAAAATAACATAACCTTTGTAGATACAAAAATAATCGGAACGGAAGACGCGCTTTTTAATCTTTATGTATTCGGATACGTCAAAAAAGCGGTTTATTTACCCGAATTCTTTAACCATTACCGTAAAAATAATAAGTCCTCGCTTACAAACAGCTATAAGAGTAAATTAAAGGAGCAGTGGGACGTATTGCATCGGTATATGAGAGAATATATAAGCCGGAATGAATTGGATGATTCCTTCAATACAGCGCTCGACAACCGTATAAGCCTCAGCATTATAGGTCTCGGGCTGAATGTATTCGGGGGGGGTATAAACGCATCCTCTAAAAAGGCTGAAATAAAATCTGTTATTTCATCTGAAAAATATCGCAGTGCATCGAGAAAACTGAAATTAAAATATTTTCCGCTGCACTGGAAGCCGTTTTTCTTTTTTGCAAAACATAATTTTGCTTATGGCGTTTATCTTATGCTTGAATGTATAACGTTTTTGTATAACAGCCGGTAAACAGGCGCTGCGGCAAATCAGGAATATACGGCAAAATGACATTGTAAAGGAAAGTAAAAATGAACAACATTGAGCCTATAAGAGTACTGTGCGTATTTTCCTGTCTTGACCGCGGCGGCGCGGAGACGATGTGTATGGATTTATATCGGCATATAGACAGAAGCCGCGTCCAGTTTGATTTTGTTAAACACACGACACAAAAAGGGATGTATGAGGACGAGATTGAAAAACTCGGAGGGCGCATCTTTGTCGCCCCGAAATATAAGGGATATAATTTACCGAAATATCGCAGATGGTGGGAAAAGCATTTAAAAGAGCATCCGGAGCATAAAATAATACACGGTCACTATTTTAATCTTTCCTCTATATATTTTAAGGTTTGCAAGCAATTCGGGAGAATAACCGTGGCGCATCCAAACGCTGTGAAGTCGGGCGGATTTGCGGAAGCGTTCAAGAGAGCTGTCTATAAAGAAAAAGATATAGAAAAATATTCCGACTATTGTTTTGCCTGCTCTCAAAGCGCCGGGGAGTGGCTTATTAAAAATAAGCCGTTTACCGTTTTAAATAATGCGATTGATATAAATAAGTTTGTTTATTCCGAAAAAATCAGAGGGGAGGTCCGCGAAGAGCTCGGGCTTTCGTCAGATTGTTTGGTGATAGGTTCTGTCGGTCGCTTTTCGTATGAAAAAAACCCTTATGGAATTTTGAATATTTTCAAGTCCGTGCTGTCAAAGAACCCCGACGCTAAGCTTTTGTGGGTCGGCGACGGGAAAATGCATTCTGAAATAGAGCAATGTATACATAAAGACGGCTTGGATAAATCTGTGATTTTGACCGGCGTACGAGCGGACGTGCATAGACTTATGCAGGCTATGGACGTGTTTATATTCCCCTCGCTTTGGGAAGGCTTGGGTATTGTGGCTATAGAGGCGCAGGCGGCGGGTATGCCCTGCTTTTGCAGCAAAGCTGTGCCGCAGGAAGCGGCTGTAACCGATTTGTGTAAATTTCTGCCTCTCGATAATTATGAGCTGTGGGCGCGGGAAATACTGTCGGCAAAAACAGAGCGCCGTGACACGTCCGAGCAAATAAAAGCGGCGGGTTATGACGTAGACGAAACAAGTAAGTGGCTGCAAAATTTTTATTTGGAAATTATAAATAAACACTAATGATAAAACAGGCGGAAATTAAAGGAACGATATGATTTCTATTACGGTATTAGTATGTGAGCTGGCGATATTGGCTTTTTTGCAGGGCATCGGCGTAACGGTTCGCCCCAATTCGCTGATTATATTGCTTATTGTCATTTTTTCGGTTACATATTTTATAGATTTGTCAATATCAAAGCTTGACAGAAAGATTAAGCTCTGCTTTACCGCGGGGTACCTTTTCCGTATCGTTCTGCTTTTTTGGGATATATACGGTACGAAGATTTATGTGCTGCCGCAGAGCGGAGCGGATTCGCAGGCGTTTTACCATGAGGCTATACGAATAGCGGAGGGGGAGAGCTGGAAAGTATTTGACCTGCCGGCGTTTGCGGGAAGCATATTCAAGCTGATTGGCGTTTCAAAATTCTATATGCAATTTATTTTCCTGTGCTTTTCGATGGTGGCGCTGTATGCGGCGTATAGAATTATGCAGGAGCTGGAAGTGGATATCAGATACAGAAGGATAGCAATGGCGGTGCTGTGCTTTCTGCCGAACTATGCGATTCTTTCCGTCCTGTTTTTAAGAGAGAGCACGATAGCGATGATGATCGCCCTCTCGCTACTGATGTTTGTAAAATGGATGACAGGGGAGTCGTCCCTGTATTTTTGGGGTTCATTTGTACCTATTTTGTTCGCGTCGACGTTCCACGGCGGTGTGGCGGGCGTTTTGGTCGGGTATTTGCTTGCTCGGTTTTTCTATGACAAAAAGAGCCAAAAATTCCATATGTCAATAAAGACGGTGATCCCCGCCGTTTTCGTAGCCTTTTTACTGGTCTTTCTGTTTAACAATTATGCGGACGTGTTTTTCGGAAAGATGAAAAACGTAGAGGAAGTCTCGGACATAGCGGAGGCGACTATGGGCGAGGGAGGCTCGACCTACGCGCAGTACGTCGGCGACAGCAGCTCCGTGCTGAATATGATTGTCTATTCGCCTATCCGCATCATAATGTTTCAGTTCACACCGTTTGTTTGGCAGATAAGAAATTTGCGGGACGTCATAGCCTTATGCTTTAACGCCCTGTTTTACATATATGTGTGGTATAAAACAATAAAATATTTGATTTCAAAAAAGCAGAAGCACAGAAAAGCCGTAATTATATTTGCGATAATCTGGTTTGCCACGACCTTTGTTTTTGCCTGGGGCGTTACAAACGTCGGCACGGCGATTCGCCACCGCGACAAAATGGTGGCTATCGCCGGCGTGCTTTTCGGACTGACGATGGACCGTGATGAATCTTTAGAAAAAGACGAAAAGGACATAGATATCTATGGGCGAAAAAAAGAAAATACTAATTGAATTTAACGGATGTATGGATATGGGCGGCATCGAACAGAGCCTGCTCGGTCTTTTGTCGGCGCTTGATTATGAAAAGTACGATATAGATTTGTTTCTGTACGGACACCACGGACCATGGTTTGATTTTCTCGATAAGCGCGTCAACCTGCTGCCGGAGGTCAAAGAGCTTTCGGGTATTACCGAGCATTTGCCGATACAAAGCAGATACAAGTGGCTTTGGCGCATAGTGAATAATGTGCGCACGGCGCTTTCAAAGCGTATCCATATAGCCGGCTTTTATGAGCGCCGCAACAAATCGGCGCTGCAAAACGTCCCCAAGCTTGAAAAGCACTATGATCTGGCGCTCGGCTTCAGGCTTCCGTTCGACTTTCTCAAGGAAAAGGTGGACGCGGACTGTAAAATCGGCTGGATACATACCGATTACACAACCGAGCCGAGCAATCCGGAGTATCTGCGCGCCCAATATGAAAACTTAGACTATATGGCGGCGGTGAGCGAGCAGTGCCGCGAGTCTTTTTTGAAGCTGTTTCCCGAATTTGAGCATAAGACCGTCGTGATAGAAAATACTCTTTCAAAATCGCTTATTTTGTCGCGCCGGGACGAGTTTTCGGCGGAAAAAGAGATGCCGTGCGACGGCAGCGTAAGATTCTTAACTATAGGCAGGTTTTCCCCCCAAAAAAAACTCGAGGAGATCCCCGCGATATGCAAGGGTCTGCGTGACGGCGGTCTTAACGTGAAGTGGTATATTATAGGCTTCGGCGGAACCGGCAGCGACTATATACTTGAAAAAATAGCGGAAAATCATATGGAGGATTTCGTGTTTGTATTAGGCAGAAAATCCAATCCCTACCCGTATATACAAGCCTGCGACGTGTACGCCCAACTTTCAAGATGGGAGGGTAAGTCTGTAGCGGTAAGGGAAGCACAGATACTTTGCAAGCCCGTTGTTATAACTAACTACGCCACTGCCGGCAGCCAGCTTGAAAACGGCGTCGACGGCGTTATAGTCCCGATGGATATACCGGGCAGTGTGGAGGGTATCGCCGCGCTGCTTGGCGACCCTGAAAAAATGAAACGGCTGTCGCATAATTGCTCCGAGCGCGATTATACAAATTCGTCCGAGGCGCAAAAGCTGTATGACTTTATTAAGGGAAATTAAGAGGTGATATGGTATGGATTTTAACAAAATCAAGCTGATAATCTGGGATTTGGACGAAACGCTGTGGCCCGGCGTGCTTTCAGACGGAACAGCCCTGTTCAGTGAAAAAAACGCCGCGGTTATTCGCGACCTCACAGACATAGGTATAGTCAACTCCATATGCTCCAAAAACGATGAAAAGCAAGTGAAAGAGTATCTTGAACAATATGGGCTGTGGGAGTATTTTGTATTTAATTCGATTAACTGGAGTGCTAAGGGCGAGCGGGTAAAGCAGATTATTACCGAAATGAATTTGCGGGATGAAAACACCCTCTTTATCGACGATAATTCTCTTAATCTTTCGGAGGGCAAAAGCGCATGCCCCAAACTTATGACCGCCGGACCGGATATTATCGATTCGCTCGCGTCGTTTGCCGCAGAGGTGAAATCAAGACCCGGCTTTGCTCCTCATTCCCGCCTTGAGCAGTATAAGCTGCTCGAACAAAAGCAAAATTTCAAGGCTCAGGCAGGGTCAAACGAGGAGTTTCTGCGCAGCTGCAACATTCATGTGGATATTGAATACGACTGTGAAAATCACATAGACCGTATTGCGGAGCTGGTGCTGCGTTCCAACCAGCTGAATTTCACCAAGGTCAGAAGCAGTGCCGATGAGATTAAGGCTTTGGTGGAAGATGCGTCCGTCAAAACCGGATATGTGCATGTGTCCGACAGGTTTGGCGATTATGGTATCGTCGGCTTTTTTGCTCTGAAAGATAACGTACTTATCCACTTTGTCTTTTCATGCAGAACCCTTAATATGGGCGTCGAACAGTATGTGTATCATACCTTGAAATGCCCCAAAGTCACTGTAGTCGGACAGGTGGCTTCAACGTTGTCGGGGGGGGGTACACCGGATTGGATTAACAGCTCCGATAGCGCCGGGGTCACAGAACAGACGAATTTTGAAAACACCAAAATACTGTTTAAGGGTCCGTGCGATATGGGGCAGATATTCAGCTTTATCAAGGAAAGCAAAAATATCGTCACCGAATTTAACTATGTAAATGATCCCGGCGTCCTCAGCGAGGGCGGAAACCATACCGCGCATATTATCCAGAGCCTGACGCTGTCAAAGCAGGAAAAGGACAGGCTTGCGACCGTCCTTCCTTTCGGCGACGGTAAAATGTATGAAACAAGATTTTTTGATCCGTCGATAGGCATAATTGTGTACAGCCTGTTTACCGACCCTAATCTCGGACTGTACAGGGACAAAAACACCGGTACGGTGGTGGCTTTCGGCGAGTGGACGTATGATTTGACCGATGAGAGCATCTGGGATAAATTTATCAACGCCGAGGTGTTTGTAGCCAACTGTAAATTTAACAGGGAAAACCTGAAATATATTAAGGATAACTATGAGTTTCTCGGAAGGTTGACCCCGCAGCAGATTGTTGATAATCTTGAAATAATATATGATCACCTGCCTTCGACCACCGCGCTTATTTTGAACTTGGGCAACGAAGTGGAGTATGAAAAGGAAACAAGCCCCGCCTATATTGGCAGGCATTTGTATAACCGCGAGCTGAACAAGCTCGTAAGAGAATGGGCAAAGGATAAGGATAAAGTATATCTGCTGGATGTGAGCCAATATATAAAATCACAGGATGATTTTACAAACGGGATAAATCATTTTCAAAAGCAGGTTTATTATTATCTTAGTAAGGATATTTCCGATATTGTCGCAAGCGTTTCACCGGCAAGGCTGAAAAAGGCAAACCCGAATATTAAAAGACTCCGCCGCCTGCCGCAGTACATCGTCAGAAAAATGAAAAAATTTATGCAAAAATAATAAATACCCGATAAAAAGGAGAATGTTATGGACGAGCTTAATTATCCTATAGACAGCAAGCTTTTGCTTCGTAAAAAAGCGAAAATAAAAAAGCAGCTGCTCGAAAAAGATGGACTTATTGAAAAGCGTATCGCCGTGCTTGGCGGTTCCACAACGAATGAGATCGTCGACCAGCTGGAGCTGTTTCTGCTCGACTACGGCATAAAGCCTGAATTTTATCAGTCGGAATACGCTCAGTATTGGCAGGACGCCGTTTTCGGCACAGAGGAGCTTGACGCCTTCAAGCCCGACGTGATTTACATACACACCGGCTGGCGCAACATCACCGCCTTTCCGAACACCTCGGATGACGAGCAGACGGTCGACCGGCTGCTGGACGAGCAGTATAATCACTTTCTTACCATGTGGGAAAAAATAGCCGAGAGATACGGCTGTCCCGTTATTCAGAACAACTTTGACCGCCCGAGCTTCCGTCTGCTCGGAAACAGCGACGTGTCCGACTTTCGAGGCAGGACAAACTTTATCTTTCGCCTAAACCGGCTTTTTTATAAATATGCGCAGGCTCACAGCAGCTTTTACATAAACGATATAGATTACCTTTCCGCCTGCTATGGGCTTGAAGCGTGGAGCAACCCGCTGTTTTGGAATATGTATAAATACAGCCTTTGCCTCGACGCCGTTCCGTCTCTTGCAAAAAGCGTTGCGGATATTATCAAGAGTATTTACGGGAAAAACAAAAAGGTTTTGGTACTGGATCTCGATAATACCCTGTGGGGCGGAGTTGTCGGCGACAGCGGCGTAGAGGG
>CANQVN010000058.1 GCA_947627315.1 uncultured Clostridia bacterium | reverse complement strand
TATCAACGGTCCTATCCAGGCCTCCGTTTTCGGATGGCTGCCCGTCTTTCTTTGGTGCGTAATAGGCGGCATCTTTTTCGGCGGTCTGCAAGACTTCGGCTCGCTGTTCGCCTCAATTCGTCACGAAGGTAAGTCGGTTGGTGAAATAATTAAGGACTCGATGGGCTCGCGCGCCAAAAAGCTGTTTATCATCTTCGCTCTGCTCGTTCTTATTCTTGTTATAGCGTCGTTTGTAAACGTGGTGGCGGGTACCTTTGCTTCGACAAGTCCGTTTGGATTTACCAAAAATCCGGCAGGAACCGAAACGACTGCTATAATCTCGCTTTTGTTCATCGTTCTTGCCATAATCTACGGCGTTGCGACAAATCGCTTTGGCGTAAAAACGCTGCCCGCTACCATCTGCGGCATCGTTGGTATTGCCCTTGTGCTTGTCCTTGGTCTTAATTTCGGTTTTGCGATGAACCGTACCGCTTGGATAGTAGTTATCGGCGCTTATATTACAATCGCTTCTCTCGTGCCAGTCTGGATTTTGCTTCAGCCGCGCGATTACTTATCAAGCTTTCTGCTTTACGCCATGATGATTGTGGCTGTGGGAGGCATTATATTTTCGGCATTTTCCGGCACGGCGACGTTTGATATGCCCGCTTTTACGGGCTGGAAAACAAGTATAGGCTATCTGTTCCCCGCCCTGTTCATCACCGTTGCGTGCGGCGCATGCTCCGGTTTTCACAGCCTGATATCGACAGGCACATCATCAAAACAGCTTGCAAGCGAAAAAGACGCAAAGCCCATCGGCTACGGCTCGATGCTTATCGAGTCCGCCCTTGGTATTGTCGCGCTGATAGCTGTCGGCGTTGTTTATAAAACATACACGGGCGGCGGCTTTGGTTCGCCTTCAATGGCATTTGCCGCTGGTATCGCGACAATGTTCGGCACCTCGGAGTCGTCCGTCTACAACACGATTTACGCGCTGCTGACGCTTGCCGTTTCGGTGTTTGCGCTTACAAGCCTTGACACCGGCACGCGCCTCAGCCGCTTTATGTTCAGCGAACTGTTTTTGAAGGACGGCGAAGCTACATATAAAGACGCGACGGGCATTCGCAAGTTTCTTGCCTTCCCGCTCACGGGTACGCTGCTTATGGTCGTTATCGGCTGTATTCTGGGCGGTCTCAGCCTCAGTCAGATATGGGGTCTGTTCGGCGCGGCAAACCAGCTTCTTGCCGGCATTGCGCTGATGGCGGTCGCGGCATGGCTTGGCAACGCGGGCAAGAACAACAAGATGTTCTATATCCCGATGGCGTTTATGCTTGTCGCCACTCTCACAAGCCTTGTTATGACTATAATTGATAAAATTAAAATGGTCGCTGTCGGGAAAGCTCTCTGGGGCGACTGGTTCCAGCTTCTGTTTGCCGCAGCCATGGTGATTTTGGCTGTCATACTCGTTATCGAGGCGGTGCAGACCTTTATTACCAAAAAAGAAAAAGAAAAAGTAAACGGCTGATTTATACATTAAGCGCATAACGCACCGCGGAATTTCCGCGGTGCGATTTTTTGCTTGACAAAACTGTTTTTACTGTATATACTGTTTATATACAGTAAAGGGGCGGTGAAATTGACGATATTTATAGACAACAAAAGCGGAGTTCCCATCTATGAGCAGATATACAAGCAAATAAAAGACCAGATAATAAGCGGTGATTTGGCAGAGGACACTCCCCTGCCCTCAATACGCAGCCTTGCCAAAGACCTTCGCATCAGCGTTATCACGACAAAGCGCGCATATGACGAGCTTGAGCGCGAGGGGTTTATTTACACGGTCGCCGCAAAGGGCTGTTTTGTGGCGTCTAAAAACACCGAGCTTATACGCGAGGAAAACCTGAAAAAAATCGAGGACTGCATAGATAAAATTCTACAGCTTGCCGCAAGCTGTAGCCTGAAAAGGCAGGATATTATAGAAATGATAGATTTAGCAATGGAGGAAACGGAATGAACGCAATAGAAATTAAAGGGCTGTGCAAGAGGTATAAGGGCTTTAGCCTTGATAACCTGAGTCTTACCCTGCCCTCCGGATGCATAATGGGACTGATAGGCGAAAACGGTGCGGGCAAAAGCACGACGATAAAGCTCATTTTAGATATGATATCCCGTGACAGCGGCAGCATCACTCTGCTCGGTCGGGACAACAGGCGGGACAGCCGCCTGCTGAAAGAGGATATAGGCGTTGTGCTTGATAATATAGGCATCCCATCGGTTTTCACACCAAAACAGGTCGCCAAAGTGATGAGTTTGTCCTATAAAAACTGGGATGATACCGCATTTTACAGGTATTTAAGAAAGTTTTCACTGCCTGAAAACAAGCCGTTTAAGGAGTTTTCCCGCGGAATGAAAATGAAGCTGGGCATTGCGGCGGCGCTCAGTCACAACGCGAAGCTTTTGCTGTTGGACGAGGCGACAAGCGGACTTGACCCTGTCGTAAGAGACGAAATACTTGATATTTTCAGCGAGTTTACAAGAGATGAGACACACTCTATTCTCATATCATCGCACATTGTGAGCGATCTGGAAAAGATATGCGACTATATAGCCTTTCTGCATAACGGCAAGCTGCTGCTGTGCGAGGAAAAGGATTTGTTAAAGGAGAGTTATGCGATAGTCCGCTGCACTCCGGAAATGTTTGAAAAAATCGACCGTTCCACCGTCATAGGCAAAAAAGAAAACGCCTACGGAGTCGAGGTGATAGTGCAAAAAAGCGCCGTGCCGCGAGGGTTTGAAAAACACCCTGTAGACATCGAACAACTGTTTATTTTTATGGTAAAGGAGAGCGTGCAATGAAAGGACTTATTTCAAAGGATTTATATGTTGTTTTCAAGCTTTGCAGAGCTTTTATTCTGCTTGACATAATCTTTTTAGCCGTTGCTCTGCTTGCCGATTACAACCCGTTTTATTTCGTCTATCCCTGTATTCTTTCCGGTATGATACCGATTACTCTGATATCATATGACGAGCGCGAGAGCTGGGACAAATATGCGCTGACAATGCCGTTTACCCGCGCCCAGATGGTCTGCTCGAAATATGTCATCGGGATTATTTTTAATGCGGTAACTCTTGCCGTGTACGCCGCGGCGCTTATGATAAAAACGGTAAACGGCGAGAGCTTCAATCCCGGCGATTATTTTAGCTTTATTGCCGTGCTTTTTGCCGCGTCAATTCTTGTCCCAACGTTCAGTTATCCTGTTATTTTCAAATTCGGCGCGGAAAAGGGGCGCATTTTTTACTATGTTGTGATAGGCACGGCATGCGCTTTCAGCATACTGCTTCCGAAAATAAAGCTGCAAAGCTTTATGCCGATAACAAGCGCGGGCTTGGCTGCGGTCGTCTGCGCCGCAACGATTTTGCTTTATACCCTGTCCTGGCTATTGTCGATACGCTTTTACAGCAGACGGGAATTTTAAGCAAGTTGCGTTAAATCCTTGGCAAAAAACATCTCTAAAGGTTCTTTTGGCAGCAACAATGTGCCGCATTCGGTATAACCGATTTTTCGGTAAAAGAACTGTGCCTTCTCATTTGACTGCGTGGATGTTAAAGCCAGTCGATACCCCTCTTTTGCCATTTCTTTTTCCCAAAAAGAGACGAGCTTTGTCCCGTTTCCCTGCCCTCTGTACGCATCCAGAACATATAACATATTCATAAACGGAATGCTGTCCCAAAACAATCCAAACCGCAGCCAGCCGATAAAGGTATCCCCTTGATACATAACGAGAACTTTCTTTGCAGGGAGAATATTTTTCAGTTCGGATTCAGAAATATGTCTGTCATGTTCCTTTAAGACGGTAAAGTCTTGAATATCAGCATATCGAATCATTTCCATCATAATAAATCACACCGTATATCCTAAAACAATGAATTACATATACCATGAAAAAGCAGTCATTTCACGGAAGCAGAATATGGTAATAATAGGCGGGCAGCGCCGACCATCCGTGGCACAGACTTCCTGCTCCGTTAAAATCCGCAGCGCCCTGCACGGTTTCCCAAAAGGTTGTCGCCCCATGCTCCAGCATACTTAAATACGTGCGGTCAATCTCATCCAAAATCCCGGCTTTAAAACGAGAAGCATCCTCAGCCAAAAGCGCGTCATACCGGAAGGTGTTCATACTCAACGTATTGGGAACGACCCGATATCCCGTATCCGCAGGGCCATTGGCGGTAAGAATTTTGTAAATCGTCTCCTTTCCCACTTGACTTGCCGCGCCACATAAAAGACAAAGACTATTGGTCAAAACGCTGTATTCCACATCGGGGCTCCAAGTCTCACCAAAGGAACAGAACAGCCCGGAATGCGAATGATAAAAGCAGGCGCTGATAGAAGCATTTACCTGTCGAGCCGTTTGCCGATACGAAGCGGCATCATCCTGTTTGTTTAAGCGTTCTGCAATCTGCGCCATATTTTGCAGTGCAAGTGAATAAAACGCGTTGAGCGGCGTCTGAAATTTGCAAGTACATTTGCCGTCAAGACCGGGCGACCACTCGTAAAAATTCCACTGCCGGTCGGCGGTGAAAATCGGTATCAGACCGTTTTCCTCCACCCTGTTGGAAAAGGTCGCAATAAGCTTTTGCAGGAAAGGATATTTTTCCTCCAAAAAGGCGTAATCTCCGGAATATTCTAAATACTCCCGCATCTGAATCAAAAAAATCAGAGAAAACGCAGGAATCGAACGACCCCTACCCGCCGGATAGCAAAGGCTGAGCAATTCATCCTCCCGCATCCCATAAGTAATCAAATTAAGGCAGGCGCGTGCAAACCGCGTCTCACCGAAAACATAGTAACCGCACAGCATCTGATTGCGGGAGTCCATGGTATACAGAGCCTGCTCCCGCCATGGACAATCTTCATAATGCTCGTGCATACACTGCCTGAGCGTATTGACACAGACGTCATAGATTCTGCTTTGGAGCAGATTGCCTTTTCCCAGCGGTTTTATCGTAAGCGGGTAGGCGGTTTCGCAGATAGAGACCCGGCGGAGAATTATTTTTTTCGCCTTTACAAAAATCTGGAGATAGCGGCACCCGAGTCTGCGGAAGGGATGCAAAAATTGATTTCTCCCCGCCACAGCATAATACTCACAGGTGAAATCTCTGTTTCCAATCGCGGCTCGAACTCTGCCATCGACAAGATGCTCGCCCCAGCCGATAATAACATGGCAAGGATAATCCACGTTAAAATCAAGATTCAAAAAGCCCGCCGTTTCCCGACCCATATCAAGAATAGCGTAAATTCCGTCCTCTTCCTCCAAAGCGGAAAGGGTAACCTCAGCCTCTCCATCCAAAACAGCGTAATCCGTGCGCGTTGCCAAGCGCGCATTGCGCATAAGGCGCGCCGGGTTTTCCCCGTCGGTCAGTATATATCCGCCGGATTGAACGATTTGGGAACAGAAAGGCGGTTGCAAATCCAATTTTTCCACAGGACGCGGAAAGAGACGTTGCGGAAGACCTTCAACGCGGTGGGATGGAGTATAACATTCCTCGGGATAAGATGCGTCATATGTAAAGCTAAGTCCCAGCTGAGAGGTAATCGACTTACAGCCATAAGGGACATAGCCGGGAGTCGCCCGGCTGGGAATCTGTTCTCCGGAAGTCAGCAGTAAACGCCCGTCCTCCGTCAGCCGGAACAAAACCCCCGCCGGCTTCTTAATATAGGTCTGCGTATCCACCCCTTGGTACCATACGGTAAGAGTAAGTACGGTTTCGCCTGCCGGCAGCATGGAAAGATCAATAGTATCATAGACCTTGTACGCCGGATAATCCGAATATTGACCGAAAGCAAGAAGGCGATCGCCGGCATACAGAGCATAATCGGTATCACAGCTTAAATACAAAATATATTGCCTGCCGGAAGCCACAGAAAACTCCAGACGATAGTCAACATATTCATCCGGCTTCCCTTCTCCACCCCAGATCCAATCACAATCAGAAAACATAAAAACCTCCCGAATTTTCTCGAAGCCAGCTGTGTACAAAAGCAGAAAACTTTACGTCGTGCCACAGCGGCTCAGACTTTTTCTCCGGTGCGCTTTGCTGTATATATGCCGCTTACGGCAAAAGTATTATAAGCAATTTTGCCCGAAAAATCAAGTATTTTCAGCAAGTATTCTGTTCAAATTCACTCTAATTTGACCTGTGCGGAAATCCTTATATCCGCAAAAATAAAAGCCTTTAGCTGCGTTACCCACAGCTAAGGGCTTTTCTAATATGGCAACCGGATTTTAACGCATGATCATATTTTCTCAAGGATTCTGTCAAAGGTCGCCAGGATTTCAGTTTTATCAGCTGAATCTCCTATTACTCTGAGAGTGTAAAAGACATTATCTTTTACCCAGTAGGCGGTAGAATCATAATAGCCGCCGTTGCAGTACCCGGCGTTATTCGTTCCATCAGTAGTAATTATAGTCAATACAGGAATGCCGGAACCTGTAGTCGCGGTATCCTGTTCATAAGTGGCTTTTCCGTTGTAGGCGCAGTCTGTAGTATACGTTCCTGCGTTTAATAAAAGAGTTGCTGTCAATGTAATCCTGGTACTCGCGGTATTGTATCCGGAAGTCGCACTAATTTCGCTCAGCTTTCTCTCGACATTTGCAGTATTGGCTCTTACCTCAACGTGTTTTATCGGTGTGCTTGGATCAGCGCTCTCCATCCCGGTATACCCGGTTTTATCAAGCCAGCTGAGCGCTTCAAGAGGATTATTTACAGAAAAACCGATTGCTTCTTCAAATTCTTTCCACGTGTCAGTTTCAAAATAAACGATTCCCCAAAGGTGGCTTGATGACGTTTTTGCCTCTTTGGTCATGCCGTCATATGTTTTCCATTCTTGTGTAATCTTATCCTCGAAAATCTGGTTGATAGAGGAAAACGCAGTACTGGATAAAGTTGCTCCGACTTGATAGGAAGAATTCGTTGCATCAGAATTCATCGCGATTATCTGTACGTCGGTATCAGTCAATTGTGAGTTACTATCGCCTGTATTCATAGCACACCCACCCAAAGAGAATATAATCATAAAACAAAGTACCGGCGCAGCCGCTGTTTTAACATCGAAAAATGTCCTTTTCATCGTATTATTCCTCCTTCCTGTTGCAAAAAAAGATTTTGAAAAAACAGGGTAGCCGAAAACACGGGAATTATGCAGGTTTTCAGATTTTCGTGATTATTTCCATTCGCTCCCTTGAAACCAATTATAAACAAGTATATTTATGGATTTTAGCAGAGTGAATCTACATTATCCGTATTATCGGTAAAGCATAAGCTATCTGTTTTTTTGTTGCCATTCTACTGCCACGACACATAATTGAAAGCATGTGCTATCAGGCATTACCAATTATCCATAATCATTTGCCGTTCAATTTCAACGAGGCAGACCGATATAGCTTTCTGCTGATATGCCGGTTCTATATCTCTGGCTGCCGCACAATAATCAGAAATGTCTTTACCATATTGGAAATTTTTCTTTGCGGTTCCATATAATTTTGCATCTGAATTTGTTAAAAGGTAATTTGGATAATAGTATATCTGGTTAAAAATATTATACAGATATTGATTGTGTATCAAATAATTTCCCTATCAACAAAAAATTATTTTGGTCTTTGTCTCAAATAAAATGTGAAAAAAGACTGCATCCTAAATCTCGCTCAATTTTTTCCCTGACTGTGTTTTCCAATCCATCTTTCCGTTTGAAGAACGTCCAAGAATGACAGCTGAAGCGGCAGATGGCGCACTGAATTCATAGTTCTTGGCAAATATACCATTTACGATAATGCCGTCTATCTCCAGTTTTGTCCGCAAATCAAAATAAGATTTTGCCCTGGATTTAAAAGAATTCGCCAAATGCCCCGAGACCTTGGAGCCCTGGATAACCGTAAATCCGCCGGCGCTTACAAAGCCTGTCCCATTTGCGTCTCCACTTTTACAATACAAATACTCTGTGGTTTCCGTCGCCACAGGAACTGATTCCAGAATTTTATACCCCATCGCATTCGAAAGAACTTTGATGTTGTCGATAAATTCTTCCATGCTGGCGATTTGAGATTCTTTTATCACAGTATTTTTGTATGTATTCTTGGTGAGCAGCCTACAGTGGGCACATTCCGTAGCGATTTCAACCAAGCGGTTTTCTAGATAACGAATCAGCGCTTTATTGAGATCACGCCCGACAAAGACAACTGCCGTATTCCAGTAATATTTTTCTTTTCCGTTTTGATAGTCGCGGATATGTTGATTTAGCCGATCTTTAATATTTTCCGCCTCGCCTATATAGACAGAGTCTCCTCCATCCTCTTCTTGGCACAACAAGAAGTAAATACCTGGTTCATTCACATCGCTCCGTTGGCACTGAACAACCCTCTGTACGAGGCAACTTAATACCCTTTCCATTCCAATTGGAAAGTTCGGCAGTTACAATGCCCTCAGACGTGCCATTCACCCAAAATAGTTCAATCGTTTTCCCAAAACCCATATTACCAACATCCATTCCTTAAGCTACTTGCAATCATTCCCACTCGACCGATATTAAACAATTCTGATTAGGAATTATTCTCTGTCGTGTCTGTGCGCCTTTTGATTATTTGATGTATCCATATTATCCAGCCTATTCGACGACGTGTTATCATTTTGTTATCAGGGTTGATAACAGGAGTCGCCCAACTGTGGATATGTCATCAATGATGCCACATATATTATAAGCAATTTCGCTTAAAAAAGCAAGAGATAGTATTCCTCTTAGTGCTTAATAGCTGTAGGTTTGTCAATGATGCGTTACAGTTGAGGGGCTAAAAAACTTCTCCGGCAGCAAGGAAGGCAGTCAGAACTTC
>CANQVN010000057.1 GCA_947627315.1 uncultured Clostridia bacterium | reverse complement strand
TTTCGGAGACGCTCAATTATATTACCAGATTTATTCCCCCTTGTCAATCCCTTTTTTAAATCTTTTTTATTATTTTTTAGAGAAAAATTACCCCGCGAAAAACCTTCGCGGGGTAATGCTGTAAGTTTCAAGCCTATTATTCGCTGGTGTAGGCCATAAGCGCGATAGCGCGCGCACGCTTAATAGCTGTTGTGAGCTGTCTCTGGTGCTTGGCACAGGTGCCGGTCACGCGGCGGGGCAGTATCTTTTCCCGCTCGGACGTGTACTTGGAAAGCTTCACGACGTCTTTATAGTCTATCGACTCGACCTTATCCACGCAGAAAGCGCAAACCTTGCGGCGGGGTCTGCGTGCGCCTCTGAAATTGTTTTCTTTTTCCAAAGTCTTTTCCTCCGTTAAAAATTAGAATGGCAGCTCGTCGTCACTGACCTCGTCAAAATCCAAAGTGTTGCCGCCCGTTTCCTCGGGAGCCTTGAACTCGCCCGCGGGGCGGGAACCCGCCTCGCGCTTCGACTCGGCGAAAAGGACCTCGTCGGCGACCACGTCGAACGCGGTGCGCTTGTTTCCGTTCCTATCCTCATAGTTGCGGCTCTGGAGCGAGCCGACAACGGTGATAAGCTGACCCTTTTCAAAATACCTTGTGACAAATTCCGCCTGAGCGCGCCAGGCGACAATATTCAGAAAATCAGTGGAATAGCTGCCGTCAGCGTTTTTATAATTGCGCTGAACAGCGATTGAAAAGGTAGTAACGCTGACCCCACCCGTGGTGGTACGAAGTTCGGGCGTCGCGGTGAGACGACCCGTGAGAATAACTTTGTTGAGCATTGTTACGCCTCTCCTTTATCTTTTATTTCTCGTCCTTGTTGACGATGATGGAGCGCATCACGCCGTCTGTAATGTTGTAGACGCGGGTAAGCTCCTCCGGAAAGTCGACCGGCGCCTCAAAATTTATGAGAACGTAGTGACCTTCCCTGATATAGTCTATCGCGTAGGCGAGCTTTTTCACGCCCCAGTCGTCGACAGACTCGACCTTGCCGTGCTTTTCAATAAGAGCTTTGAACTTCTCCAAAAGCTCGGCAAACGCCTCCTCGGTCAAATCAGGCTTGGCAATGAAAATAGTCTCATACTTGTGCATATCAGCCATCTTCGTACACCTCCTTATGGACATATGGTCTGCGTTTTAACGCAGACAAGGAGCGGCAATATGCCGCTTTCGACCTTTTAACCCATTTTAACGGTAATACCTATTATATTTGTAAAGAGAAAAATTGTCAAGAACTTTTTTACCGCTCGACGTACATTCTGTTGTCGGGGGTGATATACCAGTCGCTTGCGGCATAGTCGCCGCTCGTATTGCCCGACTCGGTAAAGCGAACGGAGCTTTCCGGCACAACACCGCGAAAATAGCCCTTATTTTTTACAAATCGCGCGCCCTTACCCGCGGTATAGCCCTTGAAAACGTACCTGCCCGCGCCCAGCGGGTCGCCGCTTTTTTCCTCCACCGACTGAAGGTCGATCTTAAACCCGCCGCCGTCAAACTCGCAGCCCTCCCCGTAGTAATGAAACGGCGCGACGTAAATGCCGAGCACGTCTTCAAGCTGCTTTTCGGAGGTGGAATTTATCGTTATTTTAAGCGTGTAATCGTCGACAATCTCGACGCCGCGGATAGAGGTGACGGCGTCCTTGTCCCCGACGCTTTCAAGCGCGCGCTCGGTGAGCGCCTGCCGCGCGCAGTCGTTTGCCATATCGCTGAGATCCGCGCCGTACACGTCGCCCAGCGTCTTGTAATCGCTGCCGTACATATCGGCGATATCGCTTATCACCTGCCTGTCGTCCCCCGCGGCGGAAGCCTTGTAATCAAGGTCGGTCGCGTAGTAGTAGGCAAAAAGGTCGCGCGGGTCGGGATATTTCTGAACGTCCTTTTCCACCTCGGTGCCGACGTATGAATCGTCGCCGTAGAGATGAGTCACCCATTTATACTCCTCGGTCAGAACGGGCAATATAATGCGCGAGCGGATAAGCTCCGCCGTGCGCGGCGAGGGGGAGGCAAGCTCTGAGGCAAGCTGATTATCGTTAATCACGATATTCTCCGCCGCGGTGGTGCCGTAGCGGTAGGCGCAAAGCCCGTCAAGCGCGCTTTTGCCCAAGGTCGACCAGCCGTCGTAATCCGCCTGGGCGTAGACGTATATTGAAAATGCCGCGTCCTTAGAGGTGAGCGGCGTGCCGTCCGAAAACTCTATATCGTGACCGAGCTTCACCATGCAGACGGTGCGGTTTTCTCCGTATTCCACGTCGATATCCGCTATTCCCAGCCCCTGCGTATACGCGTCGTAAACAGGCTTTGCCTGCTCGTCTCCCGACGTGACAAGCAGCGTCTCCTGCGTCATATCCACAACGGACAAATCCTGATATGTGCGCGCGAAAAACGGGCTGAACTCCCCTTCAAAATACCCGAACTCCACAGACGTGTAAGAACAGGAGCAGGCAAAAAGACAGATGAGCGCGGATAATGCCGCAAAAAACCTTTTCATATAATTTTCTCCCATGAAACTTTGGTTGAAAGCTCTTTTACAAGCGCGGGGTTTACCGGCAGCGTGCCGCTTTGGGTGACGCTTGCCGCGCCCGCAGCCTGTGACAGCGCAATCATATCAAAAATGCCGCCGCCCGAATCCAGCGTAAGGCAGATAGCCGCCACCATCGAGTCGCCCGCGCCGACAGTCGAGCGGACGGGGACGCTGAGAGCGGGCGAGTAATACGCGCCGCCTTTCGCACAGAACAGCGCGCCGCTTCCGCCTAAAGAGACGACAACGTTCAAAATCCCGCCTTTTACAAGCGCCATTGCCGCCCGCGCCGTCTCCTTTATACCCTCCGGACGCTTTCCCGTCAGGCAGGCAAGCTCGTCGATATTGGGCTTTATGAGATAGGGCTTGCTCTTTATCCCCTCGCGCAGAAGCGCGCCGTCCGCATCCAGCACCGTTTTCGCCTCGTGCGCGTTGCACAGGCGGACAAGCCGCGCGTAGATATCATATGGCGCGCCGGCGGGCGCGCTGCCCGCGATTACCGCGATATCGCCCGGCTTCAGCGCCGTAAGCTTTTGCTCCACCTGCGCGATAACGCCCTTTTCCACGGCGGCGCCTTTTTCGTTTATGTCGGTGGTCAGTCCCCGCTCGGCATCGATTATTTTAAGATTTGTCCGCGTGTCGGTCGCGGTGCGGACAAAATCTGTCGCAACGCCAAGGTCGTGAAGGCTGTTTTCTATCATATCCCCCGTGCCGCCGCCGACAATGCCCAAAGCGACGCTTTTGCCGCCCAGCGCCGCTATCGCGCGCGACACGTTGACGCCCTTGCCGCCCGCGTCTGCCCGCATGCTTTCGATGCGGTTTACGCCGCCTGCCGCAAACCCGTCTATCCGCGCCGTTTTATCGACCGCGGGATTGAGAGTCACCGTGTATATCATTTTACCGCCTCCTGCCGACGCGACATGCCGTCAAGCTACATTATATTATCAATCGGGCTGTTTGTCAATTACGCGAAAGCTCTTTACAGCCGAAGTTTTTTCCTATATAATATATTGGAGGGGGTGGGCGTTATGGAATTTTCCGATTTGTTTGAGACGGTGCCGATAGTCGCCGCAGTCAAAAGCGAGGACGAGCTGAGCGAGAGCCTTAAATGCGACAGCAACGTCGTTTTTCTGTTGTTCGGCGATATCTGCAACCTTCCCGGGCTTGTAAAAACGGTCAAGGACAGCGGCAAGCTCGCCATTGTTCATATCGACCTTATCGAGGGTCTGGCGGCGCGCGAGGTGGGCGTTGATTTTATCAAGGAAAACACCGGTGCGGACGGGATTATCTCCACCAAGGCGGGGCTTATCCGCTATGCAAAGTCGCTCGGGCTTATCACGATACGCCGCTTTTTCCTGCTCGATTCGCTTGCGCTCGAGACCATCTTTCGCCAGTCGTCCCAGCCGGACGCGGATGCGTTTGAGGTGCTGCCGGGCGTTATGCCGAAAATCATTTCGGACATAGTGAGCCGGTGCGAAAAGCCAATCATAGCGGGCGGGCTTATCAGGGACAAGGACGACGTTCTGAACGCGCTGAACGCGGGCGCCTGCGCCGTGTCCAGCACAAATTCAAAGGTCTGGTTTATGTAAATTTAATTTTTTTAATATTTTTATTCATTATTTTGAAAAAAACGGCGTTTATAATGTATTGAAAAAGGAGGAAAGGCAATGGCAGACGAATACAACATAGATAACATAATAAACGAGAGCAGGCAGGGCGAGGAAAGAGCGCCCGAGGGCGGATACACGGGATACGGCGGCTATACCCCGCGCGCTCCCAAAAAGAAAAAGGACGGTATGCGCGCAGGCTCCGTTATCGCCCTCTGCGTTGTAATCTCGCTTTGCACGGGGCTGCTCGGCGGCGCGGCGGGTTACTTTTTCGGCGGCAGGCTTATCGGTTCTCAGAATACGGGCGGCGCCGCCGTTATGTACCGGACGGTGGAGCTTCGCGACCAGAACGGAAACGCGGTTAAAAACACCATGACAATCGGCGAGGTGGCGGACGCGGCAAAAAACAGCGTCGTTGAGATAACGACGGAGGCGGTTATGACCGGCAGCTTTATGATGCAGTATGTGTCGGAGGGCGCGGGCAGCGGCGTGATACTGACAGAGGACGGGTATATTGTCACAAACAACCACGTCGTTGAAAGCGCGACCTCGGTGTCGGTGCGCACGACGGACGGCAAAAGCTACAGCGCGACCGTTGTCGGCACGGACGACAAGACCGACCTTGCGGTGATAAAGATAGAGGCGACAGGGCTCACGCCCGCCCTTATCGGCGACTTTTCGACAGCCAAGGTAGGCGACAGCGTCGTCGCCGTCGGAAACCCGCTCGGTCAGCTGGGCGGGACGGTCACAAGCGGCATAATAAGCGCGCTGGACAGAGAAATCACCATCGACGGCAACATTATGACGCTCATTCAGACGGACACCGCGATAAACCCCGGCAATTCGGGCGGCGGGCTGTTCAACACAAGCGGACAGCTTATAGGCGTGGTAAACGCCAAATCGTCCGGCGAGGACGTTGAGGGGCTGGGCTTTGCGATACCGATAAACAACGCGCAGGAGGTCATATCCGACCTTATCGAGCACGGCTACGTCACGGGCAGGGTAGACTCCGGCATCGAGGTCGTTGAAATATCGGACAGACAGACGGCGATGTACTACCGCGTTTCAAAGCTCGGGCTTTACGTTTACAGCGTGGAAAAGAACTCCGCCGCCGATACCGCCGGATTTAAGCCGGGCGACCTTATAAAGACGGTGGACGGCACGGAAATAACGACAAAGGACGATTATGACAAGCTGATAAAGGAGCATGCCGTGGGCGACACGCTGACGTTTGTTCTCACCCGCTCGGGCGGCGACGTCACGCTCACGCTGACGCTGGACGAGTATAAGCCGGAGGGCGTCGGCTCTCCGCAGGCGTAAGGCGGGTGTCCCGCTGTACGCTCTGCCCGCGAAAATGCGGCGCCGACAGAGATATTTCACGCGGAATGTGCGGCGGCGGCAGCGCTCTCAGAGTGGCGCGCGCCGCGCTGCATATGTGGGAGGAGCCGCCGATATCGGGCAAAAACGGCAGCGGCACTATCTTCTTTTCGGGCTGCGCGCTGCGGTGCGAGTTTTGCCAGAACGCCGGGATTTCGCACGGTATGCTCGGCGCGGACGTAACGCCCGGGCGGCTTTACGAGATAATGTTCGAGCTTAAGGCAAAGGGCGCGCACAACATAAACCTTGTGACGGCGGACCACTATATCCCGCTTGTCGCCCCCGTTTTGGCGCGGGCGCGGGATGCGGGACTCAATTTGCCCGTTGTTTTCAACACCTCGTCCTATCTCACGCCCCGCGCGCTCAAGATGCTGTCCGGGCTTGTGGATATCTACCTTGCGGATTACAAGTTTTTCTCCCCTGCCGCCGCGGCGCGATACTGCGGCGCGCCGGACTATCCCGAGGTTGCTTTTTCGGCGATAGAGAAAATGGCGGAGCAAACTGGCGCGCCCGTTTTGGAGTGCGGGCTTATGAAAAAAGGGATTATCGCGCGGGTGCTGGTTCTGCCTGGCAATGTGATTGACGCCAAGGCGGCGGTAAAGCGGCTTTATTGCCGCTTCGGCGACGGCATTTACATATCCGTTATGGGTCAGTACGTACCGCAGCCGGGCGTTAAAAGCCCCGAGCTTAAAGCGCGGCTTTCCCCCGCCGCATACCTCAGCGCCGTAAAATACGCGCGCCGCCTCGGCGTTAAAAACGGATTTTTCCAGTCGCCCGGCGCGGACGACATAAGCTATATCCCCGATTTTGATTTGACGGGAATATAAAAAAGCCTGCGAAGGAATTTCCTTCGCAGGTTTTATCATTTATCCGCGCCGCAGCACTTTTTATATTTCTTGCCGCTGCCACATGGACACGGGTCGTTTCTGCCAACCTTGTTTTTGTTCACCACCGTTTTGCTGACGACGCTGTCGCCGCCGTGCGACTCCTTCGCGTCCTTGGCGACCTCTTTTCTCTCCATATCCCGCTCCTTGTCGCGCCTGATGGAAAGCAGCGTCAAAACAGTCTCACGCTTAATCCTGTTTACCATGTCCTCAAACATATCGTAGCTTTTGAACTTATACTCGACGACAGGGTCGCGCTGAGCGTATGCCGCAAGCCCTATCTCCCGGCGCAGCTCGTCCATATCGTCTATATGGTCCATCCAGTTGTGGTCGACGGCGCTCAGCATCGCGACCCGCTGCGCCTCGTCGAAAGCGTCGCCCAAAAGCTCGCGCTGGCTGTCATACCGCGCGCTCAGGATTTCCTCTGTCAGCCGCGCCGCGTCCTCCGGCGCGGCGATTTTTTCAGTGTCAAGCTCGCCGTAGGACGAGAGCAGAACCGCCAAATCCTTTAGCTTCCACTCGTTTCTGTCCTCGCCCGAAACGTACATCTCCGCCACCATACCGGCGACGTCCGGCAGCATATCCTTTATGACCCCGTTTAAGTCCTCGCCGTCCAGCACCATGCGCCGCTGCTTGTAGATTATCTCGCGCTGGCTGTTCAGCACGTCGTCGTACTGAAGCACGTTTTTCCTGCGCTCGAAGTTGTTGTTTTCCACCTTCTGCTGCGCTTTTTCTATAGTTGAGGTGAGGATTTTATTTTCAATCGGCATATCCTCCGGCACCTTGAGCGTGTTCATAAGCATCGTTATCCTGTCGCCGCCGAACAGACGCATAAGGTCGTCCTCAAGCGACAGATAAAACCGCGTCTCGCCCGGGTCGCCCTGCCGCGCGGCGCGCCCGCGGAGCTGGTTGTCAATCCGGCGGCTCTCGTGCCGCTCTGTGCCGACGATAAACAGACCGCCCGCCGCCTTGACCCGCTCCGCCTCGGCGGCAATCTCGCCCTTGTAGCTGTCGTAAAGCTCGCTGTACACGCGGCGCGCCTCGATTATCTGCTCGTCCTCCGTCTCGGCAAAGCCGGTCGCCTCGCTGATAAGCTCGTCGGCAAAGCCCTTTTTCGCCATCGCGTCCTTTGCCATATACTCGGCGTTGCCGCCAAGCATAATATCGGTGCCGCGCCCCGCCATATTGGTGGCAATCGTGACCGCGCCCTCCTTGCCCGCCTGGGCTATGATGGACGCCTCCTTTTCATGGTGCTTGGCGTTTAACACCTGGTGCTTTATGCCCCGCTTTGTCAGCATTTTTGAAAGCAGCTCGCTCTTTTCTATCGAGACGGTGCCGACAAGCACCGGCTGTCCCTTGTCGTGGCACTCCGTTATCTGGTTTATAACCGCCTCGAACTTGCCCCGCTCGGTCTTGTAGACCGCATCCTCACGGTCGATGCGGATGTTGGGCTTGTTGGTCGGTATCTCGACGACGTCCAGCGCGTAGATGTGCTGAAACTCGTCCTGCTCGGTAAGCGCGGTGCCGGTCATACCGGACAGCTTGCCGTACATACGGAAGTAGTTTTGCAGCGTTATCGACGCATAGGTCTTGGACTCCTTTTCGACCTTGACGTGCTCCTTTGCCTCTATCGCCTGATGCAGTCCCTGATTGTACCGTCTGCCCTGCATAAGCCTGCCGGTAAACTCGTCGACGATTATTATCTGCCCGTCTTTGACTATATAGTCGATATCCCGCTTCATCACCCCGTGCGCGCGCAGAGCCTGCTGGATATGGTGGTTAAGCTCCATATTATCCGGCGACGACAGGTTTTCTATGTTGAAAAAGCTCTCCGCCTTGGCAATGCCGTTCACGGTGAGCGAAACGCTCCTGTTTTTCTCGTCGATAATATAATCGGCACGGGATAAGGCGGCGTGCTGTTCCTTTGTAAGCGACCTTCCCATCAGCAGCTCGTCGTATTCCATCGTGATGAATTTGTCATAGTCCGCCTTGTCGTCGGTAAAGGTGAATTTGACGGGTGTTAAAGTGGAGGCAAACTTATCCGCCACCTCGTAAAGCCGGGTCGATTTTTCACCCGCGCCCGAAATGATGAGCGGCGTGCGCGCCTCGTCTATAAGTATCGAGTCGACCTCGTCCACTATGGCAAAGCTGTGTCCGCGCTGAACCATATTTTCCTTGTATATCGCCATATTGTCCCGCAGGTAGTCAAACCCGAACTCGCTGTTGGTGCCGTAGGTTATGTCGGCGGCATACGCCTGCCGCTTTTGCTGCGCGTTCATACCGTGGACGACAAGCCCCACCGACATTCCCAGAAACCGGTATACCTTGCCCATCCACTCGCTGTCGCGCTTCGCAAGATAGTCGTTTACCGTTACGATGTGAACGCCGTTTCCCGAAAGCGCGTTGAGATAGGCGGGCAGCGTCGCGACCATCGTTTTGCCCTCGCCCGTTTTCATCTCGGC
>CANQVN010000056.1 GCA_947627315.1 uncultured Clostridia bacterium | reverse complement strand
CCTATAACCTCCAACTCTTCAAAGAGGTATGTTATAACATCAACAGGATATTCATTCTCGTCCCACAATTCGACTTCGCACGCGGGTCCCGACGAATATACACTGACCGCCACACCCACGGTTCCAATAGGGTAACCCTCTTTTTCCACGAGTGTTCTGACTTTGTCGTATTCTTTTATCATAGTTATTTACCCTCCAAATAATTTGTAATCAATCCGATAAGCTGCCTGTTGCGGTTAAAGCTGATTCTACGTTTGAGGCCCGGAAAAATCACCCTTTGCCGGACATCAAATGACTAATTATGCGTTATCGTTGTTTCCTTTGTGTTCTGACGAGAGGAAATCCTTCACGCATTCAACCCACTCGTTTTCGTCGATTGTCGAAAAAGCTGAAGAGACCGCATCGTTTCCAAGTTCTGCGATATACTTTGATGCGATACTGTAGCTGTTTTCAACAGTGATACTACCATCGACTATTTCGCAGAATTTTTCATAAATGGCGGGGTCGGCAGATCCGATGTCGTCAAAAAGGAACGGATTCGCGCCGCTCAGGAATTCTCCGAGCCGAGTGTTTTTGTTCTCATCCCATTCAGCATTAAGAACGTAAAAGACCATACAATACAATTCAAGTTTATTCATTTTTTCCTTTTCCTCCGTTTCACAGGGTTATTATTCAGCCCGGTTTCACTATTCCACGGTCGCGGATAAGTATTTTGTCCGCCCTCGTTGATTCTGCCGTTCTGATAACGAACCCAGCTCTGTGTTCCGTCTCTATTTGTTTCTGCATTCCACGAGTTCCCATACTTGTCTTTACCTATAAACTTGCTACGATACGCCGCAAGCTGATGCAATTTCCGCAGCGGTCATATTTCCCGTGAGATGATAAGGCACAAGAAATTCACCGGCAAAACACTTTGCCTGCCATTCGGGATCATTAAAATGTTTGACCTCTTGCTTGGCAAAATTGCGCTGCAACTTGAATCCACAAAAACAGAGCATGAAAAAATGCCCTATCTCATGTGCGATTGTCATACGGTCCCGCCCTTCACCGTTGCAAGCTCTTTCATATACGCTTTCCTTAATTGTGATGTGACCCGTTCTTATATCGGTTTCGGCGTGCGTTCCCGGTGACATAGCATGGTCGGGGACGATTTCATAGCTAAAGCCTCAATGATTTCCGCTAACACGTCTAACAGTTCCACGATAGGAACCCAAAGCCGGTTTTCAAGCCCCAAATACTTTCGAAGGATTGTTGTAAGATTTCGCAAGTCTTTTCGGGACTTGGCTTCCACGATGTATTCGCTCAAGTGTTAATCCTCCTTGTGATTTTTCAGAATATCAAACAGTTTTTTTGCTGTTTCTTCGTCCAGTGTATCAAACTGACGGGCAAACGAAACAGCAAGCTGGCGGTTTGCGGTTGATGCATTTTGAATGTTGAGTTCAACCGTATCAGCGGATTCTAAAATAGCATTTCTAAACTCTTCCATCTGTTGCGGTTTTAGCGAATAGAAAGCTTCCAATTTTGGCAACCATGCGTCAGGCACCTTCTTTTTTCCGTTTTCCACTGCGGAAAGAAATGAGGAAGATACATCAAGCTTATTTGCCATATCGCGAAGGATCTCACCGCTGTCTATTCGCAGCTTTCTCAAAAACTTTCCCACGCTTGTAATCATGTTTATTTCCTCCTTAATCTTGTCAGGTCATAATAAGTATAGCACATCATATAGGGCTTATCAACCTTATTGGGTTAAACTTTTTCAAAAATTCGGTTCACTTCGATGGAATTCTTAATAGAAAATGCGCCCGGCTGCGGCGCATTGTAGTCTGATTGTATCGTCTAACTATTGCATTGCAGGCGGCGGTTTGATATAATAGTACATACAATAAAATGTTTCGAGGTGGAAAATGTTTGATTTTACTGAGATTTGGAGCGACACATCCATTCCGTGGGAGACTCGCAAAAAGGAAATATTGGATCTGCTTTGTTACGAGGAGTACGGCGCGCTGCTGCCAAAGCCCGACAATGTGAGCTGGACTGTAGAGCCGCTTTGCGACCTGTGCGGCGGCAAAACGGAGTACAAAAAAGTACAGCTTACGGCAAAGTGGGGAGATAAAAGCTTCACATTTCCGTTTCTCTCGCTGATACAGAAAAGCGAAAAAAAGACCCCGTTTATCGTCAATATCAACTTTGATAAAGAGATACCGAACAGGTATTTTGAGCCTGAACTGTTCTGTGAAAAGGGCGTATCGGTTTTTTACCTGTACTATAAAGACGTCACCTCCGACAACGATGATTTTACAAACGGACTTGCGGGGGTGCTGTATCCCGACGGCAAACGCCGCCCGCACGACCCCGGCAAGATTGCGATGTGGGCGTGGGCGACTCAGCGCGTGCTGGACTACGGACTGAGCCTTGATGCTCTCGACGGCAGCCGCGCCGCTGTAGCGGGTCATTCCCGCCTTGGCAAAACCGCCCTGCTCGCGGGCGCGTCGGACAGCCGGTTTACCCATGTTTTCTGTAACGAATCGGGCTGCTCGGGCGCGGCGCTCAGCCGCGGCAAGGAAGGCGAGACGATAGAGGACATATGCAGAAAATTCGGATACTGGTTCTGTGACAGCTATAAGCAGTATGCGGGAAACGAGCAAAGCCTGCCGTTTGACCAGCATTTTCTGTTGGGAGCTATCGCCCCCGCGCGGCTGTGCGTCGGCAGCGCGGATGAGGACAGGTGGGCAGGACCGCTCCAGGAGTATCAAAGCTGCGTTTTGGCAAGCGAGGTGTATGAAAAGCTGGGACTTACCGGTCTTGTCGCCCCCGACCGCGAGCCGCGCGTCGGCGATAATTTCAGCGACGGTATGATAGCCTACCATTACCGTGACGGCAAGCATGCGTTCCGGCATGACGACTGGGAGATATACTGCGACTGCCTTCTTAATAAATAAAATAAGCGCCCGTAAATTCGGGCGCTTAGACGATGCAATCAGACTACAATGCGCCGCAGCCGGGCGTTTTTCGCAAAACACGTTATAATCTGATTGCATCGTCTATTCTTTTACAAACTCAATTATATCGGATATATCACAGTCGAGAGCGTAGCAGAGCGCGTCAAGCGTTTTTGTACTTATTGCCTCGCCTTTTTTTATTCTGTAAATGGTATTTGCCGAAAAGCCCTGCTTGAATATGAGATAATATTCGGTTACGCCTTTTTTGAAAAGTGTTTCATAAAACGGCTTATAGCTTATCATTTTATCACCAAAATAATATTATCATACTCAACTACTTGACTATACTCAACATATTGAGTATAATATTATCAGCCGCCAAATAAAAAATATGCGGCTGATTACATTTTGGGAGGAATGGAAATGAAAAAAATTATGGCGCTTCTTTTGATGTGCGCGCTGCTGCTGATGCCGGTGTCGTGCGCCACGGAGCAGGACGGCGGGACAAGCACGCCGGACAAAGAGCAGGGTGAGACTGCCGAAAAACCGAAAGAGGAAAACAAAGAGCCGAGCTTTAACACCGTCGTCGAGTTTGACAACCTTGAAATTACGCTGAGTGACAAGATAAACTTCGTTAAGCTTGATAATATGTTTTCCGATAAAAACGGGGCGGAAGTGGTTGAAATACCCGCGACTATCAAAAATGTGGGTGATGAGACGGGCGGTCTTAATATTTTTTACTATAAGTTTTTTGGACCGAGCGGGACGGAGCTTGACAATGTATCGGCATATTTTGACAACGACCATATGACCGCGGGAGAATTGATGCCGGGCGCGGAGCAGCAGACATACTTCCACGTTCCGTATGAGGGAGACGGCGATTATTACATGATGCTTCAGATGCTTATTGGCGACAGTATAAAAATCAAGCTTCCGGTTAAAAAGACGGAGGGCGCGCAATGAAAATATGGAAGCTTGTATCAGGAATTCTGTCAATAATTATGTTTGCCTTTGTGGTTTTTCAGTCATGTGCTGCGGGTGTGGTTAACACCCTTGAGGAAAACGGACAGGTAAGCGGCAGCGCCGGGATAGTCGTTGCGGTTATGCTGCTTGCGGGCGGCATAGTGTCGATAGCGACACGCAAGGGCGGCAGAGGCGGAAGTATTGCGGTCGCCGTTTTATACGGAATTGGCGCCATTATGGGATTTTTGATGGCGGGGAATTTCACCGATTTGTATATTTGGGCGGCATGGTGCTCGGTTTGCACGGTAATAGCTGTGATTTCCGCGATAACAGGCGGTAAAAAAGACGAAATCGGATAAAAAGAGCCTGCAAGCATAGCTTGCAGGCTTTTGATTTTATATTCCGAGTGCTTTATACGTCATATCGGTCGGCTTTGCGACAAGCCGCTTTATTTTAACGCCCATGTCCGAAAACCGCTTTTCGTACTCGGTCATAATATTGGGCGTATCGGTGGCGTGCAGGTCGCGCGTGACCTCGGAAAGCTCAAATGAAAGCTCCTGAAGCTCCGCAAGCGAAAAATCAAACAACGCGTCGTTGTCCGTCTTGAACCGTATCTGCCCGCCGTCCTTCAACAGCGGCAGATAGTGCGTTATCATCCGCCTGTGGGTGAGCCTGCGCTTGGCGTGAGAGAGCTTTGGCCACGGATCGCAGAAGTTTATGTAAATCACATCGGCACACTTTGGCGGAAGCCTGTCCAAAAGCGTTTCCGCATCGGCGCAGATAAAGAGGATATTTTCAAGCCCCGCCGATTCCGCCTTTTCCATACCCATTAAGATGCAGTCCTTGACCCGCTCCACCGAAATAAAGCTTATGCCCGGGTTCTGCGCGGCGGACTGCGTTATAAACCCGCCCTTGCCGGACCCTATTTCGATTTCAAGCGGCAGACTTTTGTCAAATATATCGTAAATGCTCTGCCCATCCGCAAGCGCCAGCCGCTCGCAGCGCGCATACCGCTCGTCTCTGTTCTTTTTCCTTCTAAGCCGCATCTTTTTCCTCATAAATTACGGCTGCCATAGGCAGCCGTATATTTTTTATCAGGGCGGAAAGCCGCCCTTAAAAGACCCGCGAGTGCCGTCACCGTATACTTTAATCCCTGCGTATTGACACAGGTGGGTTTTCGCCGTCATCCGTCACAGGCTTCCGTATCAGGCATAAGCCGGTACGGCTTGCACACAGGACTTCGAGCATCATTCCCGTAGAAGTAATGTAGGCTTAAAATAAACGGCAGGCGCACACCGCAGGCTATAAATTTAATCGAGTATCAAATCCTCAAAGCTATCCTCAAACGCCTTTGAGACGCGCCGAAGCTCCTCCTCGTCGTCGATAGTGACAAGAATTTCCTCGCCCGCGTCGTCCTCCACCGTTTTGAGAATAAACAGCGTTCCGTCGCTTTCGAGCTGCTTTTGCGGGTCGTCAAACTGCTCGATAAGACCGACGTAGACAATCCCGTCCACCTCAACCGAGCCATAATGCTCAAACTGAAGCTCGTTGCCCTCCTCGTCGGTCAGAGTGACGATATCGTTTCCAAATTCGCTTGCCATAGCGTGCCTCCAAGTCTTTGTAATTAAAGTTTACCACATTCGGTGCGAAAATAAAAGTGGTTTTTAAAAAATTTACACGTCAAGCTTCATATCTCCCGCTTTAATCCAGCCGACCTTTCTCAAAAGCTCCGAAAAGAGCAGAGCGAGCGCCGCGGGAGCAAGAAAGTGCATAACGATAATCTCGGCAAGCGTCGCCGCGGGGGACGCGCCGCCCGACGACATCACCTGGAACATTGAAATCTGCCCGACTAGCCCGGAGGTGCCCATACCGGAGCCGACGGCGTTGCTTGTCATTTTCAAAACGGCGGACGATATGGGACCGAGGATGACAGACGCCGCTGTCGCCGGTATCCATATCCGCACGTTTCGCACGATGTTGGGCATCTGTATCATCGAGGTGCCGACCCCCTGCGCCACAAGCCCGCCCAGCTTGTTTTCACGGTAGCTTGCGACGGCAAAGCCTATCATCTGCGCACTGCAGCCGACGGTGGCTGCTCCCGCCGCAAGCCCCGAAAGTCCGAGAGACACGCCGATTGCCGCGGAGGATATCGGCAGCGTCAGCGCAAGCCCCATCAGCAGCGAAACGACAATGCCGCCCCAAAACGGGTGCGCCTCGACGTTGATGTTAATAAGCTGACCTATAAAATACATAAATTTCGATATCGGCGGACCCATCACAAGCCCTGTAAAAGAGCCGCTGACAATAGCCACTATCGGCGTGAGGATTATGTCCATTTTGGTTTTGCCCGCGACAAGCCTTCCGACCTCGATGCCGACAAGAGCCGCAACAAACGCGCCGAGCGGCTCGCCCACGCCGGCAAGCGTCAGCGTACCGCCGCTTAAAATCGAGCCGTCCAGTATCTTTGAGGCAAAGCCGCCGACCATGCCGCACGCGCCCGCGGACACCGTGAGCAGCGGCGTGCATTTAAACTTGCTTGCAACGCCGACGCCGATGCCAAAGCCCATTGTCGCCTTGACAAGCTTTGAAACAAAAACGACGGTGCTTCCCGCGATACCGGGCAAAAACCCGCCGATCTGCTCTGTTATCGTGCCGATAATGAGCGTTGCGAAAAGCCCTGTTGCCATACCGGAAAGTCCGTCTATAAAAATGTGATCCAACACTTTTTTAAGACGCTCAAAAAAACTTTTTTTGTCCATCAAAGTTCTCCTTAAACATATTGATGTCATTATAATTAAAAAATCGCGTCATTTCAACTAAAACGGCGGATTTTGTGAATAATGATAAAAGCGGAGGTTTTTCGCGTTATTTTTTTGAAAGGGAGCGATTTTATGAAAAGCCGGATTCGCGCGGGACTTATCATAGAGACAATGGAAAGCGCGGGGAATATGCCGCGTATAAAACAAACGGTCGAAAAGAAAAACGCGTGTACCGTCACCACCGTCACTATCGACAATGACGAGGACGCGAAAAAGCTTAATAAGGAAAAGGGGACTTATATAACCGTCGAGACCGAGCGGGTGTATGAGATAACGGACGGCGACTTTGAGACAATAGTGGACGCGCTCGCCGCCGCGATACGCAGCCTTATGCCCGAAAAACGGGGCAGGGTGCTGGTAGCGGGCATCGGCAGCAGGGCGGTCACGGCGGACAGCCTCGGTCCCAAATGCGTCGACAGGATAATCGTCACCCGCGGCTTTGAAAAGGTGATGCCGCAGGCGATAGAAAAGGGAGACTTTTCCGGCGTCAGCGCGATTTGCCCGAATGTATTCGGGGTGACAGGCGTCGAGAGCGCGGAGCTTATAAACGGCGTCTGCGCCATGATAGAGCCGTCGCTTGTGATAGCGGTGGACGCGATGGCGACGACCTCGCTTACCCGCCTTTGCAAAACGGTACAGCTTTCAAACACCTCTCTTATTCCGGGCGGCGGGCTGGACAACGCGCGGCGCGCGATATCGCCGCACGGGGTGGACGCGCGGCTGCTCTCTATCGGTATGCCGACCGTCATAGAGGCAAAAGATTTTTTAAAAGGCGCGGGCGTCGAGCGCGATTTGGACGAGCCGATGATTGTGACCCCCGCGCGCATCGACAGCGCGACAGACGCCGCCGCAAAGCTTATCGCCTTTTCGATAAACCGCGCGCTGCACCGCAATATGACGACAGACGACATACTCAGATTTTTGTATTAAAGGTCGCGCCGCCGCATATGCTTTTGTAAAGGAAGTGACAGCGATGCGGAATGCAAAATCTAATTGGAGGGTGAGGGTAAAGGCGGCGCTTTGCGTGCTGTCGTCCGTCGCGCTTGCGGTAGGCGGTATGTACCTTTTCGGCGGGAGCGTGGCGAAAAGCGCATACTGCTTCAGCTTCGGCGCGCCGAAGGCGACCGAAATCGAAATCCCGGAGTTTAAGACGGAGCCTTCGGATGAACAGTCCGCCGCGGCTTCCGATGAGACGGAATCCGCTCCGCCGCCTGCCGCTGCGACATCGGGCGATGAAAACGCCGTTGTCGTAAACCTGTCGGCGCTGTCCGGAAAATATAAAAACTACGGCGGTACGTCCCTTATAAACAACACCGATTACGACGTAAGCTCGCTTATGTACGCCGATTATGAAAAGCCGGAGCCGGCGGGGGACGAGCCGTATGTGCTGATATACCACACCCACACCTCGGAGGAATATTACGGCGGCGGCACGGTGGTGGACGTGGGAAATGCGATGGCGGAGCAGTTTGAAAGCCTCGGCTATAAGACGGTGCATATCACCGAGGTATACGACAAAGAGCAGTTTAGCGGCGCGTATTCCCGCTCCATAAAAGGGATAGAAGCCGCGCTTGAAAAATACCCGTCAATTAAGCTGTGCTTTGATATTCACCGCGACTCCATCACCGCCGGAAACGGCGAGGACTACCGCCCGCTTACCGAGGTGGACGGCAGGGAGTGTGCGCAGGTGATGCTTGTCTGCGGTACGGACTCGAAGGGGCTGAGCCACCCCAACTGGCGGGAAAACTTCAAGTTTGCCCTTGATATATCGCGCAGGATGGGGGAGGATTACGGCGCGCTTTCAAGACCCGTCAACCTGCGCGCCGACAGATTTAACACTCACGTCACAAACTACTCGCTTCTGCTGGAGGTCGGCAGTGACGCCAACAGCGTCGACGAGGCAAAAACTGCCGCCGTTTACACCGCCCTCAGTATCGTTAAAACGATAGAAAATCAAAAATAGCTGTTAAAGAAATGCTCGAACACGCGGTTGCCTCTTTCCCGTTCGGGGTGCCACTGCACGCCCAGCACCGGCAGGGTTTTGCCCTCTATCGCCTCGGTCACCCCGTCGTGGGAGACGGCGGCGCGCCTGAGACCGTCGCCCAGGCGGCTGACGCACTGGTGATGATAGGAGTTGACGACGGCGCGAAGCCCCACGGCGTTATGCAGCAAAGCGTCGGGCGACACCTTTATTTCGTGAACAAGCTCTCCGCGCTCACTG
>CANQVN010000055.1 GCA_947627315.1 uncultured Clostridia bacterium | reverse complement strand
TAGTAGCTGTCCCCCGACTCGTTCATAAGCCCGCACAGGCTCAGTATAATCTCGTTTTGCCTGTCCTGCGGCAAAAGCGAGCGGGAGAACACGACCGTATACACCGTCTGCCCCGTGACAAGAAGCTGACCGTTTCTGTCGAAAATATTGCCGCGGGAGGCGGGTATCGCCTCGGTGGAGTATATCTTGCCCTCCGACTGCTCCTTGTACGCCGCCGAGTCGATTATCTGCATTTTGAACAGCGAAAACGCATACGCGCCGAATATGCAGAAAACGGCGATTACTATTGTCAAAAACCGCGCCCGTCCGTCCTTAAAATTCACTTTCATTCCTCCGCGTGGTTTTACCGTGGCAGAATTTCACAACCGGGTAAATCAGGTAGCAAAGCGCGCCCGAAAACAGAAATTTCGGCAAAAAGATTTTGCAAACGGATATCCAGAACGGCGGCGGGCTGAAAAACATCGCCAAAAACAGATACTCGCATATGAGGTAGAGCGCGCAGCAGCCCAGCGACAGCAGAACGTAGGTCAGAAAAATCCTGCGCAGCGCCGTTTGCAGAAGTATCGATATGAAAAATGCGGAAAACATAAAAAATATCGCGCTTGCGCCGACGACGTCGCTTGTCACAACGTCGTTTAACAGCCCCGCCGCCAGTCCGAAAAAGGCGGCGAAGCTCTCGCTTTCAAAAAACGCCGCGCCGACCGTGAGCAAAAGCAGAAGCTCGGGCGAGCAGCCCATAAAGCGAAAGCCGAGCGCCGGCACGCTTTGAAGCAGGTACAAAAACAGCATCACAAGCCCGTACAGTATCGCCTTGAACGGAGTGTCGCTGCGTTCAAACATCCTGCTCACCGTCCTCGGGCTTGTTAAAGCCGGTTATAATAAACACGTTTTTCACGTTCGCTATATCGACCGCCGGATCAACTATGGCATACTGGGAGATGCCGTGCGTCTCCGGCTTTATCTCCACCACGTTGCCTATCGGTATGTCGGCGGGGAATACGCCGCCTATGCCGGAGGTGACAATGCTGTCGCCCGAATTGAGCTGAACGTCGTTTCCGAGATACGACAGCTTGCACTCGCCCGACTCCGCCAGCGTGTAATCGCCCTCCAAAACGCCGATGTCCCGCGTGCGGCTGATAAGCGCGCCTATTTCGCAGGTCGAATCGAGTATCGTTATCGCCTTGCACCAGGTCGTGCCGACCTCGGTGACGTAGCCGACCACACCCTGCTCCGTTATCAGAATATCACGCTTTTTGACGTTGCTCAGGCTGCCCTTGTTAAGCGTCAGCATATGTGAGTAGCCGTTTTGCTCGCTTGCGACTATCAGCGCGCTTTCAAAGACGTAATCGGGGTGGCTCTCCTTGATGCCGAGCATTTGCTTCAGCTGCTCGTTTTCCTGCGTCAGCGCCTGCGCGTCGCGCAGCTCCTGCGCCGTCGCGGCAAGCTCGTACCGCAGCTGCTCGTTTTCCTCTTTAAGCTTGTCATGCTCGGTGAATATCGCGCCGAAATCGCCCGACTTTGACGATATTGTGGCGCAGATATTCTGTATCGGGGTCACGACTATGCCGACAAAGTCCTCGAATATCGTGACCCTGCCGCGCTCCGCCGCGCTTAAAACCATCATACCGAGCAGCAGCGCGGCTATGATGCAGATGGATATGAAGGTTTTTGTCTTAAAAAAGTCTTTCATTTACTTTGAAATGGAGTTCCACAGCACGGGGTTTTCAAGCGACTTGCCCGTGCCGAGCGCAACGCAGTCAAGCGGCGTGTTGGCTATATGGACGGGTATCCCCGTCTCCCGAGATATAAGGACGTCCAGCCCGCGCAGCAGCGCGCCGCCGCCGGTGAGCGTTATACCGTAGTCGATTATGTCGGCGGCAAGCTCGGGCGGGGTGTGCTCCAGCGTGTTTTTGACAGCCTCAAGTATCAGCGTCACCGATTCGGAAATCGCCTCGCGGATATCCTCCGCCGAGACTTCGACGTTGTGCGGCAGTCCCGTCATAAGATCCCTGCCGCGTATTTCCATCTTGCCCGAATAGCCTAAGGCGTTTCCTATCTCGATTTTTATCTCCTCCGCCGTGCGCTCGCCTATCACAAGTGAAAAGTTCTTTTTGATATACGCGATAATGGACGCGTCGATAGCGTCGCCCGCGACCCTGACCGACTCGGACGAAACTATGCCGCCCAAAGAGATAACGGCGACCTCGCTTGTCCCGCCGCCGATATCCACCACCATACTGCCGACAGGCTCGCTGACAGGCAGTCCCGAGCCTATCGCCGCGGCAAGCGGCTCTTCGATTATCTTAACGTCCTTCGCGCCCGTGAAGTACGCCGCCTTTTCGACGGCGGACCGCTCGACGTCGGTCACGGCGTAGGGGATGCAAATCAGTATCCTGTTTTTGCCCATAAACGATTTGCCCATCGCCTTTTTGAGAAAGTATTTGAGCATAATCGCCGTCGACTCGTAATCGGCGATGACCCCCTCCTTGAGCGGGCGTATCGCCTCTATGCTGCCGGGGGTTCTGCCTATCATTTCCTTTGCCTCAAGCCCGACGGCGACAGGACGCTTCGTCTCTGTGTTTATCGCGACGACCGACGGCTCGCGCAGAATAATGCCCTTGCCGGTCTTATAGACAATCGTATTGGCGGTGCCGAGGTCTATCCCGATGTCGTTAAATCTGGAAAACTTCAGCATGCCCTTTAGAAACCTGAGGTTTTTGAAGCTCATTTTATATCTCCTTAGTTAAACTGTTGATTTGCTCTGTGACAGCCGCCATCGGCAGTCCGATAACGCAGGTTATGTCGCCCTCGATATGCTTTACAAACGCCCCGCCCGCGTCGTCCTGTATTCCGTAGCCGCCCGCCTTGTCAAACGGCGCGCCGCTCTCGATATATTCTATTATCGACCTGTCGCTGAGATTGTAAAAGGTGACGTCGGCGCTTTCGCAGAAAAGAGACTGTTTTTTGCCGAGCGTTATGCAGACGCCGGTAAAAACCCTGTGCGTATTTCCCGAAAGGGAACGCAGCATACGGTACGCGCTTTCAAAGCCGCGCGGCTTGCCGAGTATTTTGCCGTCAAGACAGACCACCGTGTCCGCCGACAGGACAATGCCGTCCGGCACGCGCACGCTGTTGTTTTTGCCGAGCGCCAGCGCGCGTACAAGCTTTTGAGGGTCGGTCTCATACACCCCGCTCTCGTCAAAATCGGGCTTTACGACCTTTACCTTAAATCCGGCGCCTTCAAGCAGCGCGCGCCTGCGCGGCGAGCCGGAGGCGAGAATAATATCCGTCATTTTCTGCCCGTCGAGCCAAAGCCGCCCGCGCCCCGCTCGGTATCCGAAAGGCTGTCGGCAAGCTCAAAGTCCGCCGTTTCGACCGGCAAAAACACAAGCTGCGCTATTCTGTCAAACGGCTGGACGGTGTATTCCGCGTCCGTCGTGTTGAGCAGCGCCACCTTAATCTGCCCGCGGTAGTCTCCGTCCACTACGCCGACGCTGTTTGCAAGACAGACGCCGCTTTTCGAAGCAAGCCCGCTGCGCGCGAAAATAAACGCGCCGAAGCCCGCCTTTTCCATCTCGATGGCAATGCCGGAGGGAATGAGCGCCCGCCCGTGCGGGGGTATTGCGACAGGCTCGTCGATACAGGCGCAAAGGTCAGCCCCCGCCGCGAGAGCGCTCTGATATTCGGGAACGGAAACGCACTTTCCCGAAGGTGAGGGAATAAGCTTTATTTTAACTTTCATTTTGAAGCTCCTTTTTCAAGCAGCTCCAGCTTGCGGCGCGCCGCCGAAAGCTCGCTTTCCGCCAGCGTAAGCCTTGCCTCAAGCTCCGCCTCCCGCTCGAGATACCGCTTTATCTCCTGCCTCATTCGGGCGGTCGCCGCCTTGTTTTTTTCGTTTTCGTCGCATATATCCAGACAGGCGAGAATGCACGCCGTCGGAGTCGTCATCTTGCTGCTTGAGCAGAGGAGGCTGCGCACCTTCGCATCGACTATTCCCGCGAGCGTCGCCGTGTATTCCCGCGTCTCCTCGGTCATAACTACAAGCTCGCTTCCCGCTATGGAAACAATTATCTTATTTTTACTCATTTTCCAACCTCCGCATAACTGTAAACTATATTATAAAATAGATTACTATGTATTTCAAGTAAATTTTTAATTTTGATTGACAGCCGCGGCGGTATGTATTATACTTTGAAACCGAAAGGGCGGTTTTCGGGCTTTTTAAGCGCCGCGCCGTCTTGAAAACACCGCTTGACATATCGCTTTTTCGGTATTAAAATTATATCATAGCCGCGCGCTTTGCGGCATAAGGAGTAAAGTTGAACAGGTTTGCAAAAAATACGGCGGATTTTTTCAAATCCCACGGTCATAAAATGCTGAGCTTTGTGATAGGGCTTGCGTTCATCGCTCTCATCTGTTTTGCGGTGGGCATGCTTGCCCTGCGCTTTTACAGGCTGTTTGTCCCGAGCGACATCTATACCGACCCCGGATATAAGGGTACGCTGTACGGCGGCTCTGTCTACGAGGCGGAGACGGACGGTATGCCGGAGGCGGGCAGCAAGGAGTTTTTCGAGCGGTATCTTGCCAATTTCATTATGCAGGATATGCCCAATTTCGACGAGCCGGTCGATCTTAACGACAAGTATCTGATATCGTTCGGCATCTGGCAGGCGATAAAGCTCAACAGCGAGCAGGGGGTTTACACCTACAACTCAAAGGGCAGTTTTCGCGTTCCCGCGGCGGACGTTGAGAAGTTTGTCGGCTACTGCTTCGATTTTCCGGAAAAATACGACCACCGCACGGTGGACGTGTGCGGCAGATTCAAATACAGCGTTTTCAGCAAGACCTATACCGTGTCCGCCGCGTCCGTAGACTCCTATCTCGTACCCGACGTGCTGGAGGTCGAGGAGGGGGAAAACGACACCTACGTTCTGACGATAGACTGCTATGAGGGCGGGCTGTCCGCGGGCGATACGCCGGAAAACGACCCCGACAATTTCAGGCGCAGGATTGAGGTCACCGTTCAGGATATGGGCATTCAGGGCTACAATTCGGAGACAGGCTCACCCGTGCCGCGCTACACCATTCTGTCAAGCCATATTGTCGACGAGACGGAAAGCGAAGGACAGGGCGACATCGAGCTTAATTGATAACATCAAAATACACCCCACGCGGCGCTTGCCGCGCGGGGGCCCCGAAAATACACCCCACGCGGCGCTTGCCGCGTGGGGACCCCGAAAATACACCCCACGCGGCGCTTGCCGCGTGGGGACCCCGAAAACACACCCCACGCGGCATATGCCGCGCGGGGACCCCGAAAATTGACCGCCCGCAAGGGCGGTCTTTGCGCAGGTGAATACAAATGTTTGACTATGAAAAATTCAAGTCCGCCGCCTATCGGTACAGGTACGAGACGGCGATAGAGACGGAAAACGGCAGGCTGAGCTACCGAAAGCTTTTGGATATGACAAACGCCGTGTATAACGCGCTCTGCGTGATAAGACCCGAAAAGGGAGTGGCGGCGCTGCTGCGCGCGGGGGCGGAGTCGATAAGCTTATATCTTGCCTGCAACAGGGCGGGCATCCGCTGCATAAGCGCGGACAGCCGCCTGTCGGTGCAAAATGCCGAAAGGCTTGCAAAGGAGCAGGAATTTTCGGCGGTGGTTATGCCGGAGCGCGAGCTTTCAAGGCTGGGCGGGCGGTTTTTAAGCGCGGGCTGCACCACTTGCGTCACGGTCGGCGGGGATGGGTTGAACAGAATTTTCCCCGCTCAGTTTTCTTACGAACAGCTGCTTGAAAAAAACGATTACCCGCTCGCGCAAAAGCACGGGCGCGGGGCGGGGGAGCACGTCTTTTTTGACGGGGACTATGAGCCGCCCCTGCCGCGGGAGCTTGACGAGCTGCCGCCGCGCGAGCCTGTGTATATCGACCTTCCCGTTTTCACCCGCGCGGGAGCGGCGGCGTATTTTAAGATGCTGACCGAAGGGCGCAGGTGCTTTGTCACAGACGCGCCCTCCCGCAGGCTGTTTTCCCGGAAAAAGGTGAAATACGCGCTCTGCTTTGCAAGCTCGGCGCGGCGGCTTGAAAGCGAGGGCTGCGCCGCGCTTGTGTGTAACGATGCGGACGCGCCCTATCTCTGCGCGGGCGGCGGGGTTTTGCATCCCGAGCAGGGGAAGGCGCGCCTCGGCGCGATTTGCGGGGATAAGGTGAACTTTGACTGGGACGGCGAAAAGCTGAGAATACGCGTTTTATGCAAAAGCATACCGGAGGCGGACGGCGCGCTTGCCGCCGCGCTCAAAAAAGAGTGCGCCGATTTGCTGCTGCCGCTTGACGTTCCAAAAAGCTTTGTTTTTAAAAAAAGTTTGACTATATTGTAATTATATGCTATTATTTTTTATAGTGCAAAAGTTTTAAAACGCGGAGACGGCATTGTATGAACAAAATAGTCGGAATAGTGTCGGGCAAGGGCGGCGTCGGAAAGACGACGCTGTGCGCCAATCTCGCCTTCGCCCTTGCGGGGATGAACAAAAAGGTGATGGTGATAGACGGAGACCTCAACCTTAAAAACCTTGATATCCTGCTCGGGATGACCGACAATACGGTGTTTGACCTGACAGACGTGCTGTCCGGCGGCTGCCGCCTCGACAAGGCGGTGGTTTCACACGAGTCGTACCCCAATCTCCACTTTATATCCGCTCCGGCAGGACCGGTGTCCGTTCCGCGCGGGATTGAAAAATTCGGCGATTTGTGCGAGCGGCTGAAAGAGGCTTATGACTTTGTGCTTGTGGACGCGCCGGCGGGCGTCGGCGGCTGGGTGCGCACGATTATAAAAAGCTGCGACGAGTGCATTGTCGTCGCGACGCCCGATCTTACGTCGCTGCGAGACGCGCAGCGTATGTCCCAGATTACGGCGGAATACGGCATAAAGGCGCGGCTTGTGCTCAACAGGGTCGTGCCGAAAATGATTAACAGGGGGCTTTTGAGCAACGTCGACGATATGATGGACAGTATCTCGCTGCCGCTTATCGGTCTGCTCCCGCTTGACGAGAAAATTATAGTCTATTCAAACAGCGGCAGGCCCGCCGTCGGTTCGGACAGCGTCTGCTCCGAGCCGTTTCGGAACATCGCCCGCAGACTGTGCGGACAAAAAGCGCCGCTTGGGAAATATTGGAGGAAAAATAAAAAATAGTCTTAGGAGGTCTTTCTGATGAATATAGCTTTGCTGGCTCACGAGAAGAAAAAAGAGCTTATGGTACAGTTTTGCATAGCATATGCGGGCGTTTTATCGCGGCACAGTCTATGGTCGGGCGCACCTCTTGGCAACCTGATAAGCTCCAACACGGGGCTTAAAATAAACAAGGTTTTAAGCGGCGTCGGCGGCGCGGAGGATCAGATATCGTCGCGGATATCCTGCGATGAAATCGACGTGCTGCTGTTTTTCAGAGACCCGCTCACCCCGACGACAAGGAAAAACGAGGAGGCGGGGATTTTGAGACTGTGCGACGTGCATAACGTGCCGGTGGCGACGAACATCGCCACGGCGGAAGTGATAATTATGGCGCTTGACAGGGGCGACCTTGACTGGATTGAGATATCCAGAAAATAACGGAGCCCGCTCCCGATAAAAGATTGGGAGCGGGTTTTTGCGAAAAAAAGCAATCGAAAAGGAGTTTTGTTGTAAATGACAGTCAGCGCACCAAAGGGTACGGCGGACATACTGCCGGACGAATCGTACAAATGGCAGTACGTCGAGCGGAAAATAAGGGATATTTGCTCCCGCTTCGGCTTTTGCGAGATACGCACCCCCGTTTTTGAGCATACAGAGGTGTTCGAGCGGGGCGTGGGCGACGCGACGGACGTTGTGACAAAGGAGATGTATACCTTTGAGGACAAGGGCGGAAGGTCGATAACGCTGCGCCCCGAGGGTACGGCGGGGGTCGTTCGCGCCTATCTTGAAAACGGGCTGTTTAACGGCGCGATGCCGGTAAAGCTTTACTATCTTATCAACTGCTTCCGTTACGAAAAGCCGCAAAAGGGCAGGCTTCGCCAGTTTTCCCAGTTTGGCGTCGAGCTGTTCGGCGCGACAAGCCCCGAGACGGACGCGCTTATAATCTCGCTGCCGCATATGCTGCTTTGCGAGCTTGGGATAAAGGATATCGAGCTTAAAATAAACTCAATCGGCTGCCGCGGCTGCCGCGCGGAGTACCGCCGCGCGCTGACGGAGTATTTTGAGAGCAGAAAAGACAAGCTCTGCCCCACCTGCAACGAGCGGCTGTATAAAAATCCTATGCGGATTTTAGACTGCAAGAGCGAAATATGCAGGTCGGTCTGTAAGGACGCGCCGCGGATAACGGACTATCTGTGCAGCGACTGCCGCGACCATTTTGAAAAGGTCAAGGCGGCGCTTGAGGGGCTGGGGATAGCCTACACGGTTGACAGCTCCATCGTGCGCGGGCTTGATTATTACAACCGCACCGTGTTCGAGTTTGTAAGCGGGGACATAGGCGCGCAGGGTACCGTCTGCGGCGGCGGCAGATACGACGGGCTGACAGAGCAGCTGGGCGGCGCGCCCTGCGCCGGCATCGGCTTTGCCATGGGGCTGGAGCGGCTGATGCTGCTGCTCGGAAATAAGACAGACCGCCCTGTCACGCAGCTTTACGTCGCGGCGGTGGGGGAGCGGGCAAAGGCGTATTCCGCCGGGCTTGCGCACAGGCTGATGAAGGACGGCGCGTCCGTCGAGTACGACGTTATGAATCGCTCGCTTAAAGCGCAGCTTAAATACGCGGACAAAATCGGAGCGCGCAGCTGCATTGTGATAGGCGACAGCGAGCTTGACAATAAAAAAGCGGTGCTGAAAAATATGAAAAGCGGCAGGCAGACCGAAATTCCGCTTGACGATATCACCGCGGCGCAGATAGAGGAGGCAATCGAAAATGAATAGAACATGCTACTGCGGAGAGTTTACCGACG
>CANQVN010000054.1 GCA_947627315.1 uncultured Clostridia bacterium | reverse complement strand
GTATGTAGCGGCGGTAGACGGGGTCAAGCGCGAGCATCTCCCCCGCGCCCTTCAGGCTCGCTTTCTGCCGCATAAGACAGAGCGCGCCCTGCTGGGCGGGACTGCCCGCGTTTTGCAAAAGCGCCGAAAGCTCGTGCGATATAACGGCGGAGGCGGTGCAAAGCGCCCGCTTTTGCTCCTCCTTATAAAGGCTTATCGAGACAAGCCCGCGCGGGGTATCGTCCCCGCCGTCGGTGCGGCAAAGCTCAATTCGCGCAAACGGCGCGCCGTCCTGCAAAAACCCGCGCTCCCTTTCAACAAGGCTTATAAAAGCCTCGGCGGGCAGCTGCTCGTCCAGCGCGGGCAGTCCGAACTCCGCCGCGGCAAGCGATATCCGCGCCGCGGCGTTTTGAAACCCGAAGGCGGCGATTTTGCCGTCGAGAGCGCCGCTCAGCCGCACCGTCTGCGATATCGTCGCTCCCAGCATTGTCCCCGCGCTCTGCGGCGGTATGACGGGGTCGCCCGCCGGCGCGATTTCGGCGCTCGTCCATTCCTCGCCGTCTGTTATAAGGCTTATTACAAAGCCGCATCCTTTAATTTTACTCATACTCCCGCAAAGTCCTCAAGCTCTTTTTCAGTGTGAAAGCCGGCGGTATCTGCCGCCGCTCTACTTTGCATTTTTCCTGTATATAAGAAGCAGTCCTTTTACAAGAAGGTCCCTGTCGTGAATTACCTTTCTCTCACAGTTTGAAACGACCAGCTCCGACAGCCCGCCTGTCGCTATCACCTTGCAGGGCGCGCCTATCTCCTTTTCAAATTTGCCGCAAAGCCCGTCCAGCATCGAGGCAAAGCCCAGCACCATGCCGCTTTTGAGCGAGTCGGTCGTGTTGGTGCCTATAGCCTTGTCCGGACTCTCTATGCTTATCTGCGAAAGCTGCGCCGCGCTCTGCGCGAGCGCGCCGAGCGAAATGCGAAGTCCGGGCGCGATAGCCCCGCCCAGAAACTCGCCGTTTTTGCCTATCGCGGACACCGTCGTCGCCGTACCCATATCTATGACGATAGCGGGCGCGCCGTAACAGTGAACCGCGGCGACAGCGTCCGCCACAATGTCGCTTCCCAGCTGCGAGGGGTCGTCTATCCGGATGTCAAGCCCCGTCCTGACGCCGGGACCGAGTATCATCGGCTTTTTTCCCAAAAGCCGCTCTGTCGCGCGCGCCACCGGCAGCGTCAGGTTGGGAACGACCGACGAGACGATTGCCCCGTCGATGTCCTTTATGTCAATCCCGTTTATCTTCAGCATACTGTTGAAGTTTATCGCATATTCGTCCTGCGTGCGCGTCGCGTCCGTCTTAATCCGCAGCGTGAGGCGAAGGTCGTCGCCCTCAAACACGCCCAAAACAATGTTGCTGTTGCCAATGTCTGTAGTTAAAACCATTTTACACCTCCAGGGGCTGTACCACCACCGTGCGGTAACCGTCGTACACCACCATGCCCGGCTTTGCGCCGGCGGGCTTTTTCACGTTCTGCACGGGGCAGTAGTCCACCTCCACCTTTTTATCGTTTTTCCCTTTGCTGTAATATGCGCAGACCCGCGCCGCGTATTCAACGACGCTGTCGGGCGGGACTCTGCCGCCACAGCGGATTAAAACGTGCGCCGAGTGTATCGCCTTTGCGTGAAGCCAGATATCGTCGCGGCGGGAGAGTTTGACGGTGATAAGGTCGTTTTGCAGATTGTTTTTGCCGACAAGGATGGAAAACCCGTCCTTTTCAAGCAGGCGCGGGGCGGCGGGAGCCTCCCCCCGCTTTTGCCGCGCGCGGCTTTTTATATACCCGCCGCCGGCAAGCTCGTCCCTTATCTGCTGCGCCTCCGCCGCGCTTTCACAGTCGCAAAGCGCCATAAACACGCTTTCAAGGTAGTCAAACTCTTTTGCGTCCTGCTCTATCAGCTTTGTCAGTATCTCGCGGGAGTTTTTCGCCTTGACGTATTTTTTGAAATACGCCTGCGCGTTTGCCGCGGGCGTCAGCGCGGGGTTGAGCCTGATTTCCGCCGTCCCGCCGTCAAAATAGTTTTCGGCGACAAGCTTTGTCATCCCCTTTTCCATACGGTACAGGTTCGCGTTTATAAGCTCGCCGTACACGCGGTACCTGTCGGCGCCGTTTGCCGCTTCAAGCTCCTTTTTCCGCACCTCGGTCGTGCGGGATATGCGGTTTGAAAGGCGGGTTATCAGCTTTGACAAATCCCGCGTTTTCTGCTCCAGCCTGTTCTTTTTCGCCGCCGCGCCGTAAAAGCTCTCCAGCGTGTCGGAGGGGGTTTTGCAGGGTATAACGTCGCAAAAGCCGCCGTACTGCCGTATCGGCATAAATGAAAAATCGACCGGTCGTCCGTCCTCCGCGCGCCGTATAACGCAGGGCGTGCAGGCGCGCTCGGCGATATCGCTCTGTATTTTCCTTATCACCGCGTCGAGGCGGGACTTGTCCGATAAAGACAGGTCGCGGCAGAGCCGCTCGCTCACGCCGGTCGCAAGGTAGGCGATTTCCCGCGCCGTCAGCGGGCAGATGCCGCTTATATTGTCCATCAGCGCGCGCTCCAGGTTAATCTCGGGGTTTTTGAACAGAATATCCGTGTTTTCAAGCCCGGTAAAGGGGATTTTCCCCGCCTGCGCGGGAAGCGGCGCGTAGCGCGCCGAGGGCAGTATTTTCCTGCCGCTTTTTGACGACAAATCCACCCTGCGGATGGCGTCAATAATCTTTCCGCCCTCTAAAATAACGAGGTTGGCGCTCCTTCCCGTAAGCTCCGCGGCGATTGTCTTTTCCACCGTCTCGTAAAAATCGTTTTTACACTCAAATTCGAGCATAACGCACCGCTCGAAGGCGGGCATATACACTCTTTTGAGCCGCCCTCCCAAAAAGTGCTTGCGAAGCACCATGCAGAAGGTGGGCGGCGCGCTCGGGTTTTCGCCGTCTCCCGAAACCAGCGACAGCCGCGGGAAGCTTGTCGACGCGCTTATAAGCAGCCGCTTTTTCTGCCCGCCGCGAAAGGTGAAAACCGCCTCGTCGCGGGAGGGCATATGGATTTTGTCCACCCTAAAGCCGCGCAGATTACGGTCAAGCTCCTCGCTCAAAAATGTCAGAAAGCAAGCGTCAAGCGCCATATCTTTTCACCGCAAGCGACATATTTATATGAAATTCAACATCCGGCAAAAGCGCGGACAGTCTTTTTGAAAGCGGCGGCAAAATCACCCGCTCGCTGAAGCCGTGACCGAGCGCGATGACGTTAAGCCCGCAGTTTTTGGCAAAAACGGCGTGCTCGTGCTTGATTTCGCCCGTGATGAGCGTGTCGCAGCCGATATCGGCAAGCCGATAAACCGCGCTCCCGCCCGAGCCGGAGACGACAGCCGCCATTTTCACCGGCGCGCTTTGCACCACGTCCGCCCCGCCGCCGAATTTTTTTGAAAGAGCCGCGGCAAGGCTTTCCGCGTCCGTTTTTTCAAGCTCGCCGTATCTGCCGAGCGCCGCGCCGTCCATTATCAGCTTTTTCGGGTTTTTAAGCCCCGCCATATCCGCGATAACATCGTTTATCCCGCCGTCCGCCGCGTCAAGACAGGTGTGGGAGGCGATGATTGCCACCCCCGCGCGGATATACCTGTATACAATATCCCGCGCCGTCAGCCTTTTCACCCCGTCGAAAATAGGCGGGTGGTGGCATATCACAAGCCCGCTCCCACTTTCAAGCGCAAGCTCCAGCGCCCGCGCGTCCGCGTCGAGCGACAGCACGGCGGAGCTTACAGGGTCGTCTTCGCTTCCGCAGATAAGCCCGCAGTTGTCCCACTCGCACGCGCCCGAAAAGGGCGCAATGCCGTCCATGGCGGCGTATATATCGCAAATTCTTTTCATTTTATCTCCCTTTCGATTATTTCCAGTATCGCGCACAGCTCACGCTCGCGCCTTTGCCTGTCGTCGCTTGTCTCTCCTTTTTTGAGACCCGAAAGCGCCGTTTGTATCCGCCGGCGCTCTCTTTGCAGAAAGCTGTAAAACGCCTCGCTTTTTTCCGCGCCCGAAAAGGGTGAAAACTCCCGCTTTACCCCGTTGTACCTGCAAAGCCAGGCGGTATACAGCTTATCCCCCTGCGCGCTGTAGACGCGGCGCAGTATCTCATACCCGTCCGACAGAAACTCCTCCAGCTCGTATATCGCGCTCATCGGCTGTAAAACAAGCGGCTTTTCGGTGCGCCTTGCGCGCAGTATGCTCTCAATCAGCTCGCCGCCCATACCCGCTATCGCAAAGCTGTCGATTTCCCGCATGGCGCGCTCCGGCAAATCAAGCAGCCCGTCGCTTTGAACAAGCGTGATTTTATCCGAAACGCCCAGCCTTTCCGCCGTCCGCTTTGCCGCGGACAGCGGACCCAATCTCAGGTCTGCGGCGTATGCATATGGCGCCTTGCCCCGCAAAACGGCGGCGCACGGCAGCTTGCCGTGGTCGGCGCCGATATCGCACACCACCCCGCGCGGCAGCAGGGAATATATCATTTCAAGACGGTTATCAAGCATAATTTCTCTCCAACTTATATTATATAGTAAAATCTGCCGTTTTACAAGCGTAAGCTTGACATTTTATTCCGAAAATAATAGAATGTCTTTATATTTGTTTTGAGAGGATGTTTATAATTGACCGATGCCGTTATCGGACTGCTGGGACAGTGGTCCGTCTATCTTGTTTTTGCCGCGGGGCTTGCGCTCATCATTAAGGGGGGCGACCTGTTCGTGGACGGCGCGTCCTGGATTGCGACCGCCTCCGGCATACCAAAGTTCATTGTCGGCGCGACGGTCGTGTCGCTGGCAACGACGCTGCCCGAGCTTATCGTCTCCTGCATCGGCGCGGCAAACGGGACCGACGCGGGCGTCGCTCTTGCCACAGGCAACGCGATAGGCTCTGTCACCGCCAACACCGGGCTTATTCTGTCGCTCGGGATACTGTTTATGCCGGGCGTCGTGTCGCGGCGGCAGTTTGCGCCCAAAGCCGCGCTGCTCGTTCTGGCGGTGGGCTTTCTGTGGGCGCTGTCCTACGGCGGCAGGCTTACGCTGCCCGAGAGCATCGTTTTGTTTATAGTCTTTCTGCTTTTCATCGCCGAAAATATCGCGGAGGGAGCAAAGAGCAAGGATATGCCCGCCCGCGAAAAGGCGACGGCAAAGGACGCCGCCGTAAATATCGCCAAATTCCTGCTCGGCGTTATAGGGATAGTGCTCGGCAGCAACTTTCTTGTCGACAGCGGCACGATTATCGCGGCAGAGCTCGGCGTGCCCGACCGCGTGATAGGGCTTACCATGGTGGCGATAGGCACGAGCCTGCCCGAGCTTGTGACGGCGATTTCCGCCATTGTAAAAAAAGAGGCGTCCCTCTCGGTAGGCAACATATTGGGCGCAAATATCATAGATACGACGCTCATTCTGCCGCTCTGCTCCGCCATCAAGGGCGGCTCGCTTCCGGTCGAACGGAGCACGTTTTTGCTTGATATGCCTTTTTGCCTTGCGGTGACGCTTGTCGCCCTGCTGCCCACCGTGATTTCAAAGCGGCTGTGCCGCTGGCAGGGCGTCGTTATGCTCGCGGCATACGCCGGCTATCTTGTGTTTATGGCAATATAGAAAGGGAGATATTATGGAAAATGTCGTTTACACCCGCAATACCGTAGCGGACATCTGCAACGTCGGCGCGGATATGGTGATGACCGCGGCGGACGTGATGGAGGAATTTCAGCACGCGCTTGACAGGCACGGCGAGCTTATGGGGATAGGCTTTGCGAAAATGCGCACCGAGTATGACGCCAAGTGGGTCATAACCAAAATCAGGTTTGAAATAGACGCGCTGCCCCGCAGCGGGCAGAATATCGAAACCAAAACGTGGGCTCTGAAGCCGGGCGCGATAAGGTGCAGCAGGGCGTTTTCAATGACGGCGGACGGCGCGCCCGCCGTGCGCGCGCTGAGCGACTGGTGCATTATGAGCCGCAGTGACGACAGGCTTTTGAAGGTGTCGGACACCGGGCTTGTAATATCGCAGTTTCAAAACGACCGCGCGATTAAAACCCCCTTTGCCAACCCGAGCTATGAGCCGTCGGCGGACGAGCTTGTATACAGCCGCAAAATGCTCGCATCCGACCTTGATTTCAACAGCCATGTAAATAACGTCTCCTACGTCCGTATGGCGGTCGACTGCTTCACCTCGCATGAGCTTCACAGCATAAATATGCGCAGCTTTGAGCTGCATTACGCCCGCCAGTGCTACGAGGGGGAGACGGTGTCCTTCTACCGCCGCGCCGAAGGCGACGGGTTTTTAATCTGCGCCGAATGCGGCGGCATGCGCGTGTTCACCGCCGCCGTGAATAAGTAAAATAATGAAAATTTTCCTCTCCCACGGAACGCCCGTTCCGTGGGAAAACTTTTTTGCGGCTTTTTTATTTTTCCTCTTGACTTTTGCACGTTAGCGTGCTAATATGTGAAAGTAAATTATGCAGGCAGGGAGCGAAATTATGAAAATATTCGAGACGGAAAGCGCAAGGCTGCTGATAGACGCGCTGTGCGCGCTTGAGACAAAAGAGGAGTACGAGGCGTTTTTGGAGGATCTTTTAACGGTCAAGGAGATAGACGAGATTTCGCAGCGGATGATGGTCGCCAAGCTTTTGACCGAGAAAAACGTCTACAACAGGATATCGGAAAAAACGGGAGCAAGCTCGGCGACTATCGGGCGGGTAAACCGCAGCTTTACCTACGGGGTGGGCGGGTATCGGCTTGTTTTTGAAAAGCTTTCGGAGGCGAAAAATGACAATTGACAAAAGCGAGCTTCTGTTTTCGGAGCGCGCGGTGTTTGAGCTGCGTTCGCTCTACCTGCGCGCCGGGTACAGGCGGTACAAGGTCAGCAAGTTTGAGGAGTACGACCTGTATGCGGGAAACAAGAGCTTTCTGACGGACGGGCGGGTGCTCACCTTTACCGACACCGACGGCAGGCTGATGGCGTTAAAGCCGGATATCACGCTGTCCATTATCAAAAACACGGCAAGGGACGAAAAGCTGCGCCGCGTGTTTTACAACGAGTGCGTCTACCGGGCGGACGAGGGCGGCTTTCGCGAGCTTACGCAGACGGGGCTGGAGTGCATAGGCGCGCTGGACGACTACTCGGTCTGCGAGGTGGCGTATCTTGCCTATAAAAGCCTTGAAATTCTGTCAAAGGACTTTATTTTGGACTTGAACCATATGGGCTTTGCGGCGGCGCTGCTGGAGGAGGTAACCCGCGACCCAAAGCTCCAAAAAAGGCTGCTTTTATCGATAAACGCCAAAAGCGGCGACGCGGTATCGGCAATCTGTAAGGACGCGGGGTTGGAGGGCGGCGCGCTCACGTCGCTCTGCTCGCTTTACGGAAAGCCGGACGACGTTATCCCCAAAGCCCGCGCGCTTGTAAAAAACAGGGCGCAGGAGGACGCGCTGTCCTCTCTTTTGCTTGTGATAAATGCGCTGAAGGGGTGCGGGATGTCTGAAAATCTGAGGGTGGATTTATCAATGATAAACGACGCGGAATACTACAGCGCGCTTGTGTTCCGCGGGTTTATAAAGGGCATATCGCAAACCGTTTTAAGCGGCGGGCGGTATGACAGCCTGCTTGCGAAGATGGGTCGAGAGCAGGGCGCGATAGGCTTTGCCGTCTATCTTGACGGGCTGGACAGGCTGTTCCACACGGAAAGCAGAGCCGAGCCAGCGCGGCTTACGTACACGGCAAAGGATGCGCCCGAAAAGGTGCTGTATGATATGAACGGGCTTATGGCGCGCGGCGCGGTGACGGTAGAAAGGCAAAAGGATGACTGACGGGTTTATAAACGTCGCCCTGCCGAAGGGCAGACTGGGCGACAGGGTTTACGGCATATTCGAGCGGGCGGGCTACGGCTGCCCCGAGATACAGATAAAAAACAGGCGGCTGATATTTGAAAGCGGGCAAAACCGCGTCCGTTATTTTTGGGTAAAGCCGTCAGACGTCGCAATCTACGTTGAAAAGGGCGCGGCGGACGTCGGCGTCGCGGGAAAGGACATCCTTTTGGAGTATCGCCCCGACGTGTATGAGCTTTGCGACCTTAAAGAGGGGCGCTGCCGTATGGCGGTCGCCGCAAGGGCGGATTATCAAGACGACAGCAGCGTGTCGCTGCGGGTCGCGACCAAGTTTCCGAACATAGCCAAGCGGCATTTTGCCAAAAAAAGCCGCGAGATTGAGATAATAAAGCTCAACGGCTCGATAGAGCTCGCCCCGCTGTTGGGGCTGAGCGACGTTATCGTCGACATTGTCGAAACGGGCGCGACGCTTAAAGAAAACGGGCTTGCCGTCGTTGAGGACATTGTGGATATCAGCGCGCGCTTTATATCAAACAAGGCAAGCTTCGGCTTTATGCAGGACAAAATCCTGCAAATGAGCGCGCAGATTCGGGAGGTTTGCAGATGATTAAAATTGAGAAATATACCGAGGCCTCAGCGCTTTTTATGCGCGATTTGTCAAAGACGGACGTTGAGGGCGCGGCAGCGGAGATAATAGCGGACGTAAAAGAGCGCGGGGACGAGGCGCTTTTCGACCTTGCGGCGCGCTTTGACGGGGCGAAAATAGACAGCATCGAGGTGTCCGCCGCCGAGATAGACGCGGCGGAAAAGGCGGTCGGGCGCGAGTTTATGGGCGTGCTGCGCCGCGCGGCGGATAATATCCGTGAGTTTCATAAAAACCAGATAAAAAGCGGCTTTGTTTTAACGCGGGACGGCGTTATTACAGGTCAGCGCGTGTTGCCGATAGAGCGGGTGGGGCTGTATGTGCCGGGCGGCACCGCCGCCTATCCCTCGTCGGTGCTTATGAACTGCATACCCGCAAAGCTTGCCGGATGCCCGCTTATCGTGATGACAACGCCGCCCTCAAAGGACGGGAGCGTATCGCCCGCGATACTCGCCGCGGCAAAGGTCGCGGGGGTGGACAGGGTGTTCCGCGCGGGCGGGGCGCAGGCGATAGCCGCGCTTGCCTACGGCACGCGGACAGTCCCCGCCGTCGACAAGATAGTAGGACCGGGCAACGCATACGTCGCCGAGGCGAAGCGGCAGGTTTT
>CANQVN010000053.1 GCA_947627315.1 uncultured Clostridia bacterium | reverse complement strand
CGACATACCGCGGGCGCGCTTCAGCACGCGGTATTTTGTTATAATCCTACGGCTATTTTCAAACTCGACGTCTTTCACCTCGACCGTGTTGGTTTCCGAGTTTTTTCTGAGATACGCGAAAATGGTGTCCTCATCCTTTTCAAGCTCGCCCCAGACAAGCGCGAGGTACAGCTTTTTTACCTCGCGCCGCTTTACAATTTCGTAAAGCAGGCGTTGAGCCAGCGCGTTTTTGGCGACGATGACGATGCCGCCGGTGTTTTTATCCAGTCTGTTGCAAAGAGAGGGAGTAAATCCGTTTTCCTTTTCCGGCAGGTACTCGCCTTTGTTGTAGAGATAGAGCAGCACTTGGTTTATAAGCGTATCCCGTTTTTCAGACGCGTCGCCGTGGACGAGAACGCCCGCGCGCTTGTCCACAAGCATCAGGTTTTCGTCCTCGTACAGTATATCCAGCCGGGGGTCGTAGCCGATATTCAGAAAGTCGCTGTCCTTTTTGACGAAAAACTCGTCGTTGATATACATCTCGACAAGGTCGTTTTGGTTCAGTCTGTAGGACGGGTCGGTTCGCTTTCCGTTTACCTTTACCGCTTTTTTGCGGATATATTTGTAAACAAGGGACGGGGACAGCCCCGCCGCCGCCTTTGATACAAACTTGTCGACCCGTCTGCCCGCGTCGTTTTCGTCTATGACAAAGCTTTTCATCACAACATCCTTTTCGTTATAGTCGCCATACAGTAGTACCGCTTGAAAATATTATGGCTGTAAAGCACGATCTGCGACAGCTCGTCGTAATACTCCAGCACGCGCGCGGCGGCGAGTACGCTTATCGGGTTTTGAGAAAACTGGCTCATTTCAAGCGTTTCGAGAATAGAGCCGAGCGTTATCCCGGTGTTGAATGCGGTATCCACCCGCTCGGCGTAAGCTTTCAGCGTCTCTCCGCACGCCGGCAGGTAACGCAGAGAGCCGAGCAGCCGCAGAATCGCCCTGTACGCGCGGCTTACGCAGGCGCGCGGCGGCAGCGTTTCAAGCTCCGCGCGGAATTTTGCAAATCTCTTTTTCACGATGATGCAAAAGGCGACCGCAGCGCCGGCGACAAGCGCAAGCAGAGCAAGGCAAATTATAAGCGCGACAGCCCATCGCGGCAGCGGCGTGTCCGGATAAGCGGGGTTGGCGGGCGTCGGTCCGCTTTCGGGCAATACCGGCTCCGGCTCGGTCGGCGCGGCGGGAGCCTGCTCCTCCGTCTCGGGCTGTTCCGCCGGGTCGTCAAGATAATCGTAATCGCGTATCGACTGACTGCCGCCGACGCCGGGCGTGGGGTCGAATGTAATCCAGCCGATTCCGTCGATATACACCTCCACCCAGGCGTGATATTCGCTGTCCTTGATATTACGCTCGTATTTGCTTTTGCCGCTGTCGGGGACTATCATCGCATGGTAACCTGTGACGTAGCGCGCGGGGATATCCAGCGTGCGCATCATCAGCGTCATCGCGGTGGCAAAGTAGGTGCAGTAGCCCGTTTTGCTTTTCGTTATCATATATTCTATTTTTTCAAGCGCGCTGCCCTCCGTCGTCGTGAAATTCCGGGCGTAGCTGTAGTTTTCCTTGAAATACCGCTCGATGGCAAGCGCTCTGTCAAAATCGGAGCTGTAGTCGGTCGTCTGCTCTTTTGCAAGCTCGCGCAGAAAATCCGCCCCGTCCGGCAGGGCTTTGTAGGCACTGTCCACATATCGGCGGTAGGCGCGCTCGCTTTCCGTAAACCCGTCGGGTGAGCCTTCCGCCAATGTGAGATATTCGCCAAGCTTTTGCTTAAAGCCGAGGTAAAAAGCGCGGTCGGACAGGTCGATAAGCGCGCTTTGTGCCGAGTATCTGTTAGAGCCGGGTCTGCCGTCCGAAAAGAACCTGATGGTGTCGCCGATATCCGTTATCCCACGGTAGCTGCCCTCAATCTCTCCGGATGAGCCGGAGACCGGCAAAAACAGCATCAGGCTCTTTGTAAAATGAGCTTTTACAGAGACTGTGTCAAGTACAAACCCATACTGCCTTGTCTGCTCCGCCGTAGCGTTATTATCCGGCTTATACCACATAAGCTTTGCAAAGTCGTATAACTGGGTGTATTCGTTAAAATCGCCGCCGACGGCATCCCTGTACTGCCGCGTGTCGTTGTCATTTAATACCTTCCAGCCGGTTTTCTGCAGGTCCTTGCCTATCCATCCGCGAAGGTAGAGCGAGCTGTTTGTCCTTGTCGTGACGTCCATCACCGGCAGACCGCGAAACTCCGGCGTCTTCAGCTCTAAAATGTCGCCGTCGAGCAGACCGCCCACCGCTCCCTCCGGCGTCTCGTACTTTTCGTAAAACAGACGGTTCATTATCTGCGTCGAGATATTATCCAAAATCTCGCGTACGCTGTCAATCTTGACAATGTCCTCCGAATAAATCACAGCGGACACAGAAAGTGAAAGACAAAGCGCGCACAGCATACAAAACAGCCCGTTTGGCGCGCAGCCGCGCAGTCTTGAACGAACGTTTTTGAAAAACCCGCCGCCGCGCACCGCGCGGGACGGCGCGGAAAGGCTTTGCACGTAACAGCCGATTATCCCCGACAGAAATATACAGAAGGCGGGTCCGCTTGGCACTGAGCCGAAATAGAGCGAGGGCGTGAGTACCAGAAAACAGGGAATAACCGCCGCCCAGACAAGCGACCTTCTGATAAGAGTTTGGCTGAAAATAAACGAAAAGAGCAAAATGAGCGTTATAATAACGCACAGAAAGCTGCCCGTCACATAGACGCTGTCCGAAAGCTTTTCGGTTATGTCCTCCGTCATAGCGCCGATATAATCGGTATACCCCTCGTCAACCACAAGCTTTATCGTGAGATTATAGCAAAAAACAAAGGATGAGATAACGGCGCGCCGCAGCTGTGAGATTGCGACAAAGGCAAAAAGCGCTATCCCGCCCACCGTGCAGGCAAAGGGCAGATACAGCTTTTCGGAGGCGGAAAAAAGCCCGAAAAGAATGACAAAGGGCAGGCACAAAAGCGCGACCGCAGCAATGCCAAACGGCATTTTAAGAGACGTCGAGACGCAGTAAATAAAGCCGACAAGCGTCACATAGATAAGCGCAAGCTGGCAGACAAGAAAACCCGTCCCGCCGCGGCTGTCGGATTTCGGCGTGTCGATATATATTATTTTCGGCTTTACCTTTTCAGCGTGTCTCATAAGCCCTTTATCTTTTCCTCAATATATTCGCGCGTATAGGTTAAAACGCCCTCTTTTTCGGGGAGAACCTTGTCCGTTATCCTTATGACGCTGAGCTTGCTTTTATAGTCGATAAACAGCTTTTTTAAGCTTTTAAGCGCATCGTCTGTTCCGAACGAGGAGATGACGCACACCCCGCAGCCCGAAATAAAGTCCGGCTCTACGCCGTAAAACAGCTCCGTTACATTGCCGCCGTCAACAAAAGCGGCGTCCGCCAACGCGGAGCTTGCCTCAAAAAACTCGGCGGGCGAGGTCACCGTAAAGCGGCGGGTCATATTTTTGCCGACGTTGAAAATAAGGGAAAATCGCACCGAATTTTGCATATAGGCGCGCATAACCGACAGCGCGGTTTCAACAACGCAGTCCGTCATAGCCATATTTTTACGCCTGTCGTCATAGTATGCGGACAAATCCGCCGCGACGACCGCCTGCTCGTAAACGTCCTCCGCGAAGGATTTCATAATGATATCGTCGCTTTTCGCCGAGAGCTTCCAGTGCGCGTTTTTCAGATTGTCGCCAAAAACGTATTCCCTGACGCCCACAACGTCACCTCCCGACAGAAGCGGGGCGGTGCCGGCATACGCACTGTTTTCCTGCTGGCGGCGCTCGGACATAACAGGCGGCGACAGCTCGACGACGCCGGGCGTCACCTTGATATCGGCTGCCTTTTTAAGCGGCTTTTTTATTTTTATAAGCCTTAAAAAGTCAAAATACTCGACGCTTTCAACGCCTATGGCATAAACGCCGCGGTTTGAAAAAAAGCAGGCTCGACTAAAGTCCCGTCCCCGCCCGACAGACGCGCTGAGATGAAACTGAATAAGCTGCGTTTCAAACCCATCCTCCGCGGCAAGGCGGCAGTTTAACCGCAGCGCGGGCAGTATGAAAGGACTGCGGTTTTTCAGCGTGAAAAAAACCGCAAAGCTTTCAAACCGCCTGACAGAGACCCCGGACATTTTCATTTTAACAGAAACAAGCGGGTAGCTCAAAAGCGCAAGCAGAATCGACAAAAGCGGCAGCGTGAGCGCGATGACAAAGGTCATAAACGCTATCTTTTCATACAGAGCCTGAGAAAAAATAAACGCCGCCGTGACTATTCCGAGATAAATAAGACGCGACTTATACATTACTGTTTTTTAAGCACGGGGGCTTTAATGCCGGCAAGTATCCCGTCCAGCATCTGTGAGGCTGTCACATGCTCCAATCTTGCCTCAGCGGACAGCAAAATCCTGTGTCCGACGACGTACTTATACATATCGGACACGTCCTGCGGTATCACATAGTTTCTGCCGCTTATCACGGCGTTTGCCGAGGCGGCTCTCATAAGCGCAATCGACGCGCGCGGAGAGGCGGCAAGAAGGATGTCCTTATTGCCGCGGGTCGCCTGAACAAGCTCGATAATATACCTGCATATATCGCTGTCGGCATACACCGCCGACACGTCGCGCTGAGCGTCAATGATATCCTGAGCGGAGGCGACGGCGCTGACGCCGGTCAGCGGGTTTGCCCCGCGTCGGTCTGTTATTATCCGCATTTCCTCATCGCCGCTCGGATAGCCTATCTCGAATTTGAGCAAAAACCTGTCAAGCTGCGCCTCGGGCAGCGGGTATGTGCCGACAAATCCAAGCGGATTTTCGGTCGCTATCACCATAAACGGGCGGCTGAGCGGACGGGTGACCCCATCGACCGTGACCTGCCCCTCCTCCATCGCCTCAAGCAGAGCGGACTGGGTTTTAGGCGACGTTCGGTTAATTTCGTCCGCGATGAGTATGTTTGTCATCACCGCGCCCGGTCTGTATACAAACTCGCCGCTGCGCCTGTCCGGCACTGAAAAGCCTGTAATGTCGCTTGCCATAACGTCGGGCGTCAGCTGTATCCGCGAAAAATCGAGTCCCGCCGCCCGCGCGAGCGCCGCGGCAATCGTCGTTTTCCCGACGCCCGGCACGTCCTCTATAAGCACATGTCCGCCGCAGATAAGAGCAAGAGTGATAAGCTTTACCGCCTCCGGTTTGCCTATAATCACCTTATTGACCTGCGCCATGATGGCGTGGCTTGCGCGGTATGTCTTTTCAAAAGTAGTTTCCAAAGCTTTTTCCTCCATCAAACGACGTGTATAGAAATATTTTACTATATAAATCCTTTTATTTCAATCAAATGGAAAATAATTTGCAATTTTGAAACACTTTTTAAGATTAAATTTATTAAAAAAGTCTTTACAAATCGGTTTTGCTGTTGTATACTTAATAAGTCTCTGCTGATGTAGCTCAGTAGGTAGAGTGCGTCCTTGGTAAGGACGAGGTCGACAGTTCAATCCTGTTCATCAGCTCCAGCGCCCCGCAGGGCTTACGCCCCGCGGGGCGTTTTTTATTAAATTAAATTGGTATAATTTGTCTGTCTGCGGCATATTATAAACTATATACGACGGCGCATTTTTGCCGTTTTAACGCAGGAGGTACATAAAAGCATGGCAGACGTTTATCTATCGCCGTCGCCCGCCCATTTTAACATAGGCTACGGTAATTACGGCACCGAGGAGCGGAGAATGAACCTGATTGCCGACGTCGTTCAGTATGAGCTGACGCGGCACGGCGTATCGACCGAGCGCAACGACCCCGATATGACGCTTACCGAGGTGGTGGCGGACGCTAACGCGAAAAATACGAAAATATATGTATCGATTCAGTCGCAGTCTTCAAACACTCTCCAGCGCGGCGCGCAGGTTTATTACTACAAGCCGGGCGGCAACGGTCAGCGGCTTGCCGACGACATTTTCGGGTTTCTCTCCGAGGTCACGCCGACCGAGGACATAGGGCTGTCGGACGGGTCTGCCATGTACGGCGGGCTCGGGTTTTACGAGCTGCGGCGCACACGGATGCCCGCCGTCATCGTTATGGTCGGTTTTCACGACAACCCGCTCGACGCGGATTTTATAATAGACAACACCTATGAGATAGGCGTGGCGATAGCAAAGGGAATATTAAAATATCTCGGCGTGCCCTACAATGAGGACACGCCGGAAAACATCACGTCGCTTAAAGCGAATTACAACGGGGTTATCTTTTGAAATTTTCAAGGCTTTCAAAAATATATCCCTTTTCACGCAGACCGTCTATCACCTGCGGGAGAATTTCGCAGTTGGTTTTGGACGTGGAGTGAAGCAAAAGCACAGCGCCGTTATGCACGCGGGAGTATATCTTGTTCAGCGCAGTCTCATGGGTCGGCTGGCTGTCGTTATCCCAGTCGTAGTACGCAAAGGACCAGAAAACGGTGGTCAGTCCGAGCTGCTTATTGTATTCAAGAGTCTGTTTTGAAAATCTGCCGCCCGGAAAGCGGAACAGCTTGCGCGGCGTGAGCCCAATGCCGCTTATAAGCTCCTCCCAGCCCTTTATCTGTTTCTCATACTCCGCAAAGCTCAAAAGCTTTGTCATATCGGGGTGCTTTAACGAATGGTTGCATACAAGGTGTCCCTCGGCATCCATACGCTTTACAAGCTCGGGGTTACTTTTGACAAAGTTTCCGTCCACGAAAAAAGCCGCCTTGACGTTTTTCTCCTTCAGGGTGTCAAGTATGCGTTCATGATAGCCGCTGTCATAGCCCGCGTCAAAGGTAAGATAAATCGCGGGCGTGTCGGGCGAGCCGAGATATACCGTGTCGTACTCGTCCAGAAAATCCGCCTCGGGGATGACCTGCGGCTGGGCGTTATCCTGCGCCGGCTTGAAATACCAGTCAAACGGCGCGGCGTCGCCCGTGTTCGCAAACACCAAAAACGGAAAAGCCGCCGCTATCACGGGAAGTATTATAAAGCCTATAAATCTTTTATAGAGTTTCTCCATCAAATCGCCTCCGTGTGTTTTCAAGCTTAGTTTGTAAATCACGGCAGTCTTTTAATCAGAGAATATTTGTCAAAATATGAATTTATCTTTTTTTGAATTTATAAAAACCGCGCTGCGCTCCCCGCCGCTCACCGCGGCGCTGCTGCTGACGCTCGGCGTGATTTTCGTAAACGGCTGGACAGACGCGCCAAACGCCATTGCAAGCTGTGTTTGCAGCAAAACGCTGAGTATGCGGCGCGCCGTGGCTCTCGCCGCCGTATGCAACCTTTCCGGCACGCTTATTATGACAGCCCTGAACAGCTCTGTTGCAAAGAACATTTTTGACGCCGCCGAGCTTTCCGGCTCGCGCTACGGTCGCGCCGCGCTCTGCGCGGCTTTAAGCTCGGTTATAATACTCGCGGTCGGCGCCTGGGTGTTCGGCATACCGACAAGCGAGTCGCACGCCATAATATCCGCACTTGTGGGAGCGGCGCTCGCCTGCGGGGCAAAAATTCGGGCGCGGGTGATAATTTACACCCTGATAGGGCTTGTTCTGTCGGTCGCGGGCGGGTTTGCCGCGGGCTTTTTTCTATATTCGGCGTTAAAACGCCGCCCGCCGAAGCCCAAAGCTATGCGCCGTCTCCAAATTGCGGGAGCGGCGCTCATGTCGTTTATGCACGGCGCGCAGGACGGGCAGAAATTTATCAGCGTGTTTATGGTCGCCGTGAGCCTTGGCGGAAATCTTTCCGGCTTTGGGATACCGCTGTGGGTGAGCCTGCTCTGCTCGCTTACAATGGCGCTCGGCACGGCGCTCGGCGGCGGCAGGATAATCCGCACCGTCGGGCAGAAGATGGTAAAGCTTGACCTTTTGCAGGGGGTGTGCGCCGATATTGCGGGCAGCATCAGTCTTTTTGCCTCCACCTGCCTTGGACTTCCGGTCAGCACCACTCACGCCAAAACCTCGTCCATGATGGGATGCGGGTTTGCTGACACGTCTCTTGACAGCGCGACCGCCTTTGAAATGTGCGCGGCGTGGGTCATCACCTTCCCCGCCTGCTTTATAATGGGATATGTGTTTACGCGCCTTGCGATGTGAAAATACCACGCACAAATAAAAAACAGGATGGGCTGCCCATCCTGTTTTTCAAACGTCTGAAATCATTTCACGCTTTCGAGGTAGGATATAACGACCTTTACCGCGTCCTGCTCCGGAATTTTGGACAGGTTGAGCGACAAATCATAGTTTGCCATAGCGCCCCACTCGCGGTTTGTATAGTAGTTATAGTAGCTGCGCCGCTTTTTATCGGCGCGCGTAATTATCTTTTTCGCCTCGTTTTCGGTCGCGTTTTGCTCCTTCATCACCCGCGAAATCCTGTCGGCGTTTGACGCGTGGAGAAAAATGTTCACGCACTTTTCCCTGCTGCGCAGGATATAGTCGGAGCATCTGCCGACAAAGACACAGTTGCCGTCTGTCGCCATATCGCGGATTATATCCGCCTGAACCTGATAAATCTTATCGTCGGTCAGCACGTCGTCCAGCTTTACATACGCGCCGCGGGTGGTATACATACCCATAACGACGGAGTATAAAATACTGTTTGTCGGTCTTTTTTCAATAGCGTCGAAATGATCCTCATGAATACCGCTTTTTTGAGAGGCGAGCGATATAATCTCTCGGTCGTAAAACTTGAAGCCAAGCTTGTCGGCAATAGTCCTTGCCAGCTCGTCGCCGCCGCAGTAAGCCTCGCGGCTGACTGTTAAAACCAATCCATCAGTCATTTATTACACTCCCTTTTCAAAAATTTATTCCACAGAAAAAATATAGTGATAAACAGGCTGTCCGCCGTAAAGCAGGATAACCTCGGCGTCCGGCATAAGCGACTGAACAAGCTCCGATACGCGGGTCGCCTCTTTTTCGTTCACGTCCTCGCCGTAGTAGATATTGACAACGTCGCCCCCGTTTTCCGAAACGCGGGTTATTATCTCGGTTATCACCTCGTCCGCCGTCTGTCCGACGCAGGTGACCTTGCCCTCGACAAGCCCCAAAAGCTGACCCTTGCGAATCTGCTGCCCGTCAAACTCGCTGTCGCGGGCGGCATACGTCAGCTGAGCGGTGCGAACG
>CANQVN010000052.1 GCA_947627315.1 uncultured Clostridia bacterium | reverse complement strand
TTTATAAACCCCAGAAAGGCGGCGGTCACCAGCATTTTGTCCGCAAGCGGGTCTAAAAACCTGCCAAAGTCTGTTATCATATCGTTTTTCCGCGCCATTTTGCCGTCGATAAGGTCGGTAAGCGACGCCAAGACGAAAATGACAAGCGCTGCCAGATAGTGGCAGGGAAGCTCGATAATAAGCGCGGCAAGAAAAAGCGGCGTTGCGATTATCCTTGCAATTGTCAGCTTATTGGGCGTGTTCACAGCAAATCTCTCCAATCAACTCAAAATCCACCCGCTCGGTGAGCGTGACGCGAACAAAATCCCCCGAATTTACAGGCTTGTCGGAGCGAAAAAATATCCTGCCGTCGATGTCCGGCGCCTCCGCCCCGCTCCTGCCGTAAAAACACTCGGCATACCTGTCGTACCCCTCGCATAAAACGGTGAGCGTCCTGCCGATAAGCGCTTCCTGCTGCGCTTTTGTTATCTCGCCTTGCAGCGTTAAAACCGCCTCGGCGCGCGCCGCCTTGATATCGTCCGCCACCTGCCCTGCCATATCATAGGCGGGCGTTTTCTCCTGCGGCGAAAACTCGAAAACTCCCAGCCGCTCGAATCTCGCCTTTTTCAAAAACTCACAGAGAATCTCAAAGTCCCTTTCCGTCTCGCCCGGGTAGCCCACCATCACGGTGGTGCGCAGCGTGACGCCCGGAATTTTATGCCGCAGCTTGTTTACAAGCAAAAGCAGGCTTTTGTCGTCGCCCGGGCGGTTCATTTTACGCAGGACATCGCCGCTTGCGTGCTGGATTGCCATTTCTATATATTTTACTGCCTTCGGCTCGGTTTTTATGACGTCAATCAGCTCGTCTGTTATTTTATCGGGGTAAAGGTACATCGCCCGCAGCCAAAAATCGCCCTCGATTTGACAGATTTTTTTAATAAGCTCGGGCAGAACCCTTTTTCCGTACAGGTCGATTCCGTAGCTTGTCGTGTCCTGTGCGATAAGCACGATTTCCTTTGCCCCGCGCTTTATAAAATGCTCCGCCTCGGCGACGACAGACTCCATTTTACGGGAGCGGTAGCCGCCGCGAATCTGGGGTATCGCGCAGTAGCCGCAGCGGTTGTCGCACCCCTCCGCTATCTTGATATTGACCGAATAGGGCGGGCTTGTCAAAATCCGCTCTCCCTCTATCGGCAAAAGCGACCTGTCGTCCAAAAGCCGCGGCTTTTCGCCGCGCAGCGCAAGCTCGACCGCCTCCGCTATCCGCCCGAAGCTGCCGACGCCGACGTACCCGTCCGCCTCGTAAAGCTCCTTTTCAATCTCCCCCGCGTAACGCTGGACAAGGCAGCCGCAGACTATGATTTTTTTAAGCTTTTTCTCCTTTTTGAGCTGCAAAACCTCAAAAAAGGTCTCTATCGCCTCTTTTTTCGCGTCGTCTATAAACCCGCAGGTGTTGATTACGCAAACGTCGCTCCCCTCGATATGCGCGGTGATTTCGTATCCCGCGTCCCGCAGCGTTTTCATCATAATCTCGGTGTTGATCCTGTTTTTTTCACAGCCGAGGGAAATAAAGCTTATTTTACTGCCTGACATTAGTCCTCCCACAGAAATTTCTCGTCCGCGCCCAGCTCGCCCAGCGCGGCGCGCGCCGAAACGTAGTCGAACCCGCGGCGGACAAGCGCGTCCAGCGCGCGGGACAGCTCACGCCTGTCGTGTATCCCCACAAGCCCGGGGCGGATATACCGCTTGGCGTTTTCCACCCAGTCTGTCTCTATCGCCTCCACCGTCGCGCCGGCAAGCTCTCTGTCAATCCCCTTTTCATACAGCCGCTGCTCTATTCTGCGCGGACCGTAGCTCTTGTTGACAAGCCCTTCGGCAAAGGCGGCGGCAAACCGTCTGTCGTCGATATACCCCTCTTTTGAAACGACCGCAAGGCAGTCTCCCGCCGTCTGCTCGTCAAACCCGGCGCGCAGCAGCTTGAAATAGAGCGTTTTCGCACTCATGTCGCCGTAGCTTAGCAAATCGTATGCCTTGTGTCTGGCGCGGGTGAGATTTACCTTTCTTTCCGCACTTTCAAGCGCGTCAAAATCAAGCTCAAGCCCCACCTTGAGTCCCGCCTCCGTCAAAACGGCGTCGCTCACCGTACACTCAAGCCGCCCGTTTACATATATTTCCACCTCGCCCTTTTTATCGGGCGCGGGTATAAGGTCGGTTATCCTGTTCATTCAAAGTCGTCCGCGCTGACGTCCAGCGTCGCGGCGTTTGTCCCCGCCGCCTTTTTCGCCTTTTCCATAACCTCCGCCACCTTCAGCTCACGCTTGTCGGAGGTGCTGACAGTCGCGCCCGCGGCGAGCTTTTCGCGGATAGCCGCCTCTATCTCGGCGGCGATGTCCTCATTTTCCTCCAAGAACTTTTTCGCGTTTTCCTTGCCCTGTCCCATACGCAGATCTCCGTATGAAAACCATGTCCCGCTCTTTTTAACGACGCCGAATTCCGAACCCAGCTCCACCAGCTCGCCGAGGCGGGAGATGCCCTTGCCGTACATTATGTCGAAATTTGCCACCTTAAACGGCGGAGCGACCTTGTTTTTGACTATCTTGCAGCGGGTGCTGTTGCCGATAATCTCGGTGCCGACCTTGATAGGCTCGCCCTTTCTCACGTCGATTCTGACCGACGAGTAGAACTTGAGCGCCCTGCCGCCCGTCGTCGTCTCGGGGCTGCCGTACATCACGCCGACCTTGTCGCGGAGCTGGTTTATGAAAATCGCGACGCAGTTGCTCTTGGCGATAACGCCGGCGAGCTTGCGCAGAGCCTGCGACATCAGCCGCGCCTGGAGACCGACGTGGGAGGCGCCCATCTCGCCGTCAATTTCAGCCTTGGGGACAAGGGCGGCGACAGAATCGACCACCACGACGTCGATGGCGTTTGAGCGCACCAGCGCCTCGGTGATTTCAAGCGCCTGCTCGCCGGTGTCCGGCTGGGAGACAAGCACGTTGTCAACGTCCACCCCCAGCGCGCGGGCATAGACCGGGTCGAGCGCATGCTCCGCGTCGATAAAAGCGACCTCGCCGCCCAGCTTCTGCGCCTCCGCGATTATATGCAGGGCGACCGTCGTCTTACCGGACGACTCGGGTCCGAATATCTCGACTATCCTGCCCTTCGGCACGCCGCCGATGCCCAGCGCCGCGTCCAGCGCGAGCGAGCCTGTCGGTATCGCGTCCACCTTCATTCCGATGTTGTCACCCAGCTTCATGACAGCGCCCTGCCCGAACTGTTTTTCTATCTGAGCCAGCGCTGTGTCAAGAGCTTTCTTCTTATCAGCCATTTTAAGCTTCCTTCCGCCTTATTTTATTTATATTATATTATTTTAATATACTAAAGTCAATATAAAAACACCGAGGCGCATCGCCGAAAGACGATGCGCCTCGGTGCAGGAGTTGATGAAAAATTTCTCCTGACGGCTATGTGTAGACGATACAATCAGACTACAATGCGCCGCAGCCGGGCGCATTTTCCCGATGACTGCGTTGTCGACCTTGCCGAGCGTATGCTAAACGGGAATTTACAGCTGTGTTGCCATAAATGCCGTAATAGCTGAACTGAAAACAATCGAAAGTACGATATTTACGACAAACCCGACAAGCGCGCCGATACCTGCCTTTTTCGCACTCTGCGGTTTTGTATTTCTCCAGACAAGGTACAAAATAAGCCCTACAAGAGGAAGGAAAAACCCGAGTACAGCCCAGCCGAAGCTGCCGCTGTCAGCCAGCGCGCTGCTGATTGCCACTCCGCAGTGCGGACATACGACCGCGTTTTCATCGATTTGTTTGCCGCAGTTTTTACAGAACATCTTAACTCCTCCTTATGCCATTTGCCTTTACTATATGACAATTTTTGTCATCTGACAATAGTATATGACAAAAAATGTCATTTGTCAACGGTTTTTTAATTTTTTTAAAATAATGCGCAAGTTCCGCTTTCCGTATAAAAATCAATGAGATTTTCTATCTCTTTTCTCGAAACGCCGAGGCTGTCCGCAAGACAGCCGATACATAAAAACTCCTCTGCGCCGCGGTTTACAAGCTTGCGGTAAATCGGTATCGCGTCGCTTTCAAGCGGTTTTTTGCATTTTATGCAAAAGCTGCCGTTTTTTATCATTTTGCGTCGATAATCTTGCAGCGGAACACGCGGCAGCCGTGCGCCTCAACCTTTTGCGTGATATCGTCGCAAAATACGCCCGCGTCGGTTCGGGTGACGCACTCGCGCGCCAGCAGCCCCTTGCCTGTCGACGAGGGCAGACCGACGTTGAAAAGCGGCAGCGTCATCGTGCGGTCCTTATCCGAAAAGTTGAATGCGGCAAGGGCTATCTGCCCGTCGGACAGCATACGCACGCCCCAGAAAAACTCGGGCGGCGTTTCGGGGTTTATGCCCAGAAAGCGGGGGCTTCTGCCCTCGATATCCTGATTTATTTCGATAAGCTCGCGGTTTGTCACAAGCTGTTTTGTCGCATCGTTCATATCCCTTATGTCGCAGCCGAGCATAAGAGGCGAGCCCGCAAAGCACCAGAAGGCGAAATGCGTGGCGTACTCGGTATCGGTGCAGACCGGCTCTTCCCCGCCGGCGATACCGGCGTGGTTGCCCTTTTTATACATGCCGCAGACGAGCATATCAAGGTCGTTGAAGCAAAAGCTGCCGGAATACGGCATTTTTGAAAGCTGGGACAGCGCTATCATCTTTATCCACCGCCAGTTGTCGCGGATGTCGCCTGTCGAGCGGTAGATGTGCGCGCCGGTCGAGCGTATCCACTGCTCGACGTCGTCTCTGCCCCAGTTGCAGGCGGAAAAGAGGATATCCCGCCCGGTGGAGCGAAGCGCCATCGACATACGGTTATAGAGCATATACCCGTTTATCTCCGGCTTGAAGCAGTTGTCGTATTTGAGATAGTCGACGCCCCAGTCGGCAAAGGTCTGCGCGTCTGTAAACTCGTGGTCAAACGAGCCGGGGTAGCGCGCGCAGGTCATCGTCCCGTTGCAGGAGTACATACCGAATTTCAGCCCTTTGCCGTGAATGTAATCGGCAAGCGCCTTCATACCGGACGGGAATTTTTCGGGATCTGCCTGAAGCCGCCCCTTTTCGTCCCTCTTTTTAAGACTCCAGCAGTCGTCTATAACGACGTACTCATAGCCCGCGTCGCGAAGCCCCGTTTCCACCATCGCGTCCGCCGACTCGCGCACCACCTTCTCGTCTATCGCGGTGTTGAAGGTGTTCCAGGAATTCCAGCCCATCGGCGGGACAAGCCCCAATAATTTGTCTTTCATAGTATACTCCTTTTTACAGTTTTAAAAGCTCGCGGAACGCCGCGATATACTCCCGCCCCGCGGAAACCGAGCTGCTCTCTGCGAATATGCGAAGCAGCGGCTCGGTGCCGGAAAAGCGGCAGATAACAAAGCTGTCGTCCTCAAAATAGACCTTGCAGCCGTCCTCGTAGTTTACGCGAACCGGCTCTTGGGAAAACTGCGGCAGCAGCTTTTTCTCAAATATAATCTCGTTTGCCTTTTGCTTGAACTCGGGCGCAAAGCGCAGGTTGTCCTCAACCATCACGTAGCTTCCGAACTGCTTTGAAAGCCCGTCCATAAGCTCGGAGGGGGACATACCGGTGACGCTCACCATCTCTGCAAAAAGGGATGCGGCGTAGACCGAGTCCTTGCCGTGGATATGCCCGCGCACCGTAAGCCCGCCGGACGACTCGCCGCCCAGCACCGCGTCCACCTCGTCTATTTTGGATGAGATGTACTTGAAGCCGACCGGCACCTCGTAGCACTTTTCTCCGAAGCTTGCGGCGATTTTATCCAGCATATGGGTCGTCGCGAGGTTGCGCACGACAGGTCCTTTCCAGCCCTTGTATTTTACAAGGTAGTAGTAGAGCATACAGAGGATTTCGTTGGCGTTTATATACCTGCCGTTTTTGTCGATAATGCCCAGCCTGTCGCCGTCGCCGTCCATCGCGATGCCCAGGTCGTACCCGCCGCGAACCACGCTGTCCTGCAAAATTTTAAGCCCCTTTTCGCTCGGCGCGGGCATCATTCCGCCGAAATACGCGTCCTTGTTCAGGTTTATCGCGTCGACCGTGCAGCGCGCGGTGTGGAAAATGACGGTGAGCGGGTATGCTCCCGAGCCGTGCATCGTATCAAACAACACGCGAAGCCCGCGGGCGCGAAGCGCGTCCATATCCAGCCTTGCGATAATGTCGTCCAGAAAGTCGTTAAACGGGTTTTCGACGTATACGATTTTCCCCTCCGCCACCGCCCTGTCAAACGGCATATACTCGGGCGTATCGATATCCGCTATGAGCTTTTCCAGAAGCGCCGTCGTCTCGGGCGGCGCGTCCCTGCCCTCGCTGACGATAAGCTTTATCCCGTTATACTCGTAAGGGTTGTGGGAGGCGGTAATCTCCAGCCCGTAGCAAAGCCCCTGCTTTTTGACGGTGTGCATAACGTAGGGTGTGGGCGCGCTGCGGTGCAGAAACCAGACGGTGATGCCCGCCTGCGCTATCACCTCCGCCGCCTGCCGCGCCGCGCTGTCCGACATAAACCTGCGGTCGTAGCCGATGATAATCGGCTTGTCGGCGCCGCCCTTGCGTTTTGCAAGCTCGCACACTCCCGCGGCGACCCGCCGGACGTTGCGGCAGGTGAAATCGTACCCGATAACGGCGCGCCAGCCGCCCGTGCCGAATTTAACCTCGTCAAAATTGTCTTTCATTTAACTCAGCCTTTCAATCGCTCCGTCAACCTCGGCGGCAAAGCGGGAGATATATTCCGCTATAAACCCGCGCGGGGTGATATCGGTCTCAACAAGCGGCATAAGGTCGATGCCGAAGCTGAGGCTGCTCATACTGTCGGTGTTGTGGGAGGCAAAAAAGGTCGCGTTGGCGTACCGCCTTCCCACCGCGGCAAGGTCGTACCGCTTGCCGCCCTCCACCTGCGAGCGGTGGACCTGCAAAAGCTCTGTCGCAAGCTCGGGATACGCGCCGGTGTCAAGGCAGAGCTTGTCGGTGTCGCACATCCAGTCCAGCCCGCGCCATACCTCCAGCCCTATCACCCGCTCGGGGCGAAGCTCCTTTGGCATTCTCCTTACCGCCGCGATGGTGCGCAGCGCGACGGCGACGTGGGTGTCGTGCTTGTCCGCTATGTTGTGGGTGTAAAGATATCTCGGCTTTATTTCCGTAAGCAGCCGGTAAATGTCCTCGACAGGATCGGGATTTTTGCCGTCCTTAACGGCGGACGACGGGTATCCCAGCTGCGCCACCGCGCGGTATCTGCCAAGGCGCGCCGCCTTCTGCTGCTCGGTTATGCGCACCTCTTTCATCTGCTCGTCGGTATAGTCCTTATACTCGCCGCTGCGCGGGCTGCCCGCCCCGTCTGTCACAACGACGCCGCAGAAATCGCGCGTGCCGCTGTCGTAACACGCGGCAATCGGCGCGTATGCCATAATCTCAATGTCGTCCTGATGGGCGGCGATACACAGGTCTGTGACGCCCTCAAGCGTCTGCCGGTCGGTAAAAAACACCGACGCTGCGGGATTTACAAATTTCATTTTTCCTCCTTGTTACTTTGCCGCCGTAACAATCGTCACGTCGGGGTGCAGCTGCAAAAGCGAGGCGGGAACGGCGGGAGTTACCGGTCCTTTAACCGCGCGCTCTATTATCTCCGCCTTTTCCGCGCCCGCTATAAGCAGGATTTTCCGCGCGCCCATAATAGCGCGCATACCCATCGTCAGCGCGTATTCCGGCATTCCGCCGTCCGGGAAAAAGCGGGAGTTTGCCGCCATGGTCGACTCGGTCAGCTTTACCCTGTGGGTCGCCGCCTCAAAGCTGTCGCCCGGCTCGTTAAAGCCGATGTGACCGTTGTAGCCGATGCCGAGCAGCTGCAAATCGATTCCGCCCAAAGCCTCTATCAGCCCGTCGTAGTCCGCGCACTCCTTTTCAAAATCCTTTGCCATTCCGTCCGGCACGAAGGTGCGGGCTTTGTCGATATTTATTTTATTGAACAGATTATCGTTCATAAACCGGCGGTAGCTCTGCTCGTGAGTCGGCTCCAGCCCGTAATACTCGTCAAGATTTACGGTCGTAACCTTTGAAAAATCAAGCTCGCCCGCCCTGTTCCACCCGGCAAGCAGCTTATAAATTCCGAGCGGGGACGAGCCTGTCGCCAGTCCCAGCACCGACTTCGGTCTGTTTATCACCTGCGCGGCGATAATGCCCGCCGCCCTGCGGCTCATTTTTTCGTAATCCGTTTCAAAAAACAGCTTCATATGCCCTTTTCCTTTCCTGTTTTCCGCGATTTTCGCAGACTTTTAACTATTTATTATTATACCATATGTTGTCAAGCATTTGGGGCTTTTTTCCCGATTTTTTATTTTGTAAAATCACCGCGCTTTTATGCCGAATTTATGGAAATTTACAAAATTATGTGTTATAATAAATGGTAGACTGTTTTTAAGGGGTTGAAAAATGGAGCTTAGCTTTTTTGACAGCGTATGTTTTGAGTTTCACACGCTTTTGAAAAACGCGGGAATAGCGCGGGGCGATTTGATTCACTCGGACGAGCTTTTGGAGCGGGGGCGGATGCTGATTATGTCCCGCCTGCGCGACGGCGCGCTGAAAGACGCGCTGAAAAACGACGCGCAGACCTACTACTACAACATAGCCGTCTGCGCCTTCTGCGGCGGCATAGCGTTCGGCGACGCGTGGAATAAAGACCCCGTTTCGGTCAAAACGGGCGCGGTGGACGCGCTGCTTGCGGCACAGCCCGACCTTTTTTCGCTGGCGTGCGGCATACTGGGGCTGGACGGGGACGGCGAAAGCTCGCTGAGGCGGCTTATCGACGCGCTGTTTTCGGCATTTTTGGATAAAATGGCGCCGCTGTGGGACGGCGACAACACCCGCGGGTATCTCTTTTCGGGGCTGTTGGCGTTTTTTGAAACGGGACTTTCTCTAAAACTATAAGGAGTGACAATATGCAGGCAAACGAAAACAAAAATCTTGAAATCGAGGTGGACGGCGTAAAATACGCGCGCTACCCCATAAAAACGCACGTCGTTACAGACAAGGACGACATCCGCGACGTCGCGGAAAAATACGCGGGCGGGCTTTTGGAGGAGGGCGATATGCTTTTTATCTCCGAAAAGTGCGTCGCCTGCACCCAGCGGCG
>CANQVN010000051.1 GCA_947627315.1 uncultured Clostridia bacterium | reverse complement strand
CTTAAGTAATATAGCTTATATTAAAGCTGAAAAAGCCTCCCCGAAAGGGGAGGTTTTTTAATAAATAAGAGCGGCTCTGAGAGCCGCTCTTTTTATGTACTTACTTGAAGTATCTCTCCAAAAGCCCTTTGAACGCCTTGCCGTGGCGCGCCTCGTCGCGTGCCATCTCGTGTACGGTGTCATGTATCGCGTCAAGCCCCGCCTGCTTTGCGCGAACGGCAAGGTCGGTCTTGCCCTTTGTCGCGCCGTTTTCAGCGTCGACCCGCATCTGCAAATTCTTTTTGGTACTGTCGGTTACGACCTCGCCCAAAAGCTCGGCAAACTTTGCCGCGTGCTCCGCTTCCTCATAAGCCGCCTTTTCCCAATACATACCTATCTCGGGATAACCCTCGCGGAACGCGACCCGCGCCATTGCCAGATACATACCGACCTCCGAGCATTCGCCGTTGAAGTTTGCGCGCAGATCCTCGATTATGTCCTCCGACGCGCCCTTTGCCGCGCCGACGATATGCTCCGCCGCCCAGGACATCTCCGTCATCTCCTCAAACTTCTCTGCGGGTGCGCCGCATACCGGACACTTGTCGGGCGCGCTGTCCCCCTCGTGAACATAGCCGCAAACCTTGCATACATACTTTTTCATCTGAGTTTTCTCCTTTACTTATTATTGCATTTATTGCAAACCCCGCTGAAATAGACGTTTTTCAGCAGAGTTTCAAATCCGTCAAGCCCGCTCACATCTAACTTTTCCACGGCAAAGTCATATACCCTGCCGCACTTTGAACAGGTGAAATGACCGTGCAGCGGCAGCCTTGCGTCGTAACGGGTGTGCCGCCCCTCCGTTTTAAGCTCCGCGATAAGCCCGCCCTCCGACAGCGCTTGAAGCACATTGTAAACGGTGGCGCGGGTGATGTTCATTCCCTTGTTTGACAGCGCGGAATATACCCTTTCCGCGCTCGGATGCTCGGGATGCTCGCAAAGATAGCCGTAAACCCACACGCGCTGCGGCGTTACCCGCATACCGTGGGCGCGCAGTAAATCGGTAATCTCTTTTTGTCTCATAACAATCACCTGAAATTATTATAGTATATTTTTACTTTAATGTCAATATTATAAATAATATTATTTTATATTTATTATAAAAAATACCAGCCCCGCGGAAATCCACAGGGCTGGTATTATTTGCGGTAAGGTTTGGAGCGCGGCTTTGCGATTTTTTGATACGACGCTTCAACCGAGCGGCAAAAGGGCGCGATACTGTAATTTTTAAGATAGGCGTCTCTGCCGCATTCCGCTATGCGCGCGGCAAACGCGCCGTCCCGCGCGAGCCTTTGCAGCGAGGCGGAAACCGATTTATAGTCTCCGACAGGGCAGATAAGCGCGTTTACCCCGTCCTTGGCTATCTCCGAAAATCCCCGCGCCGCGGTAACGACGGCGGGCAGTCCCGCCGACCATGCCTCGACAAGCGACTGACCGAAGCTCTCGTAGCGCGAGGTTATACAGTAAATGTCCATCGCGTGGTAGGCGCGCTCGATGTCAAAGACGTTTCCGGCAAAAACGCAGCTTGAATATATGCCGAGCTGCTTTGCGTATAATTTCATCTCGTTGAGCATATCGCCCTCGCCGCAGAGCAGAAACGCAAATCCGCCCCTGTTGTACAGCGTCTTTAACGCCTTCAGCAGCGTCTTGTAATCCTTTTCGGGCGCGAATCTGCCGACACAGCCGATTACCGTTTTGGACGCGTCTATCCCAAAGCTCTTTTTCGCCTCCGCACGCTCGGCGGGGGAGGGGATTTCCATATCCGACACGCCGTTATAGACGGTAAAAACGTTTTTTGACCGAAAGCCGAGGTCGACAAGATTTTCCGCCGCCGCCTCCGAGACGGCTATCGCGTATCCGCCGACGATTCTGTAGACAAGCCTTTCCGCCGCACCGCGAAGTCCCCGTCCCGGCGCGGACAGCGTGTGCTTTGTAAACACGCTTTTGCAAAGTCCCTTTGCCGCAAGCCGTGCCGAAACGCTGCCGTGCGCGTGGACGATGTCGCACCGCTCCTTTTTTATGTAATCGCGGATTACGCCTATCCCGCGCAGGTCAAACGACTTGTCGGGAGCTATGTCGGCCTGTATTATCTTTGCTCTGCCGCCGTCTATCAGCTTTGCCGCGGCAGAGCCGCGCGGCAGCAACACCGAAAGCTCGAATCTGTCGCTGTCACAGCCGCCAATAAGGTTTGAAACGTACCGCCCCGCGCCGCCGATATTGCTGTCGGACAGTACGTGAAGCACCTTGATTTTTTTATTCAAACTGCCTGTCATACGCCTGCTCCTTCCTGTATCTGTAAAGAAGCTCCACAGCCGCCGCAAAAACCGCGCAGACGACCGCACATATCACAAATACGGCAATCGTTGCCCTTGAAAAAATCAGCACGCACGCCATTGTCGATTCGCAGACGGTCAGCAGCAGGTAAATGCCAAAGGTCTTTGCCGCGGAAAACGGATACCGCGCGTGCTTTTCCATAAACCGCGCCGCCTCGAGCATCAGCACGGCGTAGCATATCAGCGCGAGAATAAAAAAGACGTGCGAGTAAAGCGGGGTTATAACGGATATCGTCTCGTTGTTTTCAAAGTTCAGCGCACCGTCCGGCGTTATCCCCGTAAAGCGGCTTGTCGCCGCCGTGAATGCTATGTATGCAAACATAAACAGACAGTATATTGCCGCGGCAGTACCTCCGGCAAGACCAAAGCCCGCCAAAAACGACACTCCCTGCCGCTCACGGTCACGGTCAAACAGCGCGGCATTCAGGATGAAATATCGCAAAAGCCCGAGTAAAATAAAGAAAATCACCACCACCGAAATCATATAAACCGACTTCGGCATAAGCTCGCCCATATACGCTGTCGAGCTTTCGGAAAACGCAAAGGCGATGAGCATATACAGCCCGAAAACGGCGGCAAAAAAGGCGAGTATGCCTGAAATGAGAAAGCCCGCGTGCACCCGCCGCCCCGTGCGCTTCAGAAAATATGCCGCGCCAAAATAAGCCGCAGCGACGGCCGCGGCCGCAAGTCCGTATGAAAAAAGCGCGTTAATTATCAATTATATCACCTATAAAGTTTTTACTTTTGCCGGTCTTGAACAGGAACACGCCGCTTAACACAAACGTCAGCAGCAAAAAGAGCACCGTTGCCGTGTAGATGAGTACCGTCGAGCGGCTGCATATAACGGCGGCTATCCAAAACAGGTAGTAGACGGCGGACAGCATAAACGCCGGCAGATTGTTCGCCGTCATACCGACCATCACCTGGCACGCGGCGGAAAGCACCGTGTACATAATTCCCGTGACGCAGACGATGCCGCCGGAAAAGAGCGCGTAACGCGCGTCCATACTGTATTTGTCAAACATATTCAAAGCGATGAAAATGACGGCGTTTTGGGCTAAAATAACCCCCGCCGCAAAAGCCGCACCCGACATACGCGTGCGCTTTTCCTCCGCCTTGAATTTTTTGATGGTCATAATTTTCAGCGTCTCGCACACGCCGTAAATCACCGCCACCATGCCGCAGATAATCGCCCCCGCCAGCGTCAGCCCCGACGAGTCGTCCTCAAACGTGATTGAGGACAAAAACAGGGCGTTTGCCGCGACAAACACGATAAACACCGCGATGACGCTGCCCATAAACGATAAAAAGCCGTATCCTATCGCGGAAAAAGCTATCTGGTCGCGCCGCTTGGATAAAATAAGGTATAAGATTATCGCGGCGGGCGGTATCAGCCCGAATATAAATTCAAGTAGGGTGGTGTAGTTAAATCCCATTTTACTAACTCCGTTTTGAAAGCTCGGCTGCCGTCAGGGTGTTCTGCATCAGCATGGCGATTGTCATGGGACCTACCCCGCCCGGCACCGGCGTTATGTAAGACGCTTTTTTCGACACGCTTTCAAAGTCGACATCGCCGCAAAGCTTGCCGTCCTCTCCTCGGTTTATACCGACGTCGATGACAACGGCGCCCTCCTTTACCATATCCGTCGTCACAAACGCCTTTTTCCCGACCGCGCTTATGAGAACGTCCGCGCGGCGGGTGACAGAGGCAAGGTCGGCTGTCTTCGAGTGGCAGATTGTGACCGTCGCGTTGTCATGAAGCAGCAGCATCGCCATCGGCTTTCCGACAATGTTGCTCCTGCCGATAACGACGCATTCCCTGCCGCTCACCGATATCCCGTAGTATTTCAAAAGCTCCATGACCCCCGCCGGAGTGCAGGGCAAAAAGCTGTGGTTTCCAAGCATTATTCTGCCCACATTTTCCGGATTAAACGCATCGACGTCCTTTTCGGGTAAAATTGCTTTTACCACCGCATCCGCATCGATATGCGCGGGCAGCGGCATCTGCACCAAAATCCCGTGTATCCTGTTATCGGCATTGAGCGCCGCTATAAGCTCCAAAAGCTGCGCCTGCGTCGTTTCCTCCGGCAGCTCGTAGCTTGCCGAGTAAAACCCGCAAAGCTCGCACGCCGCCTTTTTGTTGCGAACGTACACCTTCGACGCGCTGTCGTTTCCGACAAGCACCACCGCAAGCCCGGGCGTCAGACCCTTGTTTTTCAGCTTTTCCGTCTTTTTGCGTATCTGCTCTTTTATGTAGGACGAAACCTCTTTACCGTCAATTATCCTGCTCATCTTGCTCCTCCGTCTTGTTTTCGCTTAAAGCGTCAAACTGTTTTTCATAGCTTTCCTGCTCCTTTTGCTCGCGGGGCTTTGTACCTTCCGCAATATATCCCTTATGCCGCCGCCGCAGCAGGATAACGGCGACGGTCGCCGCCGCGAACAGAGCGAGCGCCAAAACCATCATTATCCGCACGCCGAACAGGTGCAGGTTGTACTCGGGATTTCTCAGCGGCTCCATCAGCCCCCGCCCCAGTCCGTACCAGGCGATATACCATAAGAATACCTCGCCCTTGAATTTACGCAGGTACATATATCCGCATATCAGTATGAGTCCTATCAGGTTCCAAAGACTCTCGTACAGAAACAGCGGGTGGACAAGCTCGCTTGCGCCTTCGCCGAAGTAGCCTATCCCCATCGCCCATGGCAGGTTGGTCGTAATCCCGTACACCTCGATGTTGACAAAGTTGCCCCATCTGCCTATCGTCTGCCCGATAAGCAGACCGATTGCCATAACGTCCAGTATCGGCAGCCACTCGCATTTTTTTATCTTGCAGATGACAATGACGGACGCCGCGGCAAAAATCACGCCGCCGTATATCGCCAGCCCGCCGTTCCAGACCGCAATAACGTCGTAAAACGAGTGGAAGCTGCCAAGGTCGCCAAGAACGTATGTAAGCCGCGCGCCGATAAAGGCGACGGGCAGCGTGTAAATGAGGCAGTCGAGAAAATCGTCCTTGTCCACGCCGAATTTGTGAAGCAGTCTGCTGCAAACGAAATATGCCGCGAGTATGCCGAAAACTATAATAATCGCGTACCAGCGCACCTCAATCGAGCCTATCTTGAACGCGACGGGGTTCAGCCTTATCTGACCTATGCCGAGGTTTGGAAAAGAAACAGCGTTATATCCCATAGATTTTTACCCGTTTACTATAACCGACAGCGTCATATTCAGCGGACAGAACAGCGCTCTTGCACGGTTTTCTATATCTTTTTCGGTAATTTCGGACAGTATCTGTGCGCGGACAAACGGTTCGCAGCCGAACAGGTGCGTTTTAATAAGCGCCGAGCCTATCCGCGAAACGTCGTCAAACGATGAGACAAGCTCGCCGTACATCGTGTTGCGAATCCGGACAAACCGCTCTTTATCAACGCCGTTTTTAAGAAAGCTTTCGATTTCAGAAACAGCGCGCTCCTTTACCTTTTCAGGCGCGTCGCTCTCGCCCGCAAGAAGACAAAAAGCGTATGTGTCCGACGCGCAGTATTCGCTGCAAAACTCCGCGTTTATAACGCCGCTGTCGTAAAGCTCCTTGTAAAACGGGGTGGACGCGCCAAACAGCATTTCAAGGAGCATCTCCGCCTCAATCTCTTTTTTGGCAAGCTCGTAACCGAAAAGCTTTACGTCGTTGTCCTTTATCCCGATATTGAATATCGGGCGGGAGACGACCATCGCCTTTTCAAAGTATTCTGTCACGACGCCCTGCGGCTCGTCCGGCACGTTTCTTTTGATTTTCGGCGCCGGTCTTTTCGGTACGATTTTATCGCACAGCTCCATCACCTTGTTTTCGTCCACGTCGCCCACTACCGTCAGCACCATATTGGACGGATGGTAGAAGGTGTCGTAGCAGGAGGTCAGCGTATCTACCGTGATGGGGGCTATGTCCTCCACCGTCCCCGCGATGTCGTTTTTAACGGGGTGGACGCTGTAAAGCGAGCAAATCGTGCCGTAATAGCCCTGCCATTCGGGGTCGTCCTCGTACATGCGTATCTCCTGCCCGATAATGCCCTTTTCCTTTTCGACGTTTTCGTCGGTAAGGTAGGGGTTGTATACAAACGACAGCAGTATTTCAAGGCACTTTTCAAACTTGTCGGTGCAGGTGAAATAGTACACCGTCCTGTCCGACGAGGTGTAGGCGTTTGCCTTTGCGCCCGTTTTTGCGTAGTAGTCGAAGGCGTTTCCGTTTTTGCCCTCAAACAGCTTGTGTTCGAGAAAATGAGCGGTGCCGTTTGGAATTTTCACTTTTTTTCCGTCGTACTCGAACTCACAGTCTATCGAGCCGAAATTTGCCGCGAGCATCGCCGTTTTGCGGGTCTTGGACGGCTTTTTTACAATCCTTACCGTAAGCCCCGAGTCGTGAGTCGCCTCAAAGCAGGTCTCATCAAGAATTTTATTGTATATTGTTTGCATCGGCGTTTCCTCCCGTACCCTCTAAAAGATATACCGTGTCAAGCGTAATGTCCCGCGCCACCGCGATAATCCGCTCCCGCGTCACCTTTTTTATCTGCTCGACCTGCTGCTCGCACGTCAGCATATGTCCCATAAGATACGCGGTTTTTTGCAGAGACGCAAGCGCGCCGGGCGAGTCGTAAGCCTGCATATACCCGTCGACAAGGTATCTGCGCGCGTTTTCAAGCTCGTCGTCTGAAAACTCACCGCGTTTCATCATATCAAGCTGGTTGAGTATCTCTTTTTTCGCCGCCTCGGCGTTTTCCGGCTCAACGCCGCTTGATACAAACATCACGTTTTTCATCGAGTCGCACACGCCTGAACAGTAGTAGCAGAGCGACAGCCTTTCCCGCACGTTCAAAAACAGCTTGGATATCGGACTTGCCCCGTATATCACGTTAAACAGCCTTGCCGCAAAAAAGTCATTCTGCGCGGCGGAACCGAGCCTGAAGCCCAAATTGAGCTTGCTCTGTATCACGTTTAACCGTTCGGTCACGGTTTTAACACTCTCGACGCTGTTTTTAATCTCCGTTTCGGGCGCCGTCCGCGCGCCGCTTCCAAACCCCTTTGTAACGGGCAAAAGGAGCGCCGCCGTGTCCGTCTGCTTTCCGACGTAGTTTATCATAACCATCGCTTTTTCAAGCATCCCGGTGTAAAACTCGTACAGCTCGGCGGGGGTTATCGCGTCGATATCCTTCGCGTCGCCAAGCTCGCTTATGCCGTAGCTCTCGTTTTCAAACATCACCTGCCTGCACCGTTCAAGCGAATAGGCGCGCTTGTCGTTTACAATCGCCGCTATCCTGTCCTTCAGGTTTTGCTTTTCCTGCTCGACAAAGTCGGCGCGAAAGCCGCCGTTTTCGACAATCGGCTCAAACAGCGAGGCGGACAGCAGCGCGATTATGTTTGAAGCGACCGGCTCCTTTTCAATTGCAAACCTATCGTCCAAAAACTTTGCAAAAACGCCGAGCGTCTGCATTTCGCCCGTTTTTGATACGGTAATGTCCATTACAGCGCCGTAGTTTTGCTCAAGGTAAGCCTCCACCTTGTCCATCTCGCCGAAGCGGGTGTTGCCGCGCTTTAACACCGCCGAAAGCAGCGCCATTTTCGCCGCGGTTTCCTTTTTCAGCGGCATATTAAGGTCTATTGAAATAAAATCGGTCTTGAAATCATCCGAAAAAACATTGCCGAAAACTATCCCGCTGTCAGCAACATAAGTAGAGTATTCCATTTTCCCACCTCAAAGCTAAGTGTTATTTATATAATTATACCATTATATACATTATATATCAATATTTTATTAAAAAATATGCCAGCGCTGCCGCGCTGGCATATCCCAAAATTATTTCGTTTTACTTTTCCGCGTCGCTGTTTGTCCGCCTTCTTTTTCTGAATGCCAGAAACAGCAGCGCTGTTATAAGCGCTCCCGCCGCTATGCCTATTAAAACATAGGGCAGTGTTCTGCGCGTCGTTATTTCCTTGTACTTTTGCGTAAGCTTGATGTAGTTGTCAAGGCTTATGACGGGTCCGCCGCCGTATTCGGTGGGATCGCCGTCCACTATCTGCAAATTGCTGATATATTCGGTCTCGGCATCCCGCATTATATTTTTAAACTCCGCCGCGGTGTACGCCTGCCCGCTTTTTACCTGCGAGTAGAAAGATGGTGCGGTGGTCAGCGGTATAAGATATTCCTCTCCGCCCGAAAGCACATAGATGATATTCATACTGCTTGCTATACTGTTGTAGTTTACAAGCTTAAAGTCGTCCACGCTGTCAAATTTGCCGCTGAGATAATCCGCTATGCCGCGCATTGTCATAGTGATTTGATTGTCTCCGTCACTGTATGCGGGTATGGTGGCGGAGCTTGTCGCCTCCCACGCCTTATTTTCATCACTATATGCAAAATTCTGCTCCGCGCCAAAGCTTACAAGCGACCATGTGTGCTTATCTGAAATGTGTGAGCCGAAGCTTTCGCCGCCCTCCTCGTTATAGTTAAATATGACATACATGTGCTCTGAGGTAAGAGAGAGCTTTTCCGGCTCGCGGCTTTCGCCGTCGCTCCAACTTGAAAGCGCCGCAAGCGACTGGGCGTAATCGTCCAAATCACCGCCGACAGCTTGCTCTATGCCGTTTATCTCGTCTGCATATTCATTGAAATAGCCGTCCGCAACATCGGTGGGACTTGACGCAAAGCAGCAAAAGGACAAAATCATTGAAGCTGTCAAAATACCCGTTAAAAAGGTGATAAAACTCAATTTTTTCATGTTATTTCACTCTCGTATAATAAGATTTGCAGATGATTTTTAAGTGTATCTGCTTAGTTCACTCCGAAAACCAGCAGGCTATGAGAT
>CANQVN010000050.1 GCA_947627315.1 uncultured Clostridia bacterium | reverse complement strand
CCGCCACAATCCCCGCGCCGCTTCTGACAAACACCCGCCCGTTTTTCTTGTACGCTATGCGAATGGCGATGCAGGTGTCCATATTGCCTGTAAAATCTATATACCCGATAGCTCCGCCGTAAATGCCGCGCTTGTTGTTTTCAAGCTCGCCTATCAGCTGGCAGGCGCGGATTTTCGGCGCGCCGGAGAGAGTGCCGGCGGGCAGTACCGCCTCGACGGCGTCCAGCGCGTCGCGACCGTCGTCTATCACGCCGCGAACGGTGGAGCCTATGTGCATAACGTGCGAAAAGCGCTCTATAGAGTGCAGCTTTTCCACCTCGACCGTGCCGAATTTGCTTATTTTGCCAAGGTCGTTGCGTCCGAGATCCACCAGCATATTATGTTCCGCAAGCTCCTTTTCGTCTGCAAGCAGCTCCGCTTCAAGCCGCCTGTCCTCATCCTCCGTTTTTCCGCGCGGGCGGGTGCCGGCGAGCGGAAAGGTGTGCAAAACGCCGTCCTCAAGCTTGACGAGCGTCTCGGGCGACGCGCCCGCGACCTCCACGTCCGTCCCCGAAAAATAGAACATATACGGCGACGGGTTTATCGTTCTCAGCACGCGGTACGCGTCAAAAAGGCTGCCTTCAAAGGGCGCGCTCAGCCTGTTTGACAGCACAACCTGAAAAATATCGCCCTCGCGGATGTGGGCTTTTGCCTTTTCCGCCATTTTGCAAAACTGCTCCCTGCTGAAAAGCGGCGTGACCCTGCCGCAAAGCCTGCCGCGAGGCTCTTTCTTTTTTTCGCCGCCGCGTATCAGCTTTTCAAGCTGATTAAGCTCCATTACCGCCCTGTTGTAGCCCACCTCGATATCGGAGAGGGACATATTGACTATAAGGATTATCTTTTGCCGCACGTTGTCAAAGGCTATCACCTTGTCAAACAGCATAAGATCCGCGTCCTTGAACTTCTCGCTGTCCTCCGTGACCCGCTTTACAGATGGCTCGGAGTAGGTGAGATAGTCGTATGAAAAATAGCCGACAAGCCCGCCGGTAAAGGAGGGGAGGTAGTCAAAGCGCGGGCTTTTGTTTGCGGCAAGGATTTTCCGCAGGCAGTCGGAGGGATTGTCAGTTTCAAACTCGATATCGCCCGCTTTCAGCTTTCCGTCAAGGCAGGTTATCTCCATTTTCGGCTCAAAGCCGAGAAAGGTGTACCGCCCCCAGGTCTCGTCCGCCGCGGCGGACTCCAGCATATAACAGTGGGTCGACAGGTTTTTGAGTATCCGCATCGTCTCAATCGGCGTCGTAAAGTCGGACAGTATCTCGCAGCTTAAAGGCAGCACCTTGTATTTGCCCCGCGTCGCGATTTTTTTAACTTCGTCAAAGCTCGGTCTTATATCCATATTTTCCTCCAAAAAACAAAAAACGTCCTTAACAGAAAAAAGCTTTCTGTCAAGGACGGATAAATAAACAATACCCGCGGTGCCACCTTGATTCACGGCTGCCCGTGCTCTTTGCAGGATACCAACATATCCACGGCAAGTTACGTCTGCCCGCAACGTCGCAGAATACTCTGTGGAGCTCCACATTTGACTGCGCCCTCGGCGGTCCATTTGACAGCTTGTTTCTCACCCGCTTCTCAGCTCCGCAGGCTCTCTGTAAAGGCGTGGCTGCCGTTATCTCCGCTTCAACGGTTTGTGATTTATCTGAATTATATCACCGTTTTTCGGTGTTGTCAACACGCTGAAAGGGATTTTTCAGTAAAAAATCTTAATCGCGCATTTTTTCATTTTCAGCTCAAACGGAAACTCGGGACCGCGCTCGCCGTCGACCGTAGTGGAAATGTCCGCGTCGCAGCTTATTCTGCACTCGGGCGTGCGGATACGCACGACGTTTTCCTCCTTGAACTGCCCGCCTGTCACAAACTTGAAAAGGGTGTCGGTTATTTCAAGAGGGTTTACATTTTTGAAAACGAGTATGTCCATCTCGCCGTCCTGCATCTGCGCGTCCTTCACAATGTTTGAAAAGCCGGAGATATCGGTGCCGTTCAACACCAAAAAGACTATCGCCTGCTCGACATACGTCTTATCCGGCGTTTCGATTTTAAGCTCGAACGGCTTGATATTTGCAAGCTCGCCCAGCCCCGTGACGTAATAGGCGAGCGGACCGAACAGCTTTTTCATATTCTGGTCGGTCGAAAATGACGCCGTCACGATAACGCCGCCCGCAAGCTCGTTTACAAAAACGCTCTTGCCGCCGTCGATAAGTCCGATGTCGGTGTGCATAATGTTGCCCTGCGCGATAAGCCGCGCGCAGCGCATAGGGTCGCCCGGCATGCCGATCGAGCGTGAAAAGTCGTTGCAGGTGCCGGTCGGGATGACGCCGAGCGGCAGGTCGCAGTTTTCCTCTATCATCGTTTTGACTATCGAATTTACGCTGCCGTCGCCGCCGCAGACGACGACCCCGTCGAACCCGCCGCCGCGGATAAGCTCCGACAGAGGCTGTAAATTGTCGCTGCCCAGCCTGTAGAGCGTGAGCAGCTTTCCCTCCGTCGCGAAAATCTCACACAGCTTGTCAAGGTGTGAGGCTATGCTCTTTTTGCCCGATTTGGGGTTATAAACCAAAAGTATCCTTTCCATTTCCACTCCTCCTGTATATTACGGCGCACCGCGGCGGTATGCAGCTCCCGTCGCCCGCGCTTGATATCAGCGGGCGGCAGTCCTCCGGCATATCAAGCGTGTTTTCCGACATATTGGCAATTACCGTAAGCCCGCCCCGCGAAAAGGCGATAACGCCGTCGCTTCGCCGATTAAACTTAATGTTATCCGAAAGGTCGCGGGCGTATTTTTTTCTTATTATACCAAGCTTTTTATGAAAATTCAACAGCTTGCCGTTTTCTTTTCCCCAGGGGTATGTTCCGCGGCAGAGCGGGTCGCGCCCGCCGCAAAGCCCCGCCTCGTCGCCGTAGAAAACGCAGGGTATGCCGGGCAGGGTATACTGAAGGACGGCGGCGGACATAAAAAGCAGCTCGTTTCCGTCAAGGCGGGTCAGTATCCGCTCGGTGTCGTGGGTGGAAAGCATATTCATCACGCAGCGCAGGGCGGGGGCGGGGTAGTCGTTTACAATCTCCATTACTGACATATAAAACGCCTGCGCGTCCCCTTTTAACATAAAGTCGGTGACGGCGTTCATAAAAGGATAGTTCATAACGGTGTCGCACTGACCGCCGCGCAGGAAATTGCGCTGTGCGCCGTAGCTTGATTTGGTGACGGCGTTTTCCCACACCTCACCGATTATCACAGCCTCGCTGTTTTCCGCTTTTACGGCGTCTCGCACCTTTTCCAAAAACCCGTCCGGCAGCTCGTCGGCGACGTCCAGCCTCCAGCCCGACGCGCCGAGCCGCATCCAGTGCCGCAAAACGCCGTCTTTTCCGGTGATAAACTCGGCGTAGTCGGCGTTTTCCTCGTTGACGTTCGGCAGCGTCTTGAACCCCCACCAGCAGTCGTAGCCGTCGGGGTAGTCGTAAAACCTGTACCAGTTAAAATAGGGCGACTTTCTGCTCTGATACGCGCCGAGCGACGGATAGCTGCCGTACCTGTTAAAGTATATGCTGTCGCAGCCGGTGTGTGAAAAAACGCCGTCCAGTATTATTTTTATGTTATAATCCGCCGCCGCTCTGCATAGGCTTGAAAAATCGGAATCATTTCCAAGATAGGGGTCGATATTCATATAGTCGGCTGTGGAGTAGCGGTGGTTTTCCGAGCTTTCAAAAATCGGGTTCAGGTAGATATGGCTTACGCCCAGCGTGTGAAGATAGGGCAGCTTTTGCTCTATGCCGCGCAGGTTTCCGCAGAAATAGTCGTTGCAGCGGTAGTCGCGCCTGTCGGCGGCGGTGTAGGGCGTATCATACCAGTTTTCATGTACTATCCGCTCGTTTTTGGTCTGCGGCAGCGCGCCCCCGTCATCCGCTCTGTAAAACCTGTCGGGGAATATCTGGTACATCACCCCGCCTTCAAACCCGTCCGGCGTTTCAAAATCCCCTTCGTAGGCAAAAACGCGCCATTCGGGCAGCCAGTCGCCTATCACCGCGGTGTGACCGTCTGTCGTTCCCGCAAAATACATGCCGCCGTCATGCCGTACAAGCTCAAACCTGTAATGATAAAACCCGCTCTCGGAAAGCTCTATGTCGCCGCAAAACACGCCGCCTTCTTCTCTGCGGAGCAAAAAGCGGAGCGTTTTGCTGTCCGAACGCATGACAAGAACGATATACGCAATCTGCCCGCCGTCGTCGACCTCGACACGAAAGCTCACTTTACCGCCGCATCTAATCGCGCCGACAGGGCTTTTATATTCACTCTCAAAACAGTCGAATTTTATCATATAGTATAATCCTTTGCAAAAAAATACAATTTTTTTGGGAAAAAATCATAAATTTGTATTGCTTATTTTCAATATTTATATTATATTAAATATAGACGGAAGTAAATAGAAATTTTTGATTTTAATAAAAGACGTTGAGTTTTTTCTGTTGTTTTAATATTATCTCCGGAAAAGAAGTGTAAAGCATGAAGTTTCAAGATATAAGCGTCGACGTTCCGTTTTGGAACTCTGTCGACAGCGGGGCAAACCTGTATCTCGGCTCGCACAAGGCGGACGGCGGCTGGGTTTTCAGGGTGTGGGCGCCGCACGCGGAGGCGGTCAGCGTCACGGGCGATTTTTGCGCCTGGAAGGACGATGTTCACCCGATGAGACGGGTGAGCGAAAACGGGGTTTGGGAGACCTTTGTTCCGGACGCGAAGGTTTACGACAACTATAAATACGTCATTCACACGCAGGACGGGCGGCGGATATATAAGGCGGACCCTTATGCCAACCACTATGAGACACGCCCCGGCACGGCGTCCAAGCTGTACGATATCGGCGGCTTTCACTGGAGCGACACAAGCTGGCTCAAAAAACGCGCCGCGGCGGACATATTCAACAGTCCGATGAACATTTACGAGCTGCATCTTGGCTCCTGGCGCACCGACGAGCGGGGCAGGACGCTGTCCTACACCCTGCTTGCGGAAAAGCTTTTGGATTATGTCTGCGAGATGGGGTACACTCATATTGAGCTTATGCCGATAACGGAATATCCGTTTGACAAGTCGTGGGGATATCAGGTGACAGGGTATTTTGCTCCCACATCGCGCTACGGCACGCCTCACGAGTTTATGGATTTTGTAAACAGGTGTCATAAGCGCGGCATCGGCGTTATAATGGACTGGGTGCCGGCGCATTTTCCCAAAGACCAGATGGGTCTTTTTGAGTTTGACGGGCAGTGTCTTTATGAGAATCCCGATCCGTTAAAGCGGGAGCATCCCGACTGGGGAACCCGGATTTTCGACTATTCGTCACGCGAGGTCGCCTCCTTTCTCATTTCGAGCGCCTGCCACTGGATAGACGCGTATCATATCGACGGGCTGCGGGTGGACGCCGTCGCGTCTATGCTCTATCTCGATTACGGCAAGCGGGACGGACAGTGGAGACCGAACAAATACGGAGGAAACGGCAACCTTGAGGCGGTCGAGTTTATAAAGCTTTTCAACACGCTTGTCCACGGCGGCAGACCGGGCGTTTTCACCGTCGCGGAGGAGTCAACCGCCTGGCCGCTTGTCACATTTCCGGTGGAGGACGGCGGACTCGGCTTTGATTTCAAGTGGAATATGGGCTGGATGAACGACACGCTGAAGTATATGTCCGCGCCGCACGAAAACCGTCACGATATGCACAATATGATGTCCTTTTCCACCTCCTACGCCCATTCGGAAAACTTTATTCTCCCGCTGTCGCACGACGAGGTGGTGCATGGCAAATGCTCGCTTATAGAGAAAATGCCGGGCTATTACGACGATAAGTTTGCAAACCTGCGCGCATATTTGCTTTATATGTATACCCACCCGGGCAAAAAGCTGATTTTTATGGGCGGGGAGTTCGCGCATTTTCGCGAGTGGGACGAGTCGCGCGAGCTGGACTGGATGCTGCTCGACTTTGGCACGCACCGCCGGTTTCATACATACGTTGCAAGTCTGAATCAAATTTACAAAAGTGAAAAAAGTCTGTATGAGCGGGACAGCAGCGCCGATGGATTTGAATGGATTTCGGCGGACGACAGCAAAAACTCGGTTTACGTCTACCGCCGTATCGACGCCGCTGGCGGCGAGCTGCTCTGCGTGCTGAATTTTTCGCCGTATGTGATAGAAAATTACCGCTTCGGCGTGCCGAACCTTTGCAAATACCGCTCTATCTTTTCAAGCGACGATGAGCAATACGGCGGCGGCGGACGCTGTCAGCACATACTCAACGCCGTCGAAAAGCCGGCGCACGGCAGACCGTACAGCGTAAAGCTGAGTATACCGCCTTTCAGCGGTTCTCTATACAAGCCCCTGCGTTACCCATTTGCAAAAAAAGATAATTTGGAGGTTTGAATGTTTCGGAAAAACAAAGAGATTGTGGCAATGCTGCTCGCGGGAGGACAGGGCTCCCGTCTGCACGTTCTCACAAAAAACACCGCCAAGCCCGCCATACCGTTCGGCGGAAAATACAGAATTATCGACTTTACCCTGTCAAACTGCATAAATTCAGGCATAGACACGGTCGGCGTTCTGACGCAGTATCAGCCTTTGGAGCTAAACTCCTACATAGGCAGCGGTGTGCCGTGGGACTTAAACCGTCTCAACGGCGGCGTCAGCATACTTCCGCCCTACGTCAAGGCGGACAGCGGCGAGTGGTACCGCGGCACGGCAAACGCCGTCTATCAGAACATCCGGTTTATTGAAAAATACAACCCCGAGTATGTTCTGATACTGTCGGGAGACCACATATACAAGATGGACTACTCCAAAATGGCGGACTTTCACAGAAAAAGCGACGCGGCGTGTACGATAGCGGCGCTGCCCGTTCCGATAGAGGAAGCGTCCCGCTTCGGGATAATGAATACCGATGAGGACGGCAGGATATACGAGTTTGAGGAAAAGCCGAAGCACCCGAAATGCAACAATGCGTCTATGGGCGTGTATATCTTCACCTGGTCAAAGCTTCGCCGCTATCTGGAGGAGGACGAGCAGGATAAAAACAGTCGGAACGATTTCGGCGGCGACATCATCCCGAAAATGATAGCCGCGGGAGAGAAAATGATGGCGTACCGCTTCGACGGGTACTGGAAGGACGTCGGAACAATCGAGAGCTTCTGGGAGGCGAATATGGATCTGCTCAACCCCGGAATATCTCTCAATTTGTCCGACCCCGACTGGAAGATATACTCACGCTTCAAGGCAAACGTGCCGCAGTATATAGGCAGGCATGCCGATATAATAGAGAGTATGGTCACCGAAAACTGTAATATAAACGGCAGCCTGTGGTACAGCGTTTTGTTCTCGGGCGTGACGGTGGAGGAGGGCGCAAGCCTCAATTCCTGCGTCGTTATGTCCAACACCAAGATAGGCAAAAACGTAAATATAAAATACGCTATAATAGCGGACGACGTTGTGATTGAGGACGGCGCCGTGATAGGCGACCTTCCCGAAAACTGCCGCGAATCGGGCGACTGGGGCATAGCCGTTATCGGCACCGGCGCTGTCGTCAAGGCGGGGCAGGTCGTTCGCCCGCGGCAGATGATAGAGCCGTACAGCGGCAGATAGGAGGCGGGTATGAGTAATTTTGCGGGAATTATATTTTCGGATATGTACGACGGCGACACCAACGTTCTGGCAAAAATCCGCGCATTGGCGTCCGTTCCGTTTTGCGGCAGGTTCAGAATGGTGGACTTTATGCTGTCCTCGCTTGTAAACGCGGGGGTGGACAACGTCGCCGTTATCACAAAGCGAAACTATGCTTCGCTTGAGGATCATCTGGGACGCGGCAGCTATTGGGACTTGAACCATCGCAACTCGGGGCTTCGGCTGCTGTCGCCGTTTTATAAAACCGCCAACAACAACGAGGTGTTTCTCGCCCGCGGCAAGCTGGACGCGCTGCGTTCGGTCAAGCCGCACATAGAGGGTATGCGGGAGGAATACGTCGTTTTATGCAACGGCAACGTCATTGCCAACATAGATTTCGACTGTGTTTTGGATCAGCATATTTACAGCGGGGCGGACATAACGGCAGTCTGCGCGCAGACGGGCAGGATAGGCGAGAACGATCTTGTCGTCTCGATGGACGGCGACCGTATAACGGGGCTTACTTACGGCGCGGGCGACCCTTCCGACAGCGCGGTGTCTCTCGGCGTGTACGTTATGAAGCGGACGCTGCTTTTGGACATAATCCGCCGCGCGGACGAGGGCGACTATTACAGCTTTGAAAAATACGCGCTTATCAAAAATACCGAAAAGCTCAATATAACGGGCTTTATGCACGGCAGGTTTGCGGGCATTGTCCACACGGTGCGCGACTATTACGATGTCAGTATGCAAATGCTGGACAGGTCGGTGCGCGACCAGCTTTTCAGACCGGACTTTCCGATAATGACGCGGGTTATGGACACGGTGCCGGTGCTTTACAGCTACAACGCCGACGTTGAAAACAGCATTATCGCGGACGGCTGCCGCATAGACGGGGTGGTGCGCAACTCGATAATTTTCAGAAACGTCGTTATTGAGACGGGCGCGGTCGTCGAAAACTCGATAATCCTTCAAAACTCGGTCATCGAGGGCGACAGTATGATAGACCATGTTATTTTGGACAAAAACGTGAAGGTGACCTCCGGCAAAACGCTGCGCGGAGCGCCGGAATACCCCTATGTGCTTGAAAAGGGTACGGTAATTTAGGAGGAGCGATGAAAATACTATTTGCGGCGGGCGAGGCGGCGCCGTTTATAAAAATCGGCGGGCTGGGCGACGTTGCGGGCGCTCTGCCAAAGGCGCTTTGCAGGCTGGGACACGACGTGCGTGTCGTTCTGCCTATGTATTCCGCCATAGGCGATATGCGGCAAAAGCTTAAATACGTCACTCATTTTTATCTCAACAACTCGTGGCGCAAGCAATACTGCGGCATTTTTGAGTACAGAGAAAACGGGGTGACATATTATCTTGTAGACAACGAGTTTTACTTTGACCGTCCCCGTGTATACGGCGAGTATGACGACGGCGAGCGGGCGGCGTTTTTCTGCCGCGCCGTTCTGGAAATCATACCCTACGTTGATTTTTTTCCCGATATCTGCCACTGCAACGACTGGCAGACCGCGCTGATACCCGTCCTGCTTGACACGCAGTACCGT
>CANQVN010000049.1 GCA_947627315.1 uncultured Clostridia bacterium | reverse complement strand
CGCGACAGGTTACGTCACAGGACCCCACCTTCATTTTGAAATCATAAAGAACGGGGAGTATACCGACCCGCTTGACTACTTCAGCGGCGTTATGTCGTTCACATTCTCATAAGCAAAGGAAAGTATTTGATGAAGAAAAAGATAGAAGTCGGCACGGCTATTTTCATAGTAATAGTCGCGATAGTTCTGTCCTGCCTTGTGACCTATATGTATCTCACGAGCATGATGCCAAGCCTTGTCACCAAGGAGAATTTTTACGACAGAATAACGGAGGTCAATAAGACCATCGAACAGCGCTATGTCGGCGATGCGGACGAGAATGCGGCGATGGACTCGCTGCTTGCGGGCTATGTCTCGGCTGTCGATAAATACAGCGCATATCTTGATGCGGACGAATACGCGGCTTATACCGCCCAGATGAACGGCAAGTATTCTGGCATCGGGATTACCGTAAAATATATTTCCGCTTCGGGGCTGCTTCGCGTCACAAATGTCAAAGCCAATTCTCCCGCGGACACGGCGGGCGTGCATATCGGCGATATGATTCAGGCGATAAACGGTTCCGCCGTCAGCGAGATGAGTTACGACGAGGCGGTGGCGCTTCTGCGCGCCGAAAACGGCACCGTAATAAATATTACGCTGCTTCGCGACGACAATCAGCTTGAAAAATCGGTCACAGTTGCGGACTATATCACGTCGTCTGTCGAATACAGGCTTTTGCAGGGCGACGTGGGCTATGTCTCGATAAGCGAGTTTGGCAACACCACGGCGGGCGATTTCAAAAAGGCGATGGACAGCCTTGAAAATGACGGCGCGTCGCAGTATATTTTCGATGTGCGCAACAACACCGGCGGCAGTCTTTCGGCGGTTGTTGAGATACTTGATTATCTGCTGCCGGAGGGCACGCTTGTAACGCTGAAGGACAAGGCGGGCGCCGAGACTTCATACTCGTCCGATAAAGACTGCTTTTCAAAAAAATACGTTGTTTTGATAAATGGCTCGACCTACAGCGGAGGCGAGCTGTTTGCCGCCGCCGTCCGCGACTTTAAGGCGGGACAGCTTGTGGGCGAAACCACCTACGGTAAGGGCTACGCTCAGGAGATTATTCCGCTCAGCGAGGGCGCGCTCTATCTTTCGACAAAGATGTACTACCCGCCGAGCGGTGAAAATTATGAGGGCATCGGCGTTTCGCCCGATATCGAATCGGTAATGCCTGCCGAGCTTGAGGACAGGTTTTACGAGCTTGACGAAAGCGAGGACGTGCAGCTTATCGCCGCACTGTCCGCGCTCGGTAAAACCGTTTCGCCGGCAGAAAATACTGAAAATTAAAAAACGCTCTGCGATAGATTTTTTCGCAGAGCGTTTTTGCGTGTGATTTTATTTTTATGGCTTTGTCACGCCTTGCTGAATAGAATAGAGTGAATAATAAAATCAAGGTGAGATAAATGACGGTAAAGTGCAAAAACATAACCCATGCGATGAAGGCAAACCGCCTTTTATACAACGGCGGGATAGAGTCCCGCGTTGAAAAGATTAGTGACGACCCCGATGTGCGCGGCTGTGTATACAGCATAGTTTTCTCGGACAGATATGCCGAGCGCGCGCTCGAAATAATGTGCGGCGGCGGGGTGCAGCTTCATAAAAGCGAGAAAAAAGGATACGGGGATGTTTGCAAATGATTTATTTTGACAATGCCGCGTCCTCCTATCCGAAACCCGAAAGCGTTGCCGCCGCTGTGGCTTTCTGGCTTAGAAAAAACGGCGCAAACCCCGGGCGGAGCGGGCATAGGCTGTCCCTTGAAGCGGGAGAGCTTGTATACGACACGCGGAAAATGATATGCGATATTTTCGGCGCGGACGAGCCGGAGTGCGTCGCGTTTGTGCCAAACGCAACTTATGGGCTCAATATGCTTATACAGGGTCTGCTGCATTCGGGCGACCATGCCGTAACGACCGATCTTGAGCACAACAGCGTCCTGCGTCCGTTAAAGCTTTTGAGCGAGCGCGGAGTGGAATTCGACGTCGCAAAGGTGGATTTATATAACGATAACAGAACGGTTCAAAACATACTCGATAAAATCAAAGAAAATACAAAGCTTATCGTCTGCACCCAGTGTTCAAACGTCTGCGGCAAGGTGATGCCGCTGCGGCAAATATCGGGCGCACTGCCTGACAGCGTTCGGCTTGTGGTAGATGGCGCACAGGGCGCGGGCATTGTACCGATAAACCTTAAAAGGGACGGAATAGACTACTACTGCGCACCGTCGCACAAGGGTATAATGGGTCCGCAGGGCTGCGGCTTTGTCGTTGTTTTGAATGACGCGCCGATGCCGCTCATTGTAGGCGGTACCGGCAGCGAAAGCTTTTCGCTTTCACAGCCCGACTATCTGCCGGACCTTCTTGAAAGCGGCACGCTGCCGACGCCTGTTATCAGCGGAATGAAAGAGGGCTTGAAATTCATTAAAAATGTCGGCATTGAAAAAATATTTGCTAAAAAGATATCGCTTGTGCGCCGTATGTACGCCGAGCTTGACTCTGTTGAGGGCGTTATAAAATATATCGACCCTGAAAAATCGCTTTTTGCGGGCGTCGCCTGTTTTAATATCGAAGGCTCCCATTCCGACAGCGTTGCGGCGTATCTTGCAGAAAACGGCGTCTGCGTTCGCAGCGGGATACACTGCGCGCCGCTTTTTCACCGGAAAATGGGAACGGAGAAAATCGGGATGGTAAGAGCAAGCTTCGGGTATTACAACACGATAAACGATATAAATTCTTTTATTAAAATTCTAAAAAAATATTAAAGTAAATATTTATTTTACTGTTATTATATGATATAATGACCTTAGAAAGGTCATTATATTTTATTTTCCGCGGAATGTATTGCGGATGAGGATGAGTTTTGCGCCGGTAATATCGCGTGAGGTGAATGATGCAGGCAATTTTTGATTTTTTTAAAAACCTATCTGGCATCTTTTTAACCATGAAGTTCCCGTGGGACTATCTGGATATTATTCTTGTTGCCATTATTGTATATTACTGCATCAAATTTGCAAGCGATACGCGCACGGGACATTTGATACGCGGGCTGCTTTTTATCCTCGCACTCTATCAGGTTGCTATTTTTCTCAAGCTCAGCGCGCTGACTTATATACTCAGCAATACCATCCAGCTCAGCTTTATCGCCGTTATTATCGTTTTCCAGCCCGAGCTTCGTTCGGGGCTTGAAAGGCTGGGGCGGGTCAAAATCGGGAATATCCGCAACCTGCAGTCGATGAGCAGAAGCGAGTATAACACCGTTACAGGCTCTATGATTGACAATATCTGCGAAAGCTGCCGTCTTTTGTCCGAGCGTAAGATAGGCGCGCTTATCGTGTTTGAGTCCAATGTCAAGCTGGGTGATATTATCAACACCGGCGTTGTTGTCGATGCCGCCATTTCGCCGCAGTCTGTTATTACGATATTTTACTCCGGCACGCCTTTGCATGACGGGGCTGTAGTGATTAGGGACAACAAGATTGCCGCGGCGGGCTGTCTGCTGCCGCTCAGCAAAAACCTCGATATTAGCAAAGAGCTGGGTACGCGCCACCGCGCCGCCGTCGGCGTCACCGAGACGTCGGACGCTATCGCCGTTGTCGTTTCGGAGGAGACGGGCAAGATTTCATACGCGCTTGACGGCAAAATAACAATCGGGATAACGGAAAAAGAGCTGGGCGAGCTGCTGCGCGGCAGATTTCTTGTGTCTGAAACGAAAAAACGGTTTCGTTTTTTCAAAAAAAGAGGTGAGCAGGCATGAAAAACAGGATGATGTCATTTCTTGCCGCGCTCAAAAACAATCTGCCGGTAAAGCTTATATCGCTTGCGATATCCATTGTGATATGGCTGCTTGTTGTTCATTATGTCAATCCCGACGATACGCGGCGGCTGGACAATATAAAAATTGATATCAACACGGAGGACTCCGTGCCTGTCGGCGAGGGGCTTGTGCTTGTGACGGATTTTGACGAGACTGTCGATATCGTGTATACCGCAAGCCGCGACGTTATCGCCATGCTCAATACCGATAAAATCACGGCGTATGTAGATCTTTCGAGCGCGGTGCGCTCGGGCGAGTATAATTTCCCCGTCCGCATTGATACGGGCGGGCAGAATATCACGGTTGAGGGTCAATCTGTCACCGAGGTCACGCTGAAATTTGAAAAGAGCATCACGGCGCAGGTACCCGTAACAGTCAGCGCCAAAGGCAGCGTCCCTGAAGGATATATTAAAAACGACCCTGTCTGCATACCGTCAGTGCTTAATATTGAAGGGCCCGAGTCGGTCGTCAACCGTATTGCCGCGGCAGAGGTGACGCTTGATACCGCAGAGTTCAGCGAGACAAAGGTATACACCAGTAAATACGAATATGCCGATGCGGACGGCAACATAATAGCGGATGATTTTATCACAGCGGACTATCAGACGGTGGACGTCACCATAACCGTGCTTCGCACCAAGACGCTGCCTGTAACGGCTGCCGTGGTCAACAGCTCAGGCGGTTATGACAACAATTTTGCGACTCTCACGCTTGACCCCGGCTCGATAACGGTCGCCGGCAGCGCGGATATACTTGAGACGATGAACAGCTATGACCTTGGCACGATCGACGTGGCTGAACGCACGGCGGATTTTGAACAGACTTATGTCGTCAGCCTTCCAAACGGCGTGCGTAATATCAACGAAGTGTCGAGCGTTCGCGCCTCTGTGAAGTTCGATGACGTTATGACAAAGAAAATCCGTTTTACCAACTTTTCGGTTGAAAATGTAGCCGATGGACAGACCGCCGTTGTTTCCGACGCTTCGCTGGAGGTGACCTTCCGGGGTATATCGTCTGATATTGCAAAGATTAACGCCGACAACGTTCGCCTTGTCGTCGATTTGCAGAGCAAACCGCAGTCGGTCGGCGCGAACAGCGTGCCGGTTTATGCGATAATACCTGATACTTATAAGGTGGGTGTTTCGGGTAAATACTATGTTACGGTAAATGTTAAATGACGGCGTTCGGTAAGGTGAAAAGCGCGGGCGAAGGCAAGGCGGTTGTAGAGGTTGCGCGCAGCGGCGCGTGCTGCGGCGACTGTGCCGGCTGCTCCGGCTGCGGCAGCGACAGCATTGAGGTCACGGCGGTTTGTGAGATTGAAGTTGAAAGCGGCAGCGCCGTTAAGCTGTTCACTCCGGCAAAATATGTCTATGCCGCTATGGCTTTGTTGTTTCTCAGCCCCGTGATTTTGCCGCTACTTGGTTATTTTCTGACGTTGCAGCTTGGCAAAACAGCCGCATGTGCCGCGGCTGTTTTGCTTTTGCTTGTAAGCTTTGCGGTAATTTTTGCCCTTTCAAAAAACAAAAGGTTTATGAGAAAACTGACGCCTCGGGTTGTTGAGACGGTGAATAAAAAATGATTTTTCTATTGAGTTTTGGTGCATAACATAGTATAATATGCAAGGTCAATGTTAAAACGGAGGAATAATATGAAATACACGGCAGTTTCGCAGATTTACGATAAGCCTTGCGATTTTTACGACAGACAAGTTACGGTTTGCGGGTGGGTGCGCACGATACGCGACTCAAAAAACTTTGCGTTTGTCGAGCTTAACGACGGCAGTCATTTCAAGAGTATTCAGGTTGTGCTCGATGGCGGCGAGCTTGAAAATTACGCCGATATTGTAAAGCAGAATGTCGGCGCGGCTCTTATTGTCAGCGGTATGCTGTGTGCTACGCCGCAGGCAAAGCAGCCGTTTGAGATAAAGGCGCGAAGCGTTAAGGTGGAGGGCGAGAGTACGCCTGACTATCCGCTTCAGAAAAAGCGCCACACGGTGGAATATCTCAGAACCATTACTCATCTTCGCCCGCGCACCAATACCATGGCGGCGGTGTTTCGCGTTCGTTCCCGCGCGGCATATGCAATTCATAAGTTTTTCAATGAAAACGGGTTTACCTACGTTCACACCCCGATAATTACCACCTCGGACTGCGAGGGCGCGGGAGAGATGTTCCGCGTCACCTCACTCGACTTTGATAAGATAGAGGGAAAGCCCGATTTTAACCGTGATTTTTTCCGCAAAAGCGCATTTCTTACAGTCTCCGGTCAGCTCAATGCCGAGTGCTTTGCTCAGGCGTTTGACAAGGTTTACACGTTCGGACCGACGTTCCGCGCCGAAAATTCAAACACGCCCCGCCACGCGGCAGAGTTTTGGATGATAGAGCCGGAGATAGCATTTGCCGACCTTGAGGACGATATGGAGCTTGCCGAGAAAATGATAAAATCGGTTATATCCTATCTTCTTGAAAACTGTAAATATGAGTTGGAGTTTTTCAATAATTTCATTGATAAAACGCTTATAGAGCGCTTAAACAACATCGTCGAAAACGATTTCGGCAGAGTGACCTATACAGAGGCTGTAGAGCTTCTTAAAAAATCGGGCAAGGACTTTGAATATCCCGTTTCATGGGGCATGGATATGCAGACCGAGCATGAACGGTATCTCACAGAGCATGTGTTCAAAAAGCCCGTCTTTGTGACAGATTACCCGTCTGAGATAAAGGCGTTTTATATGCGGCAGAACGACGATGGAAAGACGGTCGCGGCAATGGACTTGCTTGTTCCCGGCGTCGGCGAAATAATCGGCGGCAGCCAGAGAGAGGAGCGTCTTGACCTGCTTGTCGCAAAGATGGAAAAACTCGGACTTGATACTAAAAGCTACGAATTTTACCTTGACTTGCGTAAGTACGGCGGTACAAAGCACGCCGGCTTCGGGCTCGGCTTTGAGCGGCTGATAATGTACGTCACCGGTATGGGCAATATCCGCGACGTGCTGCCTTTCCCGCGCACCGTGAAAAACGCGGATCTGTAAATATACGATAAAAATATAGTTTGGAGCAAAAAATGACTTATCAATCTATGACGGACGAGCAGCTGATATCGCTGCGCGGCAGTCTTATGCGTCAGTATGAAATATATGCCTCAGACGGCGTAAAGCTCGATATGGCACGCGGCAAACCCGAAAAATCACAGCTTGATATTTCGGAGGGTATGTTGAGCGCGATTGCCGAAAACGGCGACTGTATGTCAGATGACGTCGACTGTCGAAACTACGGCGGTCTGGACGGGCTGGACTGTGCGAAAAGGTTTTTCGGCGAGGTCTTTGACCTGAACCCCGACTCGATAATAATAGGCGGCAACTCCAGCCTTAATATGATGTACGACACAATAGCGCGCGCTTTCTCATTCGGCTTTTGCGACAGTGAAAGACCCTGGTCAAAAGAACCCAAGGTCAAGTTTTTATGCCCGTCGCCCGGCTATGACAGACACTTTGCCATATGCGAGCTGTTTGGCATTGAGATGATAACGGTCGATATGCAAAAAGACGGTCCCGATATGGATAAAATAAAGCGCCTTGCCGAGACTGACAGCGCGATAAAGGGCGTGTGGTGCGTTCCGAAGTATTCTAACCCAACAGGCGTTGTCTATTCCGACGATACCGTTCGGGCGTTCGCATCTTTAAATCCGGCCGCCCCCGATTTCAGAATATTTTGGGACAATGCCTATGCAATTCACGATTTTGACAAAAACATAAAAATACTCAATATTCTTGACGAGTGCGAAAAATCGGGAAGACCCAATATGCCGCTTGTATTCGCATCGACATCAAAGGTGACTTACCCCGGCAGCGGAGTTGCCCTTATGGCGGGCAGCGCCGAAAACGTCGCGCAGATAAAAAAGCTGCTTGCGATACAGACGATAGGACCCGACAAGATGAACCAGCTTCGTCACGTCTTGTTTTTCAAGGACAGGGCGGGCGTTGCCGCTCATATGAAAAAGCATGCAGAAATACTTGCGCCAAAGTTTAACGCCGTGACTGATATGTTTGAAAAGGAGCTCTCCGGCACGGGTACTGCAAGCTGGACGACACCGAAGGGCGGCTATTTTATCAGCTTTGATTCGCTTTGCGGCTGTGCCAAGGAGATATATGAGCTTGCCGTCGGCGCAGGTCTTACGGTCACAAAGGCGGGCGATACATATCCATACGGCAAAGACCCGAACAACAGCAACATAAGGATTGCGCCCTCTTTTCCGCCGATAGAGCAGCTGCGCGCCGCGGTGGAAAGGTTTATTCTCTGCGTAAAGCTCGCAAGCATTGATAAAATACTCGGCGAAAGAAAATAAAACTTATGCCAAGCGGAAGTCACGCTTGGCATATATTTATTTTTTCAGTTTTGAAATTCTGTCAATTATAAACGCGCAGATAACGCAAATTATGTACCACAGGTCAATAGCCTTTGCAAATTCCAGCAGAATTTCAAAAGAAAAGTGTGAGCTTACCTGTATATCAAAGTACATCAGTGCGCATACGGCGGCGGTTATTATCGCCCAAAGGGAGCTTGAAGCGACCAGCGTTATTTTAGAATGTCTTGAAATCATAACGTCCACCTTGAAAAGAATTGATATGTCTGTTATAATAATGATACGTTATTTTTGTTTTCTTTTCAATGTGAGATTTGTGGCAAAACTGTATTAAGTTAGTAAAGGTGAATTTATGAAAATAGGCATTTCTCTCGCTTGCTTTTATCCCGAACATCCCGAAAACACGATAAACACGGCGCGAAGCCTCGGCTTTAACATAGCGGAGCTTTTTGTTAATACGATAAGCGAGCTTGATACGTCGTATATCGGCGATTTTTCCGCGGCGTGTGAGAGGGCGGGGCTTGAAATATATTCGCTTCATCCTTTTACCAGCGCGCTTGAAAATTATATATTCTTTTCCCGCTATGACAGGAGGATTGACGACGCGAAAAGGTTTTACGCGAGATACTGTGATGCGGCAAAAGCGCTCGGCGCGCGTGTTATCAACCTGCACGGCGACAGGGGGATAGGAAAAACAGATCTTGCGGAATATATCGAGTGCTTAAAGCCGATAGCGGAGCTGTCGGCGCGGTACGGCGTTTGCTTTTCAATGGAAAATGTGTTTTATAACAGCGTCAACAGTCCCTCTGTTGCAGAAAAGCTTGTGCGTGAGCTTGGCGACGGCATCAGCTTTACTTTTGACATAAAACAAGCCCATAAGGGCGGCAGCGACCCTTATGAGCTTTGTGATGCTATGGGAAAAAATATTGTCAATTTTCACATAAACGATTACGACGAAAACCATCTCTGTATGCTTCCGGGGCGAGGCGTCGTCGATTACCGCCGTATGTTTTCCACTCTTGAGAAAAACGGATACAAAGGTCCCGCTCATATCGAGGTCTACC
>CANQVN010000048.1 GCA_947627315.1 uncultured Clostridia bacterium | reverse complement strand
ATCACAAGGGCGGAGATTGCAAAGATAGTAAGCGTTATCAACACCATTCATGACGACGTGTAATGTAAAAACATAATTTGCGGCTTTTGCCGCAAAGGGCGAAAAAGCCAAGCCCCGCAAAACAGACGTTTTGCGGGGCTTTTTTCTGTTTTCTGTAGACTTGTGTGGTTTTCCGTTTATTATACTTGCGGAGTTTTTACAGGGCGCTTTTTCTGCCTGCACATACACTCGCGGCGATTTTTCCCCGCGCGGAAAAATTTTTTAAAAACATATTGACAAAGCCGCAGGGCGGTAATATAATAACAATTGAACAATCGTTCAATTGTTTGTTTTAATTGCGACAGGGAAATAGGTTAGTGACAGAGAGATAGGTTAGTGACAGGGAGATAAGATAAAATGAGAGATATTAACATAAACCGCGGCGAGTCGCTGCCGCAGTGCGAGCTTACGCATCTTAACCGCGAGCTTGAACAGCAGGTGAAAGACAATATGCCCGACACCGACGCGCTTTACGATTTGGCGGAGCTTTTCAAGATATTCGGCGACAGTACGCGGATAAGTATTCTGTTCGTACTGTTAAAGTCCGAAATGTGCGTGTGCGACCTGGCGCAGATACTGAAAATGACGCCATCCGCCATTTCGCACCAGCTTCGCGTGCTGAAGGCGGCGGATCTCGTACGCTATCGCCGCGACGGAAAAACGGTCTTTTATTCTCTGGCGGACGACCATGTGAGAAGCATTCTCAGCCAGGGTATGGAGCATATAAACGAATAAGGAGGAAAATGAGATGAAAAGGATTTACACACTCGACGAAATCGACTGCGCAAACTGCGCGGCAAAGCTTGAAACGGCTCTTTCCAAGGTCGACGGCGTTAAAAACGTGAGCATAAACTTTTTTTCGCAGAAAATGACGCTGGAAGCGGACGACAACGAGTTTGACGGCGTTTTGAAGTCGGTGATTTCGCTTGTAAAAAAGCTGGAGCCTGACTGTAAGGTGGTTTTATGAACAAAAAGCAGAAAAAGTCGCTTTTTAAGATAATCGCGGCGGCGGTTTTGTTTTTGGCGGCGCTGCCGCTCAAAAATCTGAGCTTTTACCCCTACGCCGCGCTGCTGCTTATATCATATCTCACCGTAGGGTGGGAGATATTGCGGCGCGCCGCGGTAAATATCGCACACGGGCAGGTGTTCGACGAGAATTTTCTGATGTCGGTCGCCACCATAGGCGCGGTCGCCACGGGCGAATACCCCGAGGCGGTGTTTGTTATGATTTTCTACCAGGTGGGCGAGCTGTTTCAGAGCATCGCGGTCGGCAAAAGCCGCCGCTCCATCGCGTCCCTTATGGAAATCCGCCCTGATTTCGCGCGTGTGCTGCGCGACGGAAGCGCGGATGAAACAGACCCGCAGCAGGTCGCAAAAGGGGAGATAATAGAGGTGCGCCCGGGCGAAAAAATCCCGCTGGACGGCGTTGTGACAGACGGCGCAAGTAACATTAACACCGTCGCGCTGACAGGCGAGAGTATGCCGCGCGCCGCCGCCGTGGGCGACGAGGTGATGAGCGGCTGCGTCAATATGACAGGGCTTTTGCAAATTCGCGTCACAAAGGAATTTTCCGAGTCGACCGTTTCAAAAATACTGGAGCTTGTCGAAAATTCGAGCGCGCGCAAATCCAAAAGCGAGAGCTTTATCACCCGCTTTGCCAAGATTTACACCCCCGTCGTTGTCATAGCAGCGCTTCTGCTTGCGGTAATCCCGCCGCTGTTTTACGGCGCGGGCGATATTGCGGTCTGGAAAAGCTGGGTCTACCGCGCGATGTCGTTTTTGGTCGTGTCCTGCCCATGCGCTCTTGTTTTGTCGGTGCCGCTGTCCTTTTTCGGCGGCGTGGGAGGCGCGTCCCGCCGCGGCGTGCTGGTTAAAGGGTCAAACTTTTTCGAGACGCTCGCTTTATGCGACACATTCGTGTTTGATAAAACCGGCACTCTTACAAAGGGCAGCTTTGAGGTGACAGGCGTCAGAGCCGTATCGGTAAGCGAGAGCGAGCTTTTGGAGCTTGCCGCGGCGTGCGAGAGCGCGTCGTCTCATCCGATAGCGCAGGCGATATGCAAAAAGGCGGCTTGCGGAAAAAAGCCGGACAGTGTTGAGGAGCTTGCGGGGCTTGGCGTTTGTGCACAGGTCTCCGGCAGGAAAATTTACGCCGGAAACGCAAAGCTTATGCAAAAAATAGGCGTCAGCCCCGCCGATATGCCCGGAACCGTCGTGCATATCGCCGCGGACGGGAAGTATCTCGGCTCTATAAGTCTTGAGGACGGACTGAAGCCGAACGCGGCGGAGGCGATAAACGAGCTGAGACGGCAGGGCGTAAAGCGGATTGTTATGCTGACTGGCGACAAAAAGGACGCGGCAATCTCCGCCGCGAAAAAGCTGGGCGTCGACGACTGCCGGTATGAGCTTTTGCCGGCGGACAAGGTTGAGATTGTGGAAGACTTACTTGAAAAAAGCGACGGCAGACTCGCCTTTGTCGGCGACGGCATAAACGACGCGCCGGTGCTTGCGCGGGCGGACGTGGGCGTCGCTATGGGCGCGCTCGGTTCGGATGCCGCCATAGAGGCGGCGGACGTCGTGCTGTTCGACGACGACCCGGCAAAGACCGCCTTCGCTATCCGCGCCGCACGAAAAACGCTTGCCATCGTGCGGCAGAACATTGTGTTTGTGCTTATAGTCAAGCTTGTGATATTGGCGCTTGTCGCCTTCGGCGCCGCGGGTATGTGGGCGGCGGTGTTCGCGGACGTGGGCGTCGCGGTCATCGCGATACTCAACGCTATGCGCGCTATGCAGGTAAAATAATTTATTTGTTGACAGCCGCGCCCGTTTGATTTATTATATAAAAAGCAAAACAAAAGGAGAGTCGGAATGAAAAAAATTGCGATTATCGGCGCGGGTATGATGGGAAGCGCGATGAGCTTTCCCGCGGCGGATAACGGCTATAAGGTAAGCCTTGTCGGCACGCCGCTTGACAGGGATATAATCGAGCGCGCCGCGCAGGACGGCTACCATATCACGCTGAAGTGTCCGCTGCCTCGCAGCGTCGAGTGCTTTCAGTTTGAGGACGTAAAAAAGGCGCTTAACGGGGCGGAGCTTGTAATAGGCGGCGTTTCCAGCTTCGGCATCGACTGGTTTGCCGAAAACGTGCTGCCGCTCATGCGCCCCGAGACGCCGCTGCTTATGATAACAAAGGGGCTTAAAACGGATGAAAACCATAAGTTTATTCCGTTTCCACTGTGGCTTATGTCCCATCCCAACGGAAAGGGGCTGTCGATAAACGCCGTCGGCGGACCGTGCATAAGCTTTGAGCTTGCGGCAAGGCAGCACACCGAGGTGGCTTTCTGCGGCAGCGATATTAAGACTGTCAAGAAAATCCGCGATATGCTCAAAACCGGGTATTATCACATAACCGCAACGGACGATATTTGCGGCATAGAGACGGCGGTCGCGATGAAAAACGCCTATGCGCTGGGCGTGTCGCTTGCCGTCGGGCAGGCGCAGCGGGATGACGACGACGCGCCCGAAAAGTACAACCCGCAGGCGGGGCTGTTCTATCAGGCGACAAAGGAGATGGATTATATCATAAGCGGCGCGGGCGGCGGGAAAAACGCGCTGTATTTCGGCGCGGGCGACCTGTACGTCACCGTTTTCGGCGGCAGGACGCGAAGGCTGGGTACTCTGCTCGGAAAGGGACTTAATTTCAGCGAGGCGCTGGACGTGCTGGCGGGCGTCACTCTTGAGTCGGTAGCTATTACAAAGGTGGTTTGCGCCGCTCTTGAAAAACGCGGAGAAATGCAAAACTGCCCGCTGCTTTGCCACATAAACGACCTTATTAACGAAAAGCCGGACGCGGAAATACCGTGGGACAGCTTTGCAGAATAAAATAAAAAATCCCCTTTGGGGGATTTTTTATTTTCAGCCAATCAGGTTTTTCCGGCGGACGGCGTCATCGACCGCCTTTATCATTTTATCAATAAGCTCGTTTGACGGTATGTCCTCCGTGCCGACGATTATGCTGTCGCACCTGTTCACCGGCAGCAGTATTCTCACAGCGTCGCTTTGAGCCACCGAAAGCGCCATTGCGGGCGTGACCTCGCCAAAAAGCGAGTCTGCAATCGCGATGCCCACGGGACCTACTATGATGTCCGCGCGCGCCGTCGCCACGCGGACGGGGTTTTCGCCTGTCGCCGCGTTTTCCGCGCCGCCGCGCAGCATATTTTCTGTCGCTGTGCTGTTGGTTCCCACCGCCGTGATTTCGGCTGTCGGGTACTTGGCGCAAAGCTCCTCCACGATGCGCCGTCCCATTTTTCCGCCTTTGCCGTCAATAACTAAAATTTTCATCACATAATCCTCGTAATAATTGCCGCCGCCTCCGAGCGCGAAAGACTGCGCTTCGGGTAAAATCTGCCGTCGGTGTCGCCGTCAAATACGCCCGCCGACGTGAGCGTCGAAACAGATTGCGCCGCCCACGCCGATATTTGGTCGGCGTCGGTGTACCGCCTGTTCATACGCAGTCTTCCGTCCTTTGCGGTGATGCGGTCGATAGCGCACGCCGCCTCCTGCCGCGTTATCTCATCGTCCGCCAAAAACGCAAGCCCGGTGTAGGTTTTAGAACCCGTCATTATCCCCTCGGCGTATGCCGCCTTGACGTACAGCAGCGCCCAGCGCGGAATTGAGGACAAATCCTCATACGGGAGTGAAACTCCGGCGTAAGCATTGGGGTCCAGCCCGCGATAACGCACGAGCATGGTGCAAAACTGCGCGCGTGAGATTTTGACGCCGCCTGAAAACAGCTTTTGCCCGTTTTGCTCAAACCCGTTTACAATCCCCGCCTCGGTGCAGTAGCGGATGTACGGCGCATCCCAGCCGCCCTCCCGCATATCGTCGTAGGGGAGCGGCGCGTTGTAATCGGACGGCGCGACAACCCGCGTCATACGCGCGCGGTTTCCGAAAAGGTCCGTCATTTCAATAACGGCGCGCCGCATACCTCCGCCCTTGATTGAGGACAGGTCGATAACGCCGCCGCTTGGCGTGAACGTTTTATCGTCCACCCGGCAGACAATGCTTGACGTATCCGAGCCGGAGCTGAACGCGCCGTCGTCCCAGCTGACGTTAAGGCGCGTGCCGGACGCAGTCACCGCCATTTTCGGCGCGGCGACGTCGGTCAGCGAGTAGCCGGCATAGCTCACTATTCTGTCTATCATAACGCTGCCGGCAAGCGGTCTTTTGCCATCGTATACAAGCTTAAAGCCGGAAAGCTCGGTTGCGCCGGAAAGGTCGATTTCCTGCTGCCGCCAGTCACCCGCAAGCGTAATTTCGCGTGAAACCTTGCCTTTTTGAAACACCGCGTAAAGCTTTATACCGTCGCCGCCCATAACCGACAGGGTGACGTTGGAGTACCCGCCGACGTCTATCGGCTTTTCAAAGTCGAGAGCCAAAGTGTCTGTGTCCCCGGCAAATTTATAGTCCGCCTTGAGCGACGCGCCGCCTGTAAACGCCTCGCCCTTTCCCGCGCTTATAAGACTTAAGCCGTCATACCGCTCGTATATACCCGGCAGCTCTTCAAAGTCCTCCAAAACGACGGGCGGAACCTCCTCGCATACCAGCATGACGCAGTTTGCGACTGCCCGCTCCGCGCCGTCCTGACAGGAGTTTTCAACGGCGCACGCGCCGCCGCCCTCCGAGGCGAGCAGCGTCGTAGACCCGCCGCCGTCAAAGTTTATCGCATAGACGCAGCCGAGGTTGTACATCGACTGTGCGACGGCGGATATCGGCATCCCCGCGCTCTTTTCACCCCTGCTGTCCCGCTCGGCGGCGTAGAACATAACGCTGCCGTCCGCCTTCACGCCAATCGCGCTGCGTGAGGTGAAGCTGCCGGAAATATCCCCGTCATAGGTGGAGGTGTAACGCAGCGTGCCGTTGTTTATAAGCAGGTTGCCGCCGCCGACAGCGTCGGTGACAGACGCCCAGTCGGCAGAGGTTTCGGCTAAAACCGAAACGACGCCGTCCATTCTGCCATCCTCAATCGAGCGCAGGCGGCTGTCCCCCCTGGGCGCGACAAGATACATATACCCGTCGCTCAGCGGGTAGGGCTGAGTGAGATTTGTATAGTAACCGATAAACATACCCGAAATCGGCGTGTTTGCCCGAAGCGCGCCGTCCACCTTAAAGGCTATCAGGTCGTGGGCGTAGTCCATGCTCCAGTATGCCTTGTCCGCATAGTCGGGCGTTATCAGAACAAGGTTGGCGGAGGGAAATGAGTTTACTCTGTCGGGCGTGACCGTTATACCGCCGATTGTGACTGACAGCTTTATTTCCGGTATGCCGATAACGGCGCTGCCGTCTTCACGAAAGCCTATCGAATATCTGTTCTGCGACCTGTCGTAGGCGCTGTTGTTTGTCGCCTGTATGACCCCGTCCGATATCTGAATGCCGAGCGGTATGCCTGTGGAGGATGCGAAAAAGTCGGCGTTTATGGCGGCGGCGACCCGCTTGTTTTGACCGGCGTTAAAGCTTGAAACCTTCCGGGAAACGGCGCTTCTGCCGTATACGCTGCCTCCGCTTGTCACTCTGAATTTTGTATATGCGTTCGGCTTTGCCGTAACGGTATATACGCGCTCTGTCTTTGAGTTGAAAACGCCTGTGTGCCGAACGAGATTTATCCCGCTGTATGAAATCCGCGACGCGCTGCTGTCTTTCACATACAGCGTCGCGTATATCGCGGCAAAGCACCACACGGCGGAGCTTGCGATTATCACGGTGGCGGTGAGCGCCGCCAACCCTCTTTTTATTATATTTTTCATATTACTCCTTTTTTGCCGCTACAAGCCGAACGATATTTCCGAAATCCCGCGCGGTTTTGATATCGCGCCAGCCATAGCTTTCAAAAATCCGCGCCGCGATATCCCACGTGTCAAAGCCCGTCTCGACGATAAGCTCGCCGTTTTCGGAAAGCGGGAAAGCCCAGCTTTCTGCAAGCGCGCGGTAAAAGTCCGCGCCGTCCGCGCCTCCGTCCAGCGCCAGCCGCGGCTCAAAGCCAAGCTCCCGCGGCAGCGATTTTATATCGCCGGTTTTTATATAGGGCGGGTTGCAGACAATTATATCAAAGCTGTCTTTTTCAAAATAAGCCGCGCCGCCTTGCATAACGTCGACGCATAAGACGGAAACATCCGCGCCAAGCTCTTTTGCGTTAAGCGCGGCGACTTTCAGCGCGGCGTCGCTTTTGTCCGCGAGCGTAACGCTCGCGGTTGGCATCAGTCGCTTTACGGATATGCCGATGCAGCCGCTGCCGCAGCATAAATCCAGCACCCGCGGCGCGCCTGCGTGATTTTTAAGTATGTATTCGACAAGCGTCTCGGTGTCGGCGCGCGGAATAAGCACGTTTTCATTCACCGTAAATTCCAGCCCCATAAACTCCCATTTGCCGAGTATGTACTGGAGCGGCTCGCCCGCCGCCCGCCGCTTGCAGGCTTGTAAAAATTGCTTTTCGGCTTCATTTTCGACCGTAATATCACCGTTTAACAGCAGCGCGTCTTGGGAAATTTTGCAAAAATGCTCTAAAAGACAGCGGCAGTCGAAGCTAAAATCCTCGACCCCCGCGTTTTTCAGCAGTATACGCCCGCGTTCAAGCAGGCTGCGCGCCTGTGCCATCTGTCTTTTCCGCCTCCCTTTCGTAAGAGCCGTCTTGCTTTACGACAAGCCGCGTGTTGAGAGGCATATCCTCCAAAACGCCCCGCATCGCCCACACGGCGACCTCAAGCTGGTCTGTCTGCGGCTCGCTTGTCGTTATCCGCTGAAACCACAGCCCCGGCGCGGAAATAACGCGGGTGAAAAGGTTGTCGTACTTGCCCGCAAGCCTTATGAATTCGTAGGCAAGCCCCATCACAGCGGGCAGGAACAAAAGCTTCAAAAGCGAGTGCAGAGCCGCCGTTTTCCAGGGTATAAACAACGACACGACAATGCTCACAATAAGCGTGATTATTATAAACGACGTGCCGCAGCGCGGGTGAAAGCGCTTGAATTTCGCGGCGTTTTCGGCGGAAAGCGGCTCTCCCGCCTCAAAACAGAATATCGTCTTATGCTCCGCGCCGTGATAGCCGAAAAGGCGGCGCATATCCTTCATTCGCGACACCGCGAGCATATATATAAGGAAAATCAGGATTTTCACTATGCCGACGGTTATCCGCTTGGCAAGCGGCGACATCTCAAAGACAAAGCGGGAAAACAGGTCTGTAAGCAGCGTCGGCAGATAGATAAAAGCAACGACGCTCAAAGCCAGCCCGAAAACCATTGCCAGCACCGACAATACGTTCATAAGTCCGCGTCCGAGCGCCTTTGTAAGCCATTTGTCCAGCTTGCTTTCCGGCTCCTGCTCCAGCGCGTCCTCCATCGACACGTCCGCCGACCACATAAGGCTTTTGTAGCTTGTTATAAGCGACATAACAAAGCTGACAATGCCGCGCAGCAGCGGTATTTTGGATATCACCTTGTTTGTCGGCATGACCGGCTGAACCTTAAGTATTATTCTGCCGTCGCCGCGCCGCACGGCTATCGACATGCGAGTCTGCGAGCGCATCATAACGCCCTCGATAAGCGCGCTGCCGCCGATGCTTGTGTACTTGCTTTTACCCATTCTTTTTTATTCCTCTTTAACACATATAAATCAATTATATCAGATACCGCGCGCCAATACAACATCAACTTGAAATTTAATATATTTAATTGACTTATACGGCGCGCGGGGATATAATTAGGAGTATGAAACTCACTGTAATAAGCTCCGGCAGCCGTGCAAACGCCGCCGTGATACAAAATGAGGGGGAAGCCCTGCTTATAGACTGCGGCGTGTCTCTGCGCGCGCTCAAAGCCGCGCTTTTCACCTGCGGCGTCGGCGTTGGGGACATTACGGCGGTGTTTGTCACCCACAGCCATACCGACCATACGCGTGGACTTGCCGCGCTGCGTGCCGCCGCCGCCGCGCCCTTTTACTCGGCGGCGGACGTTGATATGTGCGTTCCGTTTTCGGGGAGCATACGGGCGGGCGGCTTTACCGTGGACGCTTTTGAATGCTCGCACGACGTGCCGTGCGTCGGTTATAAAATAACCTGCGGCAAAAGCGAGCTTTGCATAGCTACCGACACCGGGCGGGTGACAGACGGAATGCGCCGCGCGCTTTCCGGCTGTAAAACGGTGGTGATAGAAAGCAACCACGACGTCGACATGTTAAAGTGCGGCAGATACCCGCAAAACGTCAAGACGCGCATACTGTCAGACAGGGGGCATCTGTCCAACCGGGACTGCGCGCGGTTTTTAACCGAGCTTGCACAGCTCGGTCTGCAGCATGCGGTGCTGGCGCATCTCAGCGAAAACAACAACC
>CANQVN010000047.1 GCA_947627315.1 uncultured Clostridia bacterium | reverse complement strand
AGATAGGGTGCAGCGACATTGTAAGCGGGCTTATAACAAACGGGATACTGTCAGGCGTGGGTTCTGTGCTGTCCTTTCTGCCCCAGCTTTTGATACTGTTTTTCTGTCTTGCGGTTTTGGAGGACTGCGGGTATATGGCTCGCATCGCCTTTATCACCGACAGGCTGTTATCCGGCTTTGGTATGTCCGGAAAATCGGTGATACCGATGATAATAGGCACGGGGTGCGGCGTGCCGGGAATAATGGCGGCGCGCACGATTGACGGCAAGACCGAAAAATTCATCACGGCGACAACAACGACCTTTATGCCGTGCAGTGCGAAGCTGCCGCTCATAGCGCTCGTCACGTCGAATTTTTTCAGACGTCCTGCCGCCGCGGCAATCTGCATCTACACCATCTGCGTTATATCCGTGCTGCTGTCGGGAGTTATTATAACGCAGATTAAAGGCAAAAATGACAGACGTCCGTTTATAATGGAGCTGCCCGACTATCACCTGCCACGGCTTAAAACCGTATTTAAAAGCGTGAAAGCAAGAGTTATGGCGTTTATCAAAAAAGCGGCAACCGTGATAGTTTTAGCCTCGGGTCTTATATGGTTTTTATCAAGCTTTGGGATAAACGGCGGCAAAATCTGCGCATGCGATATGCAGCAGAGCATGCTCGCGCTTGCAGGCAGGGCAATCTGCCCGCTGTTTTACCCGCTTGGCTGGGGCGACTGGCGTTTTACCGTCGCGGCGCTTACGGGACTCATTGCCAAAGAAAACGTGGTCGGCACGCTCGGTATACTGATTAAGGACCCTCTCACTTCTGTTATCGGCGGGCAGGCGGCTTTTTCCTTTGCGATGTTCAATATGCTCTGTACGCCCTGCTTTGCCGCCGTTTCGGCAATGGTACGGGAGCTTGGCGGTTTTTTTCGCGCGCTGCCCGCGCTCATATACCAGCTCGGGTTTGCCTATGCCGCGTCATTTGTCGCTTTAAGGCTCACGCCGCCGGCGATGCTTATATGCGGCGCGGCGGCGCTTGTACTTTTGTCGTTTTGGAAAAAACATTTTTCAAAATAAAAAAACAACCGAAGGCATATGCCCTCAGTTGAATTTTTACAGCTCCTCCGCCGCGTCCTGCGCATCCGTCTTATCTTTGTCATCCAGCCGCTCGCCCGTTTCGGGGTCATAGCCGTCTATCATATAACGCTTAATCAGCGGATATGTGGCAAAGCTTATGATAAGCCCGCAGAGTGCGAAATGAAGTATCGCAACGTAGAAAAAGCCAAACGGGAAAAAGTAAATCACGGCGACAAAGGTGAGCGCGGCGATAATGGCTGTCACCAGCAGATTTCTGAAAAAGCCGACCCAGGCGAAGATAAACGCGTTTTTGACAAGCTGTTTTAACGTAAGCCTGAAAGTTACGAGCATGGTGAAAATGTAGTAGTTCATAAAGATGAACACCGTCGCGCTTATCATAAGCACCGCAAGCGACATTATTCTTAAAATTGCACTGCCTCCGAGAGACAGGTACATATAAAAATCAAAAAGCAAAAGCGCGGCGATAACTGTATCCGCAAGCCAAATGACAAACGCGCGCCAGAAGTTCTGTTTAAACGTATCCCAGAAATCAGACAGTATAAAGGCGTGTTCCTCTCTCGCGTAGTTTCTCAAAAGCTTTGCAGTGCCGGCGATGGCAGGTCCTATCGTGACAACGGGCAGGCAGGCGACGATAAACAGCAGATTTATCTTTACAAGGCTCCAGAATTTTCTGAAAAAGATGTCGAAAAAGACGACAATCCTCGGTCTGTTGTCAGGCGCCTTGTCTACGCCCCTGCCCTCTCTCATATAGTCGTTGAATAAGCCCATTTAACTCTCCTTAATACGCGTCACACCCTTTTGGCACGGGGGTGGCAGTGGGAATACACATCCATATACTTGTTTTTAAGCAGTTTTGTATACACCATGGTCGATGACAGCGCGCTGTGACCGAGCATGTCCTTTATCACATTGATATCCGCCCCGTTTTCAAGCAGATGCGCCGCAAACGAATGACGCAAAATCTTGGGAGTGATATCGTGGCTCAATCCTATCTTTTCGGAATACTTGCGGATTATCTTCCAAAAGCCCTGACGCGTCATTTTTGAACCGTAGGAGTTCAAAAACAGCACGTCCGTGTTTTCCCTGCCGGAAAGCAGCTTGTCCCTTGCGGAGCGCATATACGTCGCTATCGCCTCGACCGCCTCGGGATAGAGCGGAATGACCCTCTCCTTCTGCTCGCCGCCCTTGAAAACTATACAGCCGACGTCAAGATTTACATCGTAAACCGTAAGCTCCAAAAGCTCGCTTGCACGCGCGCCGGTGGCGTAAAGAGCCTCGAACATAGCCTTGTCCCGAACGCCCTTAACGGTCGTCATATCAGGTGCGGAAAGAAACGCATCCACCTCTTTTGAGGACATTATCTGAGGCAGAGACGCGGTGTTGTGCTCGTTTTTAATACCTGCCATCGGATTGAAAACAATGACGTTTTTCATAACAAGATACTTAAAAAAACAGCGCAGACTTGACAGACTGCGCGATATGGTGGCACAGCTCTTTTTTTGCCGCTTTAAGGCGGTGATATATTTTGATATGACGGCGTTATCTATCTTGTCGGGAGAGTATATCCCGTTTTCATGAAGAAATATTATAAAGCTTTTCACATCGCGCCGATAAGACGCAATCGTATTTGCCGAGGTCTTTTTGCCCCGCTCAAGATATTTACAAAAAGCTTCGTAAAGTTCTATCAAAAATATCACCTCCTACAATAAGATAAGCGCAATTTTCCTCGCCGCAAAAACGTAATATGCACAGGACAGAAATGTAAACGCCGAAAAAACCACAAATTTAAGCAGATGAGGCTTTGAATACACCTCGGGCGATACATACCGCGTGTTGTTTTTAAAAACATTATACAGTGCAAGAGAAAGCCTGAGCGACGAAAAAGACATCAAAAGCAGACAGAGCACATTTACAAAATAAAAGACATAAAACAGGGCGATGACAAGCGTTCCTTTTGCAAGTCCAGCAAGATTTACGGCAAGTCCGCAGAAAAGCCCGCAGCACACGCCGCCATAAATGACAGCGCCGCAAATGAGAGGCGCGCCTATCACCGTATAACCCAGCACAAAAGTGACAAACAACATCAGCAGATTTTTAAGATAAAGCGGAATTATTTCGCCCGCCATCACATCGCTGAGCTCTCCCGCCGCCTCACCGCAGCTGTGATAAGCGCCAAACGCCATACCGATGAAAAAGAACACCGACAGCAGCAGCATAACCCGCAGCTCGCACTCAAATATAAAATCAGCCATTTTTTTGAACCTTGACATAAACACCTCCGGTATCACAACCGTTAAATGTCTATGTCCAAGCTATCAATAATATGACTGATAATATGTAAATCTGTGCTGTGATATTATGTAAACGTATCCGCGCTCGCAAAACATCTTTATGATTAAATTCTACACCAGAAATCGGCGATTATCAAGCACTTTTTATTATTAAAAATTATTTTGTATATCGTCTACAAAACATTATGTAAACCACTCTGAAAAAATTATGTAAACCATTTTTTACACAGCGGACAATCCACCATATGTTGTCGAAACGGAGAGAAATTTTTCTAAATATTCCGATTTGAAAAAGTCAAGCACAAAAAGAAATTTTTTGAAATTTGTGCATTCTGCTATTTTCTGATATTGCCGCCCATCAGCGCGCCGATAACGCAAAACACCGCCGTGAAAATTATGCCGACTATCCCCTGCCTTGTGAACGTCACCGCGTGGACAATCGCATTCGTAAGCAAAAGCTTGAGAGCGGTTATTATCAAAAAGGAGTAAAGCGCGCACAGTATCGCGCGGGAGTTTGTCATCACCGTAAGCAGGGCGGACATGAGCAGAGCCGTCGCCGCAGTTACGCCGACCATAACGGCGCCCTCCGAGCTTTCCGGCATACCGGTGCCGCTTATAATCGCGCTGAAAACGAGCATCAGCAGAAACATCACGGCAAGTGATATTAAAACGGCAATAGCGCCTTTTACAATGCTATACCACCACTTCGGATTTTCCTTTTTTTCAAATTTATCAAAATACTTTTGCATAAAATAAACCTCCCCGAATACTAAAGCGTATTCGGGGAGACGTTTAATTATTCGTTTTACTGTTCTTCTTTGCTGATGACAGCCCATCTTTTGAACTTGAGTCTCGTTTTGTCCGCGCCTGTCTCAATCGTAACCGTGTCCATATCTCTTGTCGATATGACCTTGCCGACTATGCCGCTCTCGGTGACGACGATATCGCCCACCTCAAGGTTGTTGCGCATCTGCTTTACAGCCTTTTCACGCTTTTTCTGAGGCAGGAACATAACAAGATACATAACCACCATCAGTATCACAACAAAAATAAGCGAACCGTACTGTGTGAAAAACTCCATTTATATGACCTCGCATTTCTTTTTTATCCATTATATTTTATATAGGCGGAAAAATCAAGTGCTTTATATCCTTTTATCCAATTTTTCAATCATTTCCGCCTTAAAGAGCGAAAACCTGTTCTCGTCCAAGGCGCGTCTTATATCCGCCATCAGCTTGTTGTAAAACCACAGGTTGTGCATAACGCACAGCCGCATGGCGAGCATTTCCCCCGCCTTGAACAGGTGGCGGATATACGCCCGCGAGAAATTTTTACAGGTCGGACAGCCGCAGCCCTCCTCTATCGGCAGGTCGTCCGTCTCGTACTTCTTATTGAGCAGGTTCATAACCCCGCCGCCTGTAAAAACGTGCGAGTGACGCGCGTTTCGCGCGGGCATCACGCAGTCGAAAAAGTCGACCCCGCGGTCCACCGCCTCCAAAATATTAACGGGGGTCCCGACGCCCATCAGATACCGCGGCTTGTCGGCGGGCATAAACGGCTCGACGTCCTCGATTATACCGTACATCTCCCGCGCCGTCTCGCCGACGGCAAGCCCGCCTATGGCATACCCATCAAGCCCGAACGACGCTATATCCTTCATATGCGATATGCGAAGGTCGGAATATGTGCTGCCCTGATTTATGCCAAACAGCAGCTGGTGCGGGTTGACGGCGCCCTCGCCGTTCAGCCTTGAAAGCTCGCTTTGACAGCGTTCCAGCCAGCGGGTGGTGCGTGCTATGGAGCTTTTGGTATATTCGTACTCGGCGGGGTTTGCTATGCATTCGTCAAACGCCATGGCGATTGTCGAGCCGAGGTTTGACTGTATGCGCATACTCTGCTCGGGTCCCATGAAAATCCGCCTGCCGTCGACGTGTGAGGCAAAGGTGACGCCATTTTCCGTTATGCTGCGGAGCTTTGCAAGCGAAAACACCTGAAACCCGCCGCTGTCGGTAAGCACGGGTCCGTCCCACCGCGACATTTCCCTGATACCGCCCAGCCTTTTGACAATCTCGTCGCCCGGGCGGACGTGGAGATGATAAGTGTTTGACAGCATAACCTGACAGCCAAGCTCTTTAAGATCAAGCGCGGACACCGCGCCCTTTATCGCGCCGGCTGTGGCGACGTTCATAAAAACGGGCGTCTCAATCGCGCCGTGGACGGTGGTAAACCTGCCGCGCCGCGCCGCGCCCTCTTTTTTTATAAGCTCAAACAATTTATTTCCTCCGTTATTTAATCATCATCGCGTCGCCGAAGCTGAAAAAGCGGTATTTTTTCTCAATCGCCTCGGAATATGCGGCAAGTACCTTCTCCCTGTCCGAAAACGCGCTTACAAGCATGAGTAGCGTACTCTGCGGCAGATGAAAATTTGTAATAAGAGCGTCGCAAATCTTAAATTTATAGCCGGGATATATGAAAATGTCCGTGTCGCCGCCGCGGGAAATGAGTGCGCCGTTTTCGTCAAACGCGCTTTCAAGCGTGCGCACCGAGGTCGTGCCGACACAGATAATTCGCCTGCCGTCCCGCTTTGCATCGGCTATTTCTTTTTCGGTGTCCTCCGGCACAAAGTAGCTCTCCGTGTGCATCGTATGCTGTGTAATGTCTTTTACCTTTACAGGTCTGAACGTACCCAGCCCAACGTGTAAAGTGACATACTTTACAATAATCCCTTTCTGAATGAGCTTGCTCAGAAGCTCTTTTGTAAAATGCAATCCCGCCGTCGGCGCGGCGGCAGAGCCGAGGTTTTTGGCGTACACCGTCTGATATCTGTTTTTATCCTCAAGCTTTTGCTTTATGTAGGGCGGAACGGGCATATTCCCTATTTTATCAAGTATCTCGTATATGCTGTCCCCTTCGTATTCAAAATGAATTATCCTGCCCCCGTCTTCCGTAACATCTGCCACTGTTCCGACAAGCGACATCCCGTATTCGAGCCGCTGACCTATCCGCGCCTTCTTGCCGGGGCGGACAAGCGCCTCCCAGCTGTCGCCGCCGAGCGGTTTTAACAAAAGCGTTTCCACCTCGCCGCCGCTGCCGCTGCGCTTTCCGTACAGTCGCGCGGGGATTACCTTTGAGTCGTTTAACACCAAAACATCGCCCGCGTCAAGATAGTCGCATATATCGTAAAAATGTCTGTGTTCGATACTGCCGTCAAGCCTGTTCATTACAAGCAGGCGCGAGCCGTCCCGCCGTTCAAGCGGAAACTGGGCAATAAGCTCGCTCGGTAACTGATAGTCAAAATCTTTTATATCCATATTTTCTATCCTATATATTGACATAAAAAAGTCGTGATGATATATTATTATAGTGAATAAATCATAGATTAGATTATAGCTTGAAACACAATTTTTTTCAATAGATAAGGAGAAACAAAATGAAAAAATGCGACGTTGGGGTAATCGGAGCGACGGGAATGGTCGGTCAACGGTTCATCACACTGCTGGAAAATCACCCCTGGTTCAACATAAAGGTTCTTGCGGCGTCATCCCGCAGCGCGGGCAAAAGCTATGCCGAGGCGCTGAACGGCAGATGGTGCATGGACAGCGCCCTTTCGGACGATATCGCAAATATGCACATATATGACGCGGTCGCGGACATGGAGACTATCGCTAAACAGGTGAATTTTGTTTTCTGCGCGGTAGATATGCCCAAAGACGAGATAAAAAAGCTGGAGGAGGCATATGCAAAGCTTGAATGCCCCGTCATATCCAACAACTCCGCAAACCGCGGCACGCCCGACGTGCCGATGATAATACCCGAAATAAACCCGCAGCACGCAAAGGTTATAGAGCAGCAGAGAAAAAGGCTCGGCACAAAGCGCGGGTTTATCGCGGTGAAATCCAACTGCTCGCTGCAAAGCTATGTGCCTGCGATGCACCCGCTCATGCAAAAATACGAGATAGAGTCGGCGCTGGCGTGTACATACCAGGCGATAAGCGGCGCGGGCAAGACCTTCGAGCGGTGGCCCGAAATGGTGGACAACGTAATACCGTTTATCGGCGGCGAGGAGGAAAAGAGCGAAAACGAGCCGCTTAAAATCTGGGGCAGGCTTACCGAAAACGGGATTGAAAACGCAAAATCCCCCGTTATTACCTCGCAGTGTCTGCGCGTCGCCGCGTCAAACGGACATATGGCGGCGGTGTTTATAAAATTCAAAGGTGATAAGCCGACAAAAGATGAGATACTGAGCCTGTGGAAAAATTACAGCGGCGTTCCGCAAAAGCTGGGTCTTCCGAGCGCGCCGAAGCAGTTTTTACATTACTTTGAGGAGGAAAACCGCCCGCAGACAAGGCTGGACCGTGACAACGAGCACGGCATGGCGGTGAACATCGGCAGACTGCGGGAGGACAGGATTTTCGATTACAAATTTGTCTGCCTGTCTCACAACACGCTGCGCGGCGCGGCCAGCGGCGCGGTGCTGCTTGCGGAGCTTCTGTACGCCGAAGGGTATATGGACTGAAATAAATTCAAGGGGACGTTAAAATGACAAAGATAATTCTCTGCGGATGCCAGGGGCATATGGGCAAAACGATAACAGAGCTTGCAAAGGAAAAAGACGGGCTTGAAATAGTCGCGGGGGTTGACCTTAAAAACGACCTTACCGCCTCATACCCGATATACAGCGAAATTGCGGACGTGCGGGAGCAGGCTGACGTTATAATCGACTTTTCACACCCGTCGCTGCTGGAAAGCATTTTAAGCTATGCGACAGAGCAAAGCATACCCGCCATAATCGCGACGACGGGAAACGGCGAAGCGGAGATAGAAAAAATACACGCCGCGGCTGAAAAAATCCCGATGTTTTTCACCTATAATATGTCGCTCGGAATAAACCTTTTAACAGGTCTTGCGGCAAAGGCTAAAGAAGTTTTGGGAGACGGTTTTGATATCGAGATAATAGAAAAGCACCATAACAAAAAAATAGACGCGCCGAGCGGCACGGCGCTGATGCTGGCGGACGCGGTGAACGACGGCAGCTTTGAATACGTCTACGACAGGCATTCCAAAAGAGAGGCGCGGGGCAAAAAGGAAATCGGCATAAGCTCTGTTCGCGGCGGCAGCATCGTAGGCGAGCACAGCGTGATTTTTGCCGGGACGGACGAGGTCGTGGAGCTAAAGCACACCGCCTATTCAAAAAAAGTGTTCGCCGCGGGCGCGCTGAGCGCGGCAGCCTGGCTTATAAACAGACCGGCGGGTCTGTACGATATGAAAGATATGATGTAAATAAATCCTGTGAAGCTGAGCTTCACAGGATTTTTAATAATTTATGTGAGTATCAGAAACAATGTTGTCAGCAGCGCGGTTGCAACGCCCTCGCCTGTCATAATAAACCATGCGGCGCGCCGATTTGACTTGCTTAACGCATATTTTACAACGCTGAAAACTATAAGCGCGAGCGGCAGCAGATACCCGACAAACACGATTATTATATATCCCATCGTGACTATCGCTTTATTTTTAACGGCGGAGGGATATTCGACGACATTATAATCCTCCGGAAAAAATTCCTCCTCCGGCAGGACAAGCTCCTCCTCCGGCGGGACGGCTTCTTGCTCCGGCAGGACATAAGTATCATCGTAAAGGTCGTCCTGCCGCGAGTCGTAATTTTCCGCAAAGCAGGTAAAGCCAAGCAAAAGCGCCATACAAAGCAGTGATATTATCACAAAAATTCTCTTTTTCACAGCATTTCCCTCCTTATGCCAGATTGAGCTTTTTATCAAGCAGGTGAAGCTGGGCAAAATAGAGCGCGCTCACAATGCCGAACAGCCAAACGGCGACAAGCACAAGCAGCGTGAGAATAGGACCGTACATTATATCGGCGTTATAGCCGCGCGCCTCGATTACATAGAAAAAGCCGACGATGCACAAAAGTTCTATCACGGACTTTATCGCGGATATGATATAGTACACGCCCACTCCCAGCAGCACCCTGTTCTTTTTTACCATAGTACCGGCAAAGGTCACGCAGAAAAACATTACATTTAAGGCGTAGGCAAAGTACAATATTGCAAGAACGACAAAGGTGATACCGTATAAGTAAAAGTATTTCGCACCGGCCATCCTATATACCTCGGCAAAAAACTCGCCCACCTTTTCAAAAAACCTGAAAAATGACTCGGGAGACGCGCAAAAGCAGTAGCAAGACAGGCTCACTC
>CANQVN010000046.1 GCA_947627315.1 uncultured Clostridia bacterium | reverse complement strand
AACCTGATATTTGTCAGCCTGCCGCCAGACCGTTTCCGACTGCGGCTCGACGCCGCCCTTGGCGCAGAAAACGGTGACCGACCCGTCAAGCACTCTCAGCGAGCGCTCCACCTCGACCGTAAAGTCGACGTGTCCCGGCGTGTCAATGATGTTTATACGGTAGCCCTTCCAGTGCGCTGTGGTAGCGGCGGAGGTGATTGTGATACCACGCTCCTGCTCCTGCTCCATCCAGTCCATGGTGGCGGTACCGTCGTGCGTTTCACCTATGCGGTGATTTATGCCTGTATAGAAAAGGATGCGCTCGGTCGTCGTCGTTTTTCCGGCGTCGATATGCGCCATTATACCGATGTTTCTATACTTTTCAATGGGGAACTCTCTCGGCATTTTTACTCCTTCCTAAACAGTTACCATCTGTAATGTGCAAAAGCCTTGTTCGCCTCTGCCATTTTATGCGTTTCATCACGCTTTTTGCAGGCGCCGCCGACGTTGTTTATAGCGTCCATTATCTCCGCGGCAAGCCGCTCCGCCATTGTACGCTCGCCTCTTGCGCGGGAATAGGCGGTAAGCCACCTGAGACCGAGCGTCTGTCTGCGCTCGGCACGGACCTCCATAGGCACCTGATAGGTTGCGCCGCCGACGCGGCGCGCCTTGACTTCAAGCTTGGGCATAATGTTCTCGAGCGCTTCGTTGAAAGCGTCAAGCGCATCCTTGCCCGTCTTTTCCTTTACGATGTCAAAAGCATCGTAAACAATTTTCTGTGCAACGCCCTTTTTCCCGTCGTACATAATATTGTTGATAAGCTTTGTAACAACAATACTGTTATACATCGGATCGGGCAGCACTTCTCTTTTCGGGACAAAACCTCTTCTGGGCATGCTCTTCCCTCCTTCATATTTATGATATCATTGGTACTCGACGGCGGAAAATCCGCCCTCGTAATGCTTTAAGAGGTCAATATATATCAACACTCTAAAGCGCGGGGAATTCCCCGTTTTCAGCTCTTCTTCGGCTTTTTCGCGCCATATTTGGAGCGGGCCTGATTTCTGTTTGCGACGCCCTGCGTATCAAGCGTACCGCGGATGATGTGGTAACGCACGCCGGGGAGATCCTTGACTCTGCCGCCGCGGATAAGCACAACGCTGTGTTCCTGAAGGTTGTGACCTACGCCGGGAATGTAAGAGGTGACCTCAACGCCGTTTGTAAGACGGACTCTGGCGATTTTTCTAAGCGCGGAGTTCGGCTTTTTCGGTGTCGTCGTTTTAACAGACGTGCACACGCCCCGCTTCTGCGGTGAGCTGACTTTGGTGGGAACATTTTTAAGTGTGTTCAGACCTCTGTTGAGCGCGGGAGCTGTCGATTTCTTTTCACTGGTCTCCCTGCCCTTGCGTACAAGCTGGTTAAATGTAGGCATACTTTTCTCCTTTCTTTTATTATCTATAGAAAGAGTCGCTGACTCCTGCTATTTACACACTCCTGACAGTTTATCACATCAAAAGATAATTTGTCAAGAAAATTCGATATTATTCGGAAATTTGCGCCGGTGTATCGTCCATCGAGATGCCGACAAGCTCCGGCTCGACGTTTCTGTACATCTGCATACCGGTACCCGCCGGTACAAGTCTGCCGATGATGACGTTTTCCTTCAGTCCTACAAGCGGGTCTATCTTGCCCTTGATGGCGGCGTCTGTCAAAACCTTTGTCGTTTCCTGGAAGGACGCCGCGGAGAAGAACGAGTCGGTTGCAAGCGCCGCCTTCGTTATGCCGAGCAGCACGGGCGAGCTGACGATTTCCGCAAGCCCTGTCTCCCCTGCCTCGATGCGGGCGCGTATCTCGGCGTTTTTGTCCTCGACGGCATACTTGTCGACAAGAGTGCCGACCAGCATATCCTCGGTGCCGTTTTGCTCTATACGAACCTTTCTTATCATCTGACGGACGATAACCTCGATATGCTTATCGTTGATATCAACGCCCTGAAGGCGGTAGACGTTTTGAACCTCTTTTATAAGGTAGTCCTGAACGGCGATTTCGCCTTTGAGACGGAGTACGTCGTGCGGGTTTATAACGCCGTCCGATATAATCTGTCCCTTTTCTACATGCTTGCCTTCAAGCTCATCTCTGTATTTGAGACCGAACGGGATTATCATCGGGTACTCAATCCCGTCGTCGCCGTTGATTATGACGTGGGTGTTGTTATCGTTATCGGGACGGTCGCTCTCGTCAAGCGTAATAACGCCCGACTGTTCGGCAAGCACCGCCGTCTTTTTGGGGCGGCGCGCCTCAAACAGCTCCTCTACGCGGGGCAGACCCTGCGTGATATCCTCGGCGGACGCGACGCCGCCTGTGTGGAAGGTACGCATAGTAAGCTGCGTACCCGGCTCGCCTATCGACTGGGCGGCTATGATGCCGACCGCCTCGCCGACAGGTATCGGCTCGCCGTTTGCAAGGTTCGCGCCGTAGCACTTGGCGCAAACGCCGTGGTGAGAGCGGCAGGTCAGCGTCGAGCGTATTTCAATTTCGGTGACGCCGCGCGCTTCAAGCAGGTCGACGTCCTTGTCGTTCATCATCTTATCGCTTGAGATAAGCACCTCGCCCGTGCTTTCATCCACATAGTCGCGGACAAGATATCTGCCGATAAGTCTGTCGCGCAGCGACTCGATAACCGTTTTCTCTCTGCCGTCGCCCTCTACGATATCGGAAGCCATAAGCCCGTCTGTCGCGCCGCAGTCCTCCTCGCGGATTATAACGTCCTGCGAAACGTCGACAAGGCGGCGGGTAAGATAGCCCGAGTCGGCGGTACGAAGCGCAGTGTCGGCAAGACCCTTGCGCGCGCCTCTTGACGAGATGAAATACTCGATAACGTTAAGCCCCTCGCGGAAGTTTGCCCTGATAGGAATTTCTATAGCCTTACCTGAGGTGTTTGCCATGAGTCCGCGCATACCGGCAAGCTGTCTTATCTGGTTCATCGAGCCGCGGGCGCCCGAATTTGCCATCATATAGATGGGGTTAAATCTGTCAAGGTGATTTTGCAGGGCGGCGGTGACCTCTTTTGTCGTCTCGTCCCACGTTTTGATGACAAGGTTATACCTGTCGTCGTCCGAAATAAAGCCCATCTTGTAGTTTTGGGTTATCTCGTTTATCCTCTTTTCGGCGCGCTCGATGCACTCCTTTTTCTGAGGAGGCACGGTCATATCGGAGCAGGACACGGTGATGGCGCCGCGGGTGGAGAATTTATAGCCCTGCGCCTTGATGTTGTCAAGCACTTCCGCCGTAACCGTCGAGCCGTGCGTTTTGATACAGCTGTATATTATCTTGTCAAGCGTTTTCTTTGTAACAACAAAGTTTACTTCAAGGTCGAATATCTTGGCGGGGTCTGTTCTGTCCACAAAGCCGAGATCCTGCGGAATGGGGTTGTTGAAGATGATAAGACCGACAGTACAGTCTATAAACCGCGACTCTGTCTTTCCGTTCCACTCGCCCGTGATGCGAACCTTGATGGGCGCGTGCAGACCGACGACGTTGTTTTCATACGCCATAAGCGCCTCGTCCTTGTCGCGGAACACCTTGCCCGCTCCCTTTTCCTCCTCGTTTACTATCGTGAGGTAGTAAGAGCCGAGAACCATATCCTGTGTCGGCACGGTGACGGGTCTTCCGTCCTGCGGCTTTAACAGGTTGTTTGCCGAAAGCATGAGAAAGCGCGCTTCAGCCTGCGCCTCCGCCGACAGCGGGACGTGAATCGCCATCTGGTCGCCGTCAAAGTCGGCGTTGTACGCGGTACATACCAGCGGGTGGAGCTTGAGCGCCCTGCCCTCTACCAGAACAGGCTCAAAAGCCTGAATTCCGAGACGGTGGAGCGTCGGCGCACGGTTGAGCAGCACGGGATGATCCTTAATGACATCCTCCAGCGCGTCCCAAACCTCCTTGCGCATTTTCTCTACCATTTTCTTCGCCGATTTTATATTTGTCGCGTGACCGTCCGACACAAGCTTTTTCATAACAAATGGCTTGAACAGCTCGATTGCCATTTCCTTCGGCACGCCGCACTGGTAAATTTTAAGCTCAGGTCCTACGACGATGACCGAACGACCGGAATAGTCGACTCGCTTTCCGAGCAGGTTCTGACGGAAACGTCCCTGCTTGCCCTTGAGCATATCGGACAGCGATTTAAGCGGGCGGTTGTTCTGACCGGTGACCGGTCTGCCGCGCCTGCCGTTATCTATAAGCGCGTCGACCGCCTGCTGCAAAATTCGCTTCTCGTTTCTGACAATAACGTCAGGCGCGCCCAGCTCCAGCAGTCTTTTAAGTCTGTTATTTCTGTTGATAACCCGCCTGTAAAGGTCGTTGAGGTCGGACGTGGCGAACCTGCCGCCGTCCAGCTGTACCATCGGGCGAATCTCGGGCGGGATTACGGGAATTACGTCCAAAATCATCCACTCGGGGCGGTTGCCGGAGTTTTTAAACGCCTCCACAACCTCCATTTTCTTGATGAGCTTGGTGCGCTTCTGACCCGTCGCCTCGGCAAGCTGCTCTTTAAGCTCGCCCGACATCTTTTCAAGGTCGATTTCCTGCAACAGCTTTTTGATATACTCCGCGCCCATGCCCGCGTCGAAATCGTCCTCGTACCGCTCCCGCATCTCGGCATATTCCGAGTCGGACAGCAGCTGCTTTTTCTGAAGCGGCGTATCGCCGGGGTCGGTGACTATATAGGAGTCGAAATAGAGAACCTTTTCAAGCTCCTTGGGCGTGAGATCGAGCATAAGACCCATACGGGCGGGAATGCCCTTGAAATACCATATATGCGACACAGGAGCTGCAAGCTCGATATGCCCCATACGCTCGCGGCGAACCTTGGCTTTTGTGACCTCGACGCCGCATTTATCGCATATTTTGCCCTTAAATCTTATTCTCTTATATTTGCCGCAGTGGCACTCCCAGTCTTTGGTCGGTCCGAAAATACGTTCGCAGAAAAGACCGTCCTTTTCGGGTTTAAGCGTTCTGTAATTTATAGTCTCCGGCTTTTTTACCTCGCCGTATGACCACTCTCTTATTTTATCAGGAGATGCGAGACCAATTTTTATGGCTTCAAACGCATTGAATTCCATACTGTATAAATACTCCTTTCGGTTTGAGGGTTGTTATTCCTGTTCATCGTCGAGGACATCGTCCTCCCCGCTCTCTTCGGCGGCATCGTCGGTTATTCCGCGCCAGTCGTCGTCAAGTATGTCGTCGTCGGGGTTGGTTTCCTCGTCGTAATCCTCCTCATCCTCCTGCTCAAGCTCCTCGTCATAATCGGAGTCGTCATATTCAGGCTCGCCGTCCGTTTCCTCCAACAGCTCGTCGGTGGGAACGCCGCTTTCCGCCTTGCGCCTGAATTTATCGTCGTACACGTCGTCCTCGTCGTCCTCAAACGTCTCTTTAAGGTCGATTTCTTCCATATTTTTATCCAGAACCTTAAAGTCGAGCGCAAGAGACTGAAGCTCTTTTACAAGAACCTTGAACGATTCGGGTATGCCCGGCTTTGGCACGTTCTGACCCTTGACAATAGCCTCGTAGGTCTTTACCCTGCCGACAACGTCGTCAGACTTGACGGTGAGTATTTCCTGAAGCGTGTATGCCGCGCCGTAAGCCTCCAGCGCCCAAACCTCCATCTCGCCGAACCGCTGACCGCCGAACTGCGCCTTACCGCCGAGCGGCTGCTGAGTGACAAGCGAATACGGACCTGTCGAGCGCGCGTGGATTTTATCATCGACAAGGTGGTGAAGCTTGAGAAAGTACATATATCCGACGGTTACGCGGTTGTCAAACGGAAGACCCGTGCGTCCGTCATAAAGAACCGTCTTTCCGTCTGAATCAAGCCCCGCCTTTTTGAGGCACTCGCGGATATCCTCCTCGACAGCGCCGTCGAACACGGGAGTGGTTATCTTCCAGCCGAGCGCCTTTGCCGCCCTGCCCAGATGAACCTCCAGCACCTGACCGATGTTCATACGCGAGGGGACGCCCAGCGGGTTGAGCACGATATCCAGCGGCGTACCGTCGGGAAGATAGGGCATATCCTCCTGCGGCAGTATGCGGGACACGACGCCCTTATTGCCGTGGCGGCCCGCCATCTTATCGCCTACCGAAATCTTGCGTTTCTGCGCGATATAGCATCTCACAACCTTATTGACACCGGGAGACAGCTCCTCGGAATTTTCGGGCGTGAACACCTTGATATCAATGATAGTTCCGTACTCGCCGTGCGGAACGCGAAGTGAGGTGTCGCGCACCTCGCGCGCCTTTTCGCCGAATATCGCGCGAAGCAGCTTTTCCTCCGCCGTAAGCTCCGTCTCGCCCTTGGGGGTGACGCGACCGACCAGAATGTCGCCGCTGCGAACCTCCGCGCCGATGCGGATAATTCCGCGCGAGTCGAGGTCTTTGAGCGCCTCCTCGCCGACGTTCGGTATCTCGCGGGTTATCTCCTCGGGACCGAGCTTTGTGCTTCTCGCCTCTATCTCGTATTCCTCGATATGAACGGACGTGAAAACGTCGTCCTTTACAAGACGCTCGTTAAGCAGAACGGCGTCCTCATAGTTATAGCCCTCCCATGTGAGAAAGCCGATAAGCATATTTTTACCGAGAGCAATCTCGCCGTTATAGGTCGACGGTCCGTCCGCTATTATCTCGTCCGCCGCGACGCGCTCGCCCACGTCGACAATCGGCTTTTGATTGACGCATGTGCCCTGGTTGGAGCGCAGGAATGTGATGAGATTGTATTCATCCAGCTCGCCGCCGTCTGTTCTAATAGTGATTTTGTCCGCGCTGACATACTCGACAACGCCCGCGCGCTTGCTGACAATGCAGCAGCCGCAGTCGTGCGCCGAGCGGTATTCCATGCCGGTGCCGACAATGGGCGACTCGGTTTTAAGAAGCGGAACAGCCTGACGCTGCATATTCGCGCCCATCAGAGCACGGTTCGCGTCGTCATTTTCAAGAAACGGGATAAACGCGGTGGCGCAGGACACCATCATCTTGGGCGAAACGTCCATATAATCTATTTTATCGTTTTCAATCTCGATGATTTCCTCGCGGCGGCGCGCCGTCACCATGGCGTTTACAAACCTGCCATTTTCATCGAGCGGCTCGTTCGCCTGAGCGACTGTAAACTCGTCCTCCTTATCCGCGGTCATATAGACAATCTCGTTTGTGACTCTGCCGGTCTGCTTATCAATCTTTCTGTACGGAGCCTCGATAAATCCGTACTCGTTGATACGGGCATAGGAGGCAAGGTAGGAAATAAGACCGATGTTCGGACCTTCCGGCGTCTCTATCGGACACATTCTGCCGTAGTGGGTGTAGTGAACGTCGCGAACCTCAAAGCCGGCGCGGTCACGCGACAGACCGCCCGGACCGAGCGCGGACAGGCGGCGCTTGTGCGTAAGCTCTGCCAGCGGGTTGTTCTGATCCATAAACTGGGACAGCGGCGACGAACCGAAAAACTCCTTAATCGCCGCAACTACGGGGCGGACGTTGATAAGAGCCTGAGGCGTTACAACGTCCAGATCCTGAAGGGACATACGCTCCTTGATGGTGCGCTCCATACGGGCAAAGCCGATTCTGAACTGGTTTTGCAAAAGCTCGCCGACGCAGCGGATGCGGCGGTTGCCCAGATGGTCGATATCGTCCGTCCTGCCGAGTCCTACCGTCATATTGAACACATAGTTTACAGACGCCATTATATCGTCGATAATTATGTGCTTGGGAATAAGCTCGTTTTTACGGAGCAGGCACTGCTCCTTTATCTGCTCGTCGTTTTCACACGCGTCGAGTATCTCGCGCAGCACGTTAAAGCGCACCCGCTCGTTTATCTCGCATTCCTCCGGGTCGAAATCAACAAAGTTTTTCATCTCGACCATACCGTTTGAAAACACGGGAACTTCCCTGCCGTCTATTTCAAGCTTGACGCAGAAAACGCCCGCGTCCTCAATCTTGTGAGCAAGCTCTTTTGTTATCTTGCTTCCCGCCTCGGCAATGATTTCGCCTGTGAGCGGGTCGGCGACGATATCGGCAAGAACGCCGCCGATAATACGCTCGGGCAAAGCAAGCTTCATATTATATTTATATATACCGACTCTCGACTGGTCATATCTCTTATCGTCAAAGAATAAGTTGTTGATATGAGTATAAGAGCCCTCGACCGTGGCGGGCTCGCCCGGTCTTATTTTTCTGTAAACCTCTATAAGTCCGCCGTCGATATCCTGCGTTATGTCCTTTTCAAGCGTGTGTTTTATATAGTCGCAGTCGCCGAAGATGGAAAGCAGCGTCTCTGTCGAGCCGAGATCCATCCCGTAAAACGGACTGTAGACATCGTCCTGCAAAAACGCGCCGAGTGAGCGCACGAAGGTGGTTATCGGCAGCTTGCGGTTTTTATCTATTCTGACGGAAATGACGCCCGACGCATCCGACTCATATTCAAGCCAGGCGCCGCGATTGGGGATAACCGTTGTAGCATAAACGGGGTTGCCGCTTTTATCAAGCGTTTTCGAATAATATATACCGGGGGAGCGCACGAGCTGAGAGACGACGACGCGCTCTGCGCCGTTTATGATAAACGTGCCGCTCTCCGTCATTATCGGGAACTCGCCCATGAAAATTTCCTGTTCTTTTATCTCGCCCGTCTCTTTGTTGGTGAGCCGGACAAGCGCCTTGAGCGGCGCGGCATAGGTCGCGTCCCTCTCCTTGCACTCGACAATGGAGTATTTAGGCGACTCGTCCATCTTATAGTCGATAAAATCAAGCACTATGTTGCCCGAAAAATCGACCACGGACGAAACATCCTCAAAAACTTCTTTAAGTCCCTTTTCCAAAAACCAGTTGTACGAGTCTTTTTGAATTGCGATTAAATTCGGCATTTCAAGAATTTCGTCTATCTTGGAAAAGCTGACTCTTTCGTTTCTGCCCAATGTCTGCATTTTTGGCATGTAAACCATCACTCCGTCCTTTTTATTTTCAAAGCCGCTCTTAAACCCTTTCGAGACTGCCGTCCGACGGCATTCCCGCTGTTTTGACAAAAATATGTCACAATAAAAAGGTATAATCAGCCATTATAATACATTATGATATTCTAACATAGCGGCATTGCGGTGTCAAGAGATTTGATTAAAATATTTTTATATGTTTTACGCTCATTTTATTAAAAAGGTGTTGACAAAATGACGTAAAACAGATATAATAAGCTCTGTTGCACGCTGGTGTGGCTCAATGGCAGAGCAGCTGATTTGTAATCAGCAGGTTGATGGTTCGACTCCGTTCACCAGCTCCATAATTATGGGAGTGTTCCCGAGCGGCCAAAGGGGGCAGACTGTAAATCTGTTGTCTTCGACTACGGTGGTTCGAATCCACCCGCTCCCACCATAATATGACGTGGACATGGAGTACTCTGTGTCTATGCCACCATCGGAAAAACATCCCTGTTTCTAGGGGTGTTTTTCATTTTTGTCATGGTCTGCACAGTGATCTTGGCGGAAACGGACAAAATCTCTGCACCAAAAACACTCGTGCAGCATCTGCGGTCACAGAGGGCCAATTTTGCCAGAAGCGGTGCATTTGGAACGGCTATTATTTGGGCCCCAAAATAAGGGAGGCAATTTTGCAACACCATATTTTCGGAATTGGTGCAAATGCAAATTAGTGGAGGCGATGTCCGCCCTCCTCCCGGCAAACATATAAAAAGAACGGCTAGAGTTGAAGCTCTAGCCGCTCAGCTGTATTTTGCCGTGCCTAGCTTAGATCGGCACAGTGAACTTGCGTCCATCCACCAGCAGGTAAGATGCTTGCCGCCCGGTCTGGATCGTTACTTCCTCAATCATCTCACGCCAGAGGGAAGCAGAGAACTCTGTCTCGGGCCGCCCCGCTTCTTTTAATAGTCTTACGAAGCTGGCC